>CALZHD010000076.1 GCA_945787155.1 uncultured Gammaproteobacteria bacterium | reverse complement strand
ATTGAGACGATGTTCAAATTCAATACTGCCGATCATCAGATGTTTACCGCCCACCACGTCGCCACTGCTATCCACCGGACCAAGTGACTGATAGGCATAACCGCGCACGCTCTGAGTGCCACCAGCAAAGAAACGCACCGAAGAGGGCAACTGATGGAAGTCGTCCGTCCAGGTCCCACCCAGTCTGCCACGGGCAATTACACGATTACGACGACCTAACGGATTGATCGCCTTGATCCCACCCTGGAGCTGAAAGAAATCAGTGTCGGAAACCAGATTTTCGCTGGCACCGCGTAGCCCTATATCAAAGTGCAGACCGTCAAGGGTGAAGATAAAATCACGACCCCAGGTGCGACTCCAGTTGACGCCGGGAATAAGCAACGTAGAGGTACCGCGGTCTTTCGCAACAACGAATTCCTCCTGCTGATAATTAAGGGAGATAGATTCACGCCACTGTCCACGGCTGCGGTTAAGACTGACACCGATGGTGCGCACAGTGCTCTCGCTGGTGTCGGTTTCCTCATTGACCACACCGGCGCTGTATACGATCTGGTCGGTACGCGGATTGAGCACCGGCACACGATAGTGAGCAGAGAGACTATAGCCTCTCTGCGAAACTTCAGCTTCAGTATTAACGCGATGGCCACTGCTATTCAGCCGTGGTATTTCCCAGCCGAATTTGGTACGGGCGCCGGTATCGGTGCCGTAACCGAGCCCAAAACTGTACCGATGGCGATTGCGCGGCGTGAGCATCACGGCAACCGGAATCTCAGCGCTATCAATTTGCGCTTCACCCGGTGACACTTCAACAGTGCGGAAATAGTCGCTGTCGTTCAGCACCTGTTGAAAATTGATCAGCTGATTGAGCGTATAGGGCTCACCTCTTTTGAAAGGAATATACCGCTGCAGGAGTTCAGGATTGAGCACTTCCTGTACCAGCAGCACCTCGCCGAAACGGTAGCGTGAACCACCATCGTAGTGAAGATGAATACGCGCCTCATAGGCATCAAGATCAATCTCTACCCGATGTTCGATAAAACTCGCGTTGAAATAGCCTCGCTCTGCGGCAAGCCTGGCCAGACTCGCTTTGATATCTTCGTAATCAAGGTGATTAAATACCGTCCCTTCACCCAATGGCAGGGTTGTGATCAGTGAGAGAAATTCTGGATCGTCGTTTATCCCCCCGCTCAATACAAAATCGAACTCACTCACAAGCATTGGTGGACCGGGGTCGATGATATAGGTCGCCTGCCAGTCACCGGGCGACAGTTGCGTTAATTTCGCGTCAATCACGGAACGGTAATAGCCGAATGGCTGCAACGCTTTGGAAATTTCCTGTGGTGCTTTTTTGTGGAGACGGCGCAAACGGCCTTCACTCATTAACGCGTGATTTTTTTGCTGCTCAATGCTTAGAAACAGACGGACGTTATCTTCCAGCAGTTTTTCGATGCCGCTGATCTGAACATTAACATTATCCTGTGCAAAGAGTGCTGTGGAATACAAACAGGCCAGTAGCGCCAGCACTGTTCGCTGCGTTTTATACATCCGGTTTCCTAACTTATAAGGTTGTTTTTAACACTGATGACATTGACATAAACACCTGAACGCCAGGCCCATTATAACCTTCACCAGCTAACTAACCCTCATAAATTATAAAGAAGCCTCTGATTAATTCTGGGCGGAGAGATATGAGAGGCTCCTTAAAGATCCACATTGCTGCCAGAATCAAACGACTGATACAGCGCCGCTATGACCGCTCCGGGATCTGTATCCTCGCTAAAGGTCACACAGGCATAGCTAGCATCACCTATCTGAAACTGAACATTACCCTTACCCTGACGATCAATACGGACACTTTTATCCTTTAAACCTGACGGCTTACCTTTTTTACCACCGACCAGGCTCTTCGCGCCTTCATCATACATCGCTTCAACATCTAGTTTGCTAATTAAAACAGCCAACATCTTACGTTGGGCCTTACCCCCCGAAACCAACCCTCGTCCACCTGACTCGGATTCTTCTGCAACTTCAACCTCTCTTTTTGGACACTTGCTTGCACTATGACTCTTCGCACCACAAATTTTACATTTGAGCTGCACGGTCTTCGCTGCAACTCGCTGCACTGGGCAACAGGCCGGACAACCACACCCTTTACCATGCGATGAGCTTTCTGCTTTCATCTGCAAGGCCTTCGCACCCATCACATCTGCCTCGCTCTCCAGCGCAACGTCATCATTAATATTGACGTTACCCTTCATCTGCATCGTTGGCTTAACCCGCCCCTGTTTCTGCTGAGCCACATGCCACGCTTCATGTGGCAAATGCTTCTCCTGTCCTGAAGCAAGATGAATATCGGTTCCCTGCGCATAGGCGTGGGCATTTAATTGGGCAGGCCTGTCAGAGTTGTAATGTACCTTTACATCATCCATCGCATAGCCCGACAGGTTTTCGATACCCATCTTGAGATTATCGGGCAGGCCAGTGTTATTAGCTCTGGCGACTGGCTTCAGCTGAGTGGGTTCGGTACTGAACTTGCCCTGCAACAACGCCTCGTCTTCTACTCGCTGTACAGCTTCGAATTTACCTTGCAGCAACTCTTCTTCCTCTTCTACCCGCTGCATCGTCTCGAACTTTCCTTGCAGCAACTCTTCTTCCTCTTCTACCCGCTGTGCCGCCTCGAATTTTCCCTGTAGCAACTCTTCGTCTTCTTCCACCCGCTGCACCGGCTCGAATTTTCCCTGCAGCAACTCTTCTTCCTCTTCCACCCGCTGTGCTGTCTCGAATTTTCCCTGTAGTAATTCTTCTTCATCTTCTACCCGCTGCACAACGCTAGCTGCTGCTTTCATTTGCAGCTCTTCTTCACTCGCCGCCTGTCGTTGAATAGCCTGCTTTGCGCTGGCATTGATCGCTTTCGCTAATTTACGCTGGGTGATGGCTGAAGAACGATTGTCGATGAACGATAACGAAGGCGCATGATCATGTTGTTGTTTCAGATCATTATTTACATCCCATGCGCTGGCATTATTCGTCTTTTTATCAGCATATGACTTCATAACGAGACTCCTTTATCGACACAATACAACATCACTCACAACACCATCAACGTAATTAAAATCAAAGCGCTCAGTACTACTGGCCAATAGGCCACCTTGGGAATGATATTGTCATTGTACAAAATAATCTTACTCCATCTCGTCGCATTAATCGAAAATAGATAAGTATTGGCCGTTGCCGTCACGAGTAACGCGTACATTAAAATATAAAAATACTCTATATAGACTATGCTTGCGCCGGCAAACTGCTCTCTGAGCTGAATATGCGCCAACATCACTACAAAAAACAGTGCAGAGCTGGCGCCAATAAACCCAGAAGTACTGAACCCTAACTTACCGGAAAGTGATTCGTTTGCGCTGACAGTCAGCAGCGCTGCAAATAACAATGCAGCGACAAGGAACAACGGCAATAGATAGACGGTAAACGCATTCTCAAATTTTCGCTTCACCACAAAATTGTAATGCAATTCAGGAAAGCCTTCCTGTCCTATGTAGTCAGCAATCCCAAAATTCGTGTCATAGCTCGATGTTTTATAATCAAAATAAGTATTCTTGCGCACCCACGTACCTAAGACTATATTTTCTTCAATGCCGAAAATGTCGTGCTGACCTGTTGCCTTATATGAGCCAAAATCGGGCACCAGTACAATATTCCGAGAGAACTCTTTGGGCCACATCCGCACCCACACTGTTTTATGATCGAACGGATAAAGATCATAATCAAACGGTTGCTTCAAAGTGGCCTCAAAATACCAGCCAATCACCTCTTCATCACCATCACGTACTCGGTACACTTCACGTGGTGAAATATCACTGCCTGAATTCACCTGCTCTGGCAATATAAAGCCAATCTCTCCTTTTTCAGGCTTAATGGCATCATGCACGTCATCTTGATAACGCTGCCAAATATAGCCGGTCAGATTGACTTCGCTGGAATTGAAAAACTGCAAAGATTGAATAAATATGCCAGTTTTTATCTTAATGGTAGGTTCTGCATCTAAATGCGTGCTTCTCAGTCGCGCTTCCCAGTGCTGCTGTAAGTATTCATCGGCCGCCTGTTCATTAACCAACTGAGGCGGGTCAACCTCATACTTATTCATATCCACCCACATACTTATCAGTATAAAAACAAGTATCGCGGACACTAACGCAGATAAAGACCACCAGTAAGATTGTTTCACCGAAAAATTCCTTTTATTACTATAGCGTTAGTTTTATGACGAAAAATTTATCTGCCCGTCATTGTTGACGGGTTGCTTCCAAAGTTTTCAAGACTCCACTGCTCATGCCATGGCTGGCCTTTTTTAGGCTTCACTATATTTGGCGCACCCATCGCGCCATTACTACCTGAACGGCATTCCTTTGCGCGATCAATTGATTCGTTCTATCTTCAAGATCGCCCACACGAATGTGCATAAATTTCTCGATCGAGAATCAATCCCATTTTACATAGACATCATTACAACATAGAACTGTTAACGCTACGCTCGATACATAAAAATAGTGAAATCATCAACCAGATACCCCTTTATTAATTCAACCCGTGGTGAAAGGGACTTGCAAAAAGCTTCGATCTCCTCCACATCGTGCCCCACTAACAGCGGGTGATCGGGGAAAGTAGCCCTATCAAGCATATTAAAAGCCAATGCACTTTGCGCTGATGCGTACATCCGGGCAATCATTTCTTTGTAGTAAGTTGAGTTAACACTACGATAACCGAGTGCCCCCGAGGCAATAACATATTCAACCGTTGGCAGTTCAGTGGCGCTAAAATCGGTTTGATAAAAAGCGGTATTGGGCAGGTGACCGTAGCGTCTATTGGCTTCGATAATAAACTCAGGCATCTGGTCGATGCCAATATAAGCAAACTCAGAAACCCGCTCATCCAGAAAACCTTTTAAGTCGCCCTGGCCGCAACCCAGATCCATTATTGAGCGACCGTTCAAATCTGCCACCTGAGCAAGTACCTCGAATCTTTTTAACTGGCTTGCCGCCCCCTTCCATCCGAGTGACTTTACCGTTCCGCTAAACTCCTTAATGCGGTGGCGGTGGTAGTGAATGATGGTCGCTTTCTCAATCAGTTCCATTTTAATAAAACTCGCTTTTCAAAGATCAACCCCATAAAAACCAATGTAATGACGACATGCCCATCATTAAAGACCGTATTTTTCACCCATTTCCTGGCTATGTACCCCATTCAGGTTCTGTCCGAACTGGAGCAAGTATATTCAATGATTACTGTTGTCTAGCGTACCTGAACAGTCTTGGCATCGCTAAAGCTCCGTTATAAACAGACGCCCCAATGTATACTTTTATCACCCCTTAGAATGCTGCAAAAAATGCGATCACAACATTCACTACAACAAATCCAACCAAAAATACCAACAACGAACCACGATCAAAGAGCCGCGCACTGACAACTTCGCCCTCTCTCTCCGCAAGGTATGAAGAGAGGATCGAACCAAACAGCGTCAGCAAAATCGTGATCATGCCGATACCATTCACCATGTCGGTCAACGTAACACGCCCCACCCCTGGCAACTCTGTCAGATTAATATAACTATTTGCCACCGCCGCAAAAAAGGCACCCACGCCTAACCCGATACGATCACCGGATGCAGGTGCCAGCAGATAAGCAAGAAAAGCGATGGCGACCGCCGCAAACAACCCCTGGAACATCTTGAAATAGAGCCCCCAGTCTGGTCGTTTAATCGACAATGCGTAGGTCAGCTGACTATACACGGCCTTATGTGCCTCAGGCGAGAGTGGATCACCACGACTACTTTTATAGGCATGAGGTTTGTTAATCAGGTCACTGCGATAAATCATGTAGCCTGGTATATTGACACGTGAGCTGTAGGTTGTGCCCTCCATATCTGGCACGTACTGTAGCTGCTCCCACTGCAGATCGTTCTCTTCGATACGAATGGTCAGCTGGTGATGGTCGAGCGGGTACCGCATAATGTTAAACGCCTTGGTGATGCGTGCGGCGACACGGTAAAGTTCGTAGTGACTATCACCATCATCGCGGAACCTGATACGCTCCTTTGACAACACCTCACCATCGACCACATGAAACGACTCGCCCGGCTTGATGTTATCCCCCTGCCAGTTAAACCAGAGATAAAAGTCCACTACCCAGAGCGTCTCCTTGGTGGATATAGCCTCGATCCGATCGACATAGACCCCAACCTTCACCTGCTCACTGTTATTCTGCTCTCCATTCAACCGCTGGTAATCCGGTGCAGTCTTGCCACTTTCTGTTTTATGTGGATCTATGCGCTCTTGATGACGTGCTTCTGATTCGACTTTATCTGTATACAGATTACTGCTCGCAAGATAACCTGCCGCCAGATAGAAGACCACCAGGAACATTACCCACATCACAAAGAGTACTCTCTGCTCTGCAGCAATCCGCTTTATTATCACCCACAATCTCCCTTATTACAGACTATTTACTGTCCATTTCAATCAATAGAACTTACACATCGTAATCATAAAAAATATTCCCAGCACACTCGGCCAGTAAGCCCCCTGTGCAATCAGCCCATTCTTGTATTCGAAAAACCGCGAAGGCAGATTTAATGCCAAACGCACGGCATTGAGCGGCACCATCAGAATGCAAAAATAAATAACGAAAAAGAAATACTCCAGATAAAATATCTCTCCCGACGGGATGTTTTTGCGAATAGCTAGGTGTGAAAAAACCACCACAAAAAATACCGCGACGCAAATACTCAACACCCTGCCAACCTCAATCTCTTTCGATAATAGCGACAATGCAAACAGGATGATTGCGACTATAATCAGCGGTGTCAGGTTTGAAATAAAGGCATCGACAAAGACACGCTGAATACCGATATGATAATAGAGCGTCGGCAGAAGCTCATAATCCAGATTACGCTTGATACCAAAGTCGGTATCAAGACGTTCTTCGCGTAACACAAAAAAGGTACCGGAGAACTCCCATCCCGGCAGGAATATCTCTCTGTCCAGTCCCGGCAGCAGGGTCGATGCCATCAGCTTGTAAGCATCAAGATCCGGCACCAGCACCACATTCCTTTCACTCTCTGCGGGCAGTAACTGTAAATTGAGATGCTCCACTTCAAGTGGATAGCGGGAATAATCGAGATTCACTCTGAGGTCTGCCTGAAAACGCCACTGTATCATTTCCCGCCCATTCTGCGACGTACGACTTAATTCTGTGATCCTGAGGTCCTTGGCACGACCGATCGAAAATCCCTTTTTCATCTCGGCGGGGTAATCTGCTGCGTATGACTGCCATACACGCCCCGCGATCAACAGGTTGTTGGCACTCTTGAACTCGATCGTATCGATATAGATTCCAGTCGAGATATAATGCGGTAGATCCAGGCGTTTCTCCTGACTCCGGACTGTATAGCCACTGATGACCGCCTTGAGCGTCTCTTTATCCGAAATTCTGGCCCCTGGCACATCGTCAGATGAATAATGTGTCAGCGCCAGATGCCATAACATGCCGATGCCGATCATTAACACCAGTGAGCATACCGCCGTAAAGAGCCATATCTTGAAATGCTCGCCGTGGTGAACCTTCAGTAGTAAAAAAAAGAGCGCTATCAAGAAGACAACCGCAAACAAAATAATCCTGATGAGCTTCTTGCGCAGAACATTTACATCAATGGGCAGGTCATCTTTGATAAAGGTATTTTGCAGCGACCATCCCGACACGGGCACTGTCTCGTACATTAACCACGATGCCCGTCCGGTAGTTGTACTAATATGATCGATGACACCCCCCTTCCCCTGCAGGATATCGTTGGCAATGATCAACCGATCGCTATCCCCTTTGTCCCGCGCCACATCACGGATGTTCTTTTTATTCTGCACATACTCCTGGTTTGGATGGTAAAGGTAACTTCCTTCGCGGGTGGTCAACGCACCAAACCCACTGGGACCAAGATCAAGTGACTCGATGATCGCCTGAATCTGATTCATCGAAATATCGATCGTCACCACGCCCAGCGCAACCTGCTGATCATCCGCAGTGGCTTCATAAAACACTGCTGAATAGGTCACCAAATAAGTCTTTGCGGCCTCATCCCAGTAAGGCTCTCCCCAACGACTTCCCTTGCTCATTGGCTCGACATACCAGTCGTATTCGGAGGTCGTATAGTCATACACCTTATCGAGACGTTGAAACTTGAATGTGTCGTCATCGACCGAGCGGGTGAAGTAGGCCGAGTAGAGTCTTTCATCAGCACTAAAACCATGCGGACGAAACGTAATGGTGCCGCCAAAATAGTTAGCATTGCTGCCGAGTGTTTTACGCAGCTGGGAAAGCATCTCTTTTTCAGAGATTCCGCCACGACTCAAGGTACTCGCTAGCCTCTCGGCAGATCGCGTTACCGCCATCAGCGCCGCATCAATCTGTGCCGCAGCGCTGGAAGTGAGCGTTTTGAGTTCATTTTTGGCTGAGCTATTTATCTCATCTTTATATACAACATATTGATACGATAACAGTAGTGCACCGATCAGACTAAAAATGGCGGCCATGCCGACAAAACCACTCACCCACCTGTGCACTATCATTACTCTCCTGACATGATCTAATCTAGATTCAGATATTTTTCACAACGTACTATTGAATAGTCGCAGCAATCTTGCCGATACTGCCCAGGCCGCTAGTAGCGACCAGCGCTGCACAGTGCTCCTGCTGTATCATCTCGAACGATTGGTCATCCAGCCCGGAAACGATTTTGCTGGTGTTGACACATCCAGCAATATCGCCTTTTCTCACCTCAGAAAACCAGCGGTATTCGTGAATCGTCTCCGGGCGTGCCTTGACGACACAACGCCCCCACTGCTCATTAGCCGCTGCAGCATTGCCTGCTTGCTCATAAACATAGGCGAGAAAACAGTACGCCATACCTCCCCCAATCTGATTACCGGGGATCGCTTCATCGATTGTAATTGCAGTCTTTAAGTGTTGCTCTGCCTCAATGAATTTCTCCTGTTTGAGCAGTGCCCATCCCAGGTTACGATTCAATTGATAGCGTAGATCCTGATCCGGCACCGGCTGCGCATTGGCTCGTTGCAGTCCCAGCTGTAGATATGCCTCGGCCAGCGCGGGATCATTTTTTCTGGTCGCCGGATTGACCCAGTTGATATAAGTACGCCCGAGGTCATTGATCCCCTTGATACCGCCCGACTGTACATTGAGATAATATTGCTCAATCGCTTTGTTGAGCACACCCAATGACTCATAGATACGCCCCAGCTCGGCATTAAAGGTTGAGTTATCAGGGGCAATCTCAAGCCCACGAAGAAAGGTTAATTCAGCGTCACCCAGTTCACCCTGACTATATGCGGCACGGCCATTTTCAAGATAGACATCGGCAAGTGAGTTATGAGTGACATACACAGTCAGTAACAGCAATAGCGCCGTAATCAACATCACTTCACTCTGAAAACGTGTGGCGATATTAAACCGCGTCATAAAATCACGCACCTTCTCCTGCCCACGCTTAGTCAATGCCCCCTGACTGACTATCGCCAGACCACCAATCTGTGCGATCGTTGAGAGTGTGGCCGCAACGGTGAGACTTCCGACGGAGAGTGCCGAGATGATACTCACCATAAAACTGGCCCCCAATGCCAATGTGCCCAGCGTTAGTGCATCCCATAACCAGTCAACACGATCCCATGCACCCACTTTACGGGTTGGTGTAAACTGCCACCACCACGCACATTCTTCGCGATGTAACCGAGTACGCCACTTGTCAATGCTGATGGTATTGGCTAGCGCCTCACCAATATGCTTGAGACGAATATCAAGCGCAGCTAATTTTTCATCCACATCAAACAGACTGGTTAATTCGTCACTATTTTCATCAGGCTGAACATTTAAGACCGCTTCCATCTCATCGCGTGCCAATAACAATTCGAGCGCATCTCCTTTTTCAATCTTTGAGCGGGACTTCTCCACCCGCTCCAGTATCTGCTGATAATTTTTCAGCGCTGCTACTGAGTCATGAGCAGATGCTCCAACATCACTGTCTACCATGGTCATTTCAGCACTTGAATGACTCATCTAACACCTCCATTGTTACGATTCGATCGGTTAGCGCTCATCGCTACTGACCATTCAGGGCAGTGGCCCCTGCTTGGCCTGGCTATACTTACGTACTACAAAAATAGCAAACACTATCAAGATTAACCCCATGAATACATAATCACGTTTCTCCTTCCAGAACGGATCACACATTAAAGAGGCCATAAATACGAGCACCATCAACACGATGTACAACATAAAATAGCTGGAGTACCGACTGTAAAAACGCCGCATGCGAAGTGAAAACAGCGCCAGTACGCCGTATACGACTATTAAGAACAACAGCAGATCAATAGCCACGCGGAATGCCCAGCGATTCGGACACGCAAATTCACATAGCGCAGGATAGTTCGCCGAAATCTTATTCAGCCACCCTTCGACTTCAACGAGTCCGAAACGTTTAATCAGAAGCTCTGACACCATCGGAGCAGCTTTATCAGTGACCATCGGTAGTGGCCACAGCCCGACACCGGAGAAATTATTTGTCAGATAGATCAGATCATCATCAAACTGACTATAGGGCGCTTCCTCATCATAATCATGTCCATAGGGTGAGATCACCGGGATCACTTTACGCAACACATCCATACGCTTTCCGCCACTAAACTCATTCTCTATCTTGCTACGTAGAATTTTTTTCGTATCAGTGGTCGGCTCATCCAGAAACACCAGCAACGAATCAACGTAGGGGGAAATCTCCTCATGGTCACTTACCAGCAAACCTTTGATATCACCAAAGAGTCGTTTACCACTGGCAAGATCCTCTGAACGAAGATCTAACAGAATATTAATCTTATACTGTCGATCGAGGTCTTCAAGCCGCTCGTAAAGCTGATTAACAAACTCGATAATCTGATAGCGTGATTCAGGGTTTTCAGAATAATCATCAAAGTACAGCGTCACGCCATCTGGAGAGGCTGTCGTTTTATTTAAAAACGGCACATAGGCCATTGCACCACTCTCACGATACTCCACCTTTAGCAGCAGCTGATTATAGACTGACATCACAGAGGCCTGCAGAGCGCTCTTCGACCATTGCGTCCAGTGGTCCGCATAGACTACCAGGTCGACTGCGGTCTTGTGTCGATGCGCAATGTTTATAAAATTCCCGAGCTTGCCATTACTGTTCCAGTGTAACGGCGTTGTGATGCTGCCGTCTTTCTCTAACGTCAACGCGTAATAGGCGATTCTACTAAAGACGCTAAAATCGATCATCGGTGTTGCCGCAGCATCGCTGCCTGCATTTTCATCAGGCGCTGCTTCGGACTGTCGGGGCTGTGTCGCACGCCAGTAGGGATAGAAACCGTACACAGTATCTGATAAGTCACGCACACAGCCACACTCTGCGTCGAGCACTATCGACTCCAGCTTCGTCGACGCATTTTTTTGTGCGGCAGTGGTCAATTGTGCAATGAACTGTGGATTTGCCTTATCATTGATGCCGCTCTTTGCTGCCACCGCGCGCAGCAACTGCGACTGACTCACATAGGGGATACCCAGTAGCGCTTCAAGCGCTGCTATTGACTCATCTGCGGGCAGTTCCTCAAACGCACTGTCATTCTTATCAGCTGCGATATTCTTTATTTCGCTCTCTTCTTTTCCTTCTGCCTCTGTTGTCTCCGTCGTCTCTTCTTTCTTCTCATCTTTCTTCGGAGGCGTGCTTGCTTCAAGCACAGCGGCAAGGTCATCTTTAGTCAACAGATAATAAATCGCCGGCATACCGCCCGGTTGCAGTTCCGTTTTTGACGGAAGCGTTTCATCGGTGATAACGGCTACTGATTCTGGTTGAGGTTGAGGTTGAGGTTTAGACTCGGGTTGAGGTTTTTCTGCTGGCTCCGCACTAACCGTCTCCTCATCGCTATCATTGACTGTTTTGGCAATGGCTGTCATCAATGCATTCTTCTGATCGAGCTTCTGCACAATATTGGCTGCAAAATCATCAGCGGGCACTGTCTTTAATCCCAGACAAAATTCATATAACGCCTTACGCGTCCCGGCACCTAGCGTACCGTCAACCATCAAGCTTGCGGCAACCTCCTGCTCTTCTGAGCCTTGTTGATTCCCCGCCGCAATCTGATTTAATGCACGCTGAATCTGTTCGATGCGCTCCTTATCTACCAACATGAGGTAACCGCTATAGGTCTCTTTTTGCAAAGCAACTTCGCACGCTTCCTCCTGTGA
>CALZHD010000075.1 GCA_945787155.1 uncultured Gammaproteobacteria bacterium | reverse complement strand
TATAATCCTGCTCCCCAGCATCTATCAGGCGCCAACTTGCCCTAGTATCTACTAGACCGACACTATAATCCAGTCGGTTTTCCCACTCAGAGCGATCAATCCCCTGATCTTCCGATGCGCGTGACAACCGTAGATCCGAACCAAAACGCAGCCGCGGTGCCCCAAACAGCCTGGAATGCTGATAATTCACCGTCCCCGTGGTGGTGGTCGACGTCTCGCGCTCATCCTGCTGAGAAAACTTCTGGCGCACGCTCTGCGCCGTAATATTACCCGTCAGCGAGCTGCGGCGGGTAAAATTTTGTGTCCGTGATACCTGCATATTGACTAACTGCTGGTCACCCTCACGGTCACCAAAGGTATGAGCATCCGAAACCGTTAATGCTGCATAGGTGCTACCACTGCCGCCATAGCTGTCCCAACCGAGCGTAGCGGAATGGTCAAAACGCTGCGTGTCAGAATCTACATCCCCGCCCTCAAAGGCCGCACTAAACGCCTGACTTAACCCCAAACGAAGTGTCGAACTTTTATCGTCATTCAACCAGGCACGATTCGCGTCATGCCCCAGATTCGCACTCAGCGTATTACGATCATCGCTCTCCGTGCCTTGCATTTGTCCCGCCGCAGAGGCGTACCACTGATATCCCGCCCCGCCAAGGACCTCATGAATATCTGACTGCAACAGTGCGCCGACTCGCCCAAGGTGCGAATTGTTGTCATTAGTGCCGTTATCATTGACAGAAAAGTTCACATTAGCGTCAAAACGAAGGTTTTTGGTGTATTGATACATCCCGCCCGCTGTGGCGTTTATGCTCAGCAACTCTGTTTCATTATTGATCACCGTCGGACCGGTATTAGTAGAGCCAGCATCGCTGTCCAGCTTAAACACCCTGACACCGGCACTCGCAGTCACTGGCCGATCCGTCGGGCGCCAGAAGATAAAGCTCGAGAGCTGTTCGCTAGTGGTCTCACGCGCACCATTGCTAAATACCACCGCTGATGGCTCGCTCTTAGTCTCATAATTGTAATAATCAGCCGAGGTATCAACCCTGACGGCACGAGTCGGATAATAAAAATGATCGCCACTCAGCGTTGTATTGGTCGATTCCTGGCTCAGCGCGGCACGATCAACTACTTTATAGTTGCCGCGAAGCTGTATACGATTTTTGTCCCAGCTAATATCGCCATTTCCTCCGAGCAACCAGTCACTATACTTTTCGCTATTGGTCGACTTCCACGTATTAGTATCGAGATTAATTTGATAGCGCCCTGCCTCGCGCAAATTCAGGCTCTGTCGAATCGAAAAACGTCTCGTTTCAAATTCTCGGCTACCGGCAGCCGTCAATGGACTGGTAATCGTATTCACGGTATCCACCCGGCTATCATTGGCCTGATAGGAAATCGACAACGGAAAGCGACTCTGCGGGATCACATTAAGGTTCAGTTCGCCCGTGAGCAGCGTCGTTGCACTATCGTTTACATTGGCATTCGAGGTCAGACTGTAGCTGGTGTCATCCTGCGTCACCCGCAGATTCGCATCCACGGTCGCAATCCACGGCTGCGACAGGTAGGTCTGTGCGCGTATCGCACCGCGCAGCTGATTACTGATGGTCTCTTCTGCATCACTCTTCAACATGCGGTAGGCGTACCCCACCTCACCGGAGAGATCGACAGGTGCAGCCAACGGCGCGGCGAGCGGGCACAGCAACGCCGCACTGGCGATCAGGCTAAAACGCCTCTGACCTGCCACTCGTCTAGCCATCTAGCTCACACTTATCTAACGTCACAATCACTACTTGCAACGACCGCATGATAATCAGAACAACCCCCTACTCATTGTTCGTTGGTAGCAGCAATGGATCTCTTACCTTAACGTCGGCACTGCTGCGCATCTCATCAATAAACTCACGCCAATTTTTATCACTTATTTCAAGAACATACAGTTCCTGCGCACGTTCTGCGACACGCTCGAACGGGTTCAACACTGGCACCACCCGCTCTTCAACCCTGAAGATCGCAACCCCCTTTAGCAAACGGACGGCCCCTGAAACCTCTCCCAGCTTCATCCCATCGATCACCTGTTGCGCCGCATCCGCCAACATTCCTTTGTGTACATAGCCCAGATCACCGCCCTTGAGCGCAGATCCGTCACTTGAGTGGAGGCGCGCCATCTCGGCAAAATCCCCCCCCTCCCGCAGCTGCTTGATCAGACGCTGCGCCTCATCAACCGCTGCCTGCCACCGCGCTGCCTGCGCCCATGGCTCCACTCCCAGCAGAATCAACGACACCCGTAACCGCTCCGGCGTCGTAAACTTTTCAGGGTGGGCTCGATAATAGGCCTTCACCCCCGCCTCATCCAGCTCATCCACCTGCCTCACCTGTGCCTCAAGCTGCTCAAGCTGACTCTGTTCTTCCACCTGCGGCCGCAGCTCCGCCAGAAACCCTTCACGTTGCGCCTGCCAGTGCGGGCGCGCCTCATAACGCGCCTCGATAGCCGCAAGCTGCGCCTTCACCCGTTCGGGATCTGGCTTGATCTGTCGTTCACGTACCGCAGCACGGAACAACACCTGATCAATCAAGCGTTGCGCCACTTCCTTGCGAAACTCGGCCTCTTGCACCGCGGGGATATCGCCGTGAAAAAAACGCTGGCGCTTCCCCACGTGCAAAAACGTATCAAACGTCTGCTGCGAAATCTCCTCACCATCGACCACCGCAAACACATCACTCGCCAGCGGCGGCGTCGAGTCCGTTATCGCCTCTTCAGCTAATATTTGTGTCGATAACGGCGCACACATCAAACCAAGCACAAACAGCAGCACCCCCCTCATACCAACCACCTACTTGGCGTGACAGGTGAGACAGACCGCGCTTCCTACGGGATCGATCCTTAAAAATGTCGGGTTATAGTCCACATGCGGATCATGGCACGAGGCGCACTCCACATACGGCTGTAACTCACCCACATTGGTGCCGCGCGTCGCCACGCGCGAATAAAGTTTCATATCTCGTTTGCTGAAAGCCGCTTCTGGATGCTCACGGCTGTCCACCCACCAGACACGCCCAGTACTCAGCAGCTCCGTACTCGGCGGGTTGAAATCGATATCGACTCGGGGTCTTCCACTGGGATATGACTCTGAATAACCACCACCGGCATACTGAAGCCCAATCGGATGGTCATTGGTCAGATCCTTGCCTAAATTTGTGACTACATCTACCGGCCCGATACGCCCCTGTGTGGTGGCCGCCTGACCACTCCAGTCACCGGCCGAGAATGAGAAGTTGTCTGATAGCGATCCCGGTTCGTTGATCACCGAATCCATCGCCTGCGAACCGTCGTGGCATGAAAGGCACGCGATCGAGACCGAGCCTACCGGCTCAACATTGGCATCCAGTGTGGTGGTCCCCAACTGATCATAAGTTTGAAAACCCGCGGGATCGAGGTGGCGGTTCCAGATCGGCACTGCGGCCGAGGCATCACCACCATGAGGAGTGTGGCAGAAGACACAAATCTCTTCGGTACCACTGAAATTGCTGGCCGCATTCAGGCCGCTGCTGCCAAGATTGTGTTTGGTGTTGTAGACGCCAGCGACAGCACACATGGCAGGCAACAACATACCCACCAGGACTCCCCCCAGTAAATGCCCGTTAAAACGAGCGCGCCCACCACATCTTGTCATAATTTTTATTATCTCCCCCAGTCTTGTACCAAGCATCTGAAAAAGCTATAGATACAAGCAGTAATTTATAGCACAACGCAGTAAATTAGTGCACCTCTAATTTCAACAACTCCCGCTAACTCCCTCTTTTCCTCACAAAAAAAACGGACACCCGAAGATGCCCGCTCGTTCATAACACAATCAATCTGCGTTATTTACTTGGTGCTAAAACGCTTTTTCAGACCAAATGAAAGCGCTGAGATGGTTTTACCCTTCTCACCGTACTTCATGTCTTTCAGACCGTACTTGCCATTTTTGTCATTATCGGTAGCGGTATAGATCACATAGAGCTGTGTGTCCTTAGAATATGACTGGTAAGCACTTAACGCATAGTGGGTCGCGCCAGTGTCTGCCGCATTATCCAGATCATCCGCCTGCCCGTAAGCCGCCTTCAATGTGGTGTTGCCCATTTTGTGCGAGGCATTCAGATAAAACGCGGTGCGTGCCTGACCATCAGGTGCTGCACCTGGCGTCAGCGTTGTTGTTTCGATTAACGTACCACCACCCGCAGGGGCGGTCACTGTGGTGGTAGACGAAGCGCTCGCTGAGCTTTCCAGATCATCATAGACTAGCCCTACTTTTGTGCCTTGGCCAAAATCCCAACGCCCAACTAGCTTGGTTCCTGAAACGTCTTCATATTTGCCATTATCTTTTAGCTTGGCATCATTCTTCGTCTCGGTCGCAACAGCCACATAAAGCGGACCCTTATCGTAGCTCAGACTGAAACTGGTCACGCTTTTTTCAGGCGAGGTTAACTTGCTGGGCAACGCATCCTCATCAGTGTCAGGGGTATAAGATAGATCCAGCTTCACGCCACCCATCTTCGGTGTAGAGTACCAGATGGTATTATGGAGCCGGTTATCAAACTCCTTGTCACCATTGACGATCCCGACAATAACATTGTGATCTGCCCGCGCATTGCTGAAAATATCAATCTTGCTTGAGGCCTTTTTCATTGGCGTACTGAGGTTACCCGCCTTTAATAGCCCCCAGTTTCCTTTCAAACCACCATAAGAATCACGACCCTTAACAGAGATATCGCCCTCATCAAGCTCGACCTCAGTCTCATACTGCCAGATCGCAGAGAGGTTATCACTCAGCTTCTCACTGCCCTTAAAACCGAGCTTAGAGGTGTTACTGTTCACCGACAGGGCGCTATCTTCCTTTGTGGTCGATGTGTTTTCGTTATCTGAAAAATCTATTGATAGATGCACCTCACCATAAACCTCCGCATCCATCGCCTGCGCCGCCAACGGCATCGCTGCCAACGTCCCTGCTGCTACAAATATCGCCAATTTTTTCTTATTCACCCTAAACGCCTCCTCAACAATAATAAAGATATTTTTCACGAACCAACCCAACGAAAATGATTCGTATTTATAATTTCAAGCACCAAAAAGTTTATACCGTAAAGCAGGGAAAAGAGTAAAGGGAAAAGAGAAAATGATCATCAAAAGCCTCCTTTCTCACCCTTGAATCTTTGCTTTTTGCCCTGCTGTTATACAAAAAAACCGGGCCTTTTGACCCGGTTTTTAAACCACTTAAGCTACAGCCGCAATTAGAATGTTGCGATTAGCTCGATCTGGGTAAAATTGCCCTGCCGGACACCAGTCGCACCAACACTGCCACTGAAATTTGTCGCACAGGCGGTATTAGGATCACACGCAACACCATCACCATCTACCATTTCCAGTGCGATGGCAAGGTTAGGCGCTGCCTGATAACCAACGTTGAAGGTATTCCTTTCTACGTCAACTGGGGCTGCACCACCACCCGCAGGGGACGCCCAGCTAAGTGATTCAGTACGAAGACCCACTGAAAAGTCAGTGCCAGGAATCGCAAACTTGCCCCACACATTGTATGCAGTATCTGCAATCTTGTCGTAAGTCATGTAGTCCAGACCAACGGACAGCCCAGCAACCGCTGCAGGAGCAAACTGCACATTAAAATCGATTACATCACCCACATTTTCTGCGGTAGTTGAAACACCGTCAGTATCTGATTCCTGCGTAGCGATACCCAGCTCAAGATCCAGACCTGAGATTGGCGACATATTGGCAAGTAGCGCCAGTGAGTTTTCTTCGTTAGCGCCACCCATGTGGTTTAATATCGCACCGGTCAATGTCACAGGACCCACATCGCCCATGATTCCAACACCTTCGATGTTATTACCTGCACGCTCGGTTTGACTATCCAGAGTGGCACGAATAATGCTGCCCTGCACGAAGTTCCAGTCGATCACATCTTCCGCTTCCTGACCAACTGGGTTGTTAAACACACCTGCCATCACAGTAACAGGAGACAGATCCCAGGCGAAAAAAGCCTGCTCAACATTCACACTCTGACCCCCCGTAACTGCCATATCTGTATCGACACGTACCGTTACACCTTCCGCTGGAGTGGCGCTAAAATCTACTTCAGCAAAGGTGGAGAACTTTCCTTCGGTGCTGTTCAAACAGCCCTGACTACCTGGTAAACCACATCCTGGCGCTGTAGCTGGTGTTGCAGCATCATCCGTCAATGTGTAATACATATCGGTAAAGCCACTAATGGTCGCCGCAGAAGCTACGGCACCATAACCTGCAAATACGCTTGCCACTGCTAATGAAATAAGTTTTTTATTCATGTTTTCTTTCTCCCCTAAATAAAGTCAGATCGCTAAACCTGATTCAAATGTTGGTTAACGTTAAACAACAGAGTACTTATATACAACGGTAAAAACACAAACGCAACATTTTTTTATTGAAATAATCATGATTTGGCTCAATCAGCTCTCAAATGTTGCAAAATAACAACACTCACCAAGTCACCCCTCGCTTTAGATCTAACACCAAAACTGACGACACCACCATATAGATTGAAAGCTATAAAGAGTGAAAGAATGAAAGAAAAGGCTCGTACCCCCCTTTTCATCTTTTATTCTTTCACTCTTTAAAACTAAAAAACCCGCTAGTAGCGGGTTTTTTTATATGGCTGGGGAACCAGGATTCGAACCTGGATTGACGGAGTCAGAGTCCGTAGTCCTACCGTTGGACGATCCCCCAATAAAATTCAGAGTGAAAGAATAAAAGATGAAAAGATAAAAAGGAAGAGAATAAACAAACTACACATTAATTTTCTGCTGATGCTTGATCAGACCTGAAATCATTTTTGAAATTTGCAGCGCCCCATCTACTAGCCTCAGCCCTTTATCTCGCGGAACCAAGTCTGCCTCGATGCCAATAAACAGCTGTGTTCGCAACTCCCCGCAAGACCCTTTTGCAATCCTCAGGAAGCGCATTAGTTCAGCACGAGACTCTCTTTCGAACCCTTCCGCAATATTGCTTGCGACAGACAGTCCAGAGCGAGTCACCTGATCCTTGAACGCATACTCCCTGCAATCAGAAAATTGCTTATACAAAGTCACACTTAGGCGACAAGCTCGCTTCCAGACATCCAGGTCTTCAAATTGCGGCATGATCCGATATGCCTAATAATGATTCGCCCTAAATAAGAAAAAGGCATGCCATCGCACACCCTTTCCTCTTTCAATCTTTTTAACTTTAAATCTGCTTTTCTAACGCTTAGAGAACTGAGGACGCTTACGCGCTTTATGCAGACCTACTTTCTTACGCTCAACTTCACGTGCATCACGGGTCAGAAAACCTGCGCGACGCAATGGGCTGCGCAACTCTTCGTTATATGCCAGCAGCGCGCGGGCGATGCCGTGACGAATTGCGCCGGCCTGACCACTGTTTCCACCACCGACGACGGTAATATTGAGATCAACACTGCCCAGTAAATCGGCGGTCTCTAGTGGCTGACGCACGACCATACGAGAAGTTTCGCGACCGAAATATTCTTCAAGCGTACGCTTGTTAACGGTGATCTGACCGCTGCCACCAGGCTTAAGAAATACGCGCGCACTTGAACTCTTACGACGCCCTGTGGTGCAAAGTACCTTATCTGTCATTAGCTTGATTCCTGCTACTTAAATTTCTAACTTATATCTCAAGAGACTTGGGCTGCTGTGCTGCATGATTATGCTCAGCACCAGAATAAACCTTCAGCTTGCGAAACATTGCGCGACCCAGTGGGTTCTTTGGCAACATCCCCTTAACGGCCAACTCAATAATCAGCTCAGGCTTTTCATCCTGCAACTTGTCAAAACTGATCGACTTAAGATTACCGATATAACCGGTATGACGGTGATACATCTTATCGGTGGTCTTATTACCGCTAACACGTACCTTTTCTGCATTTACCACAACAATATAGTCACCGGTATCAACATGCGGGGTGTATTCCGCTTTATGTTTGCCACGCAGACGCAGGGCGATCTCGGACGCCAGACGACCCAGGGTCTTCTCTGCGGCATCCACAACATACCAATCGCGTCTTACGCTCTCTGCTTTTGCACTGAAAGTCTTCATCTATTTCCAACTCCAAAACGGGTGTCTGGCCTCTCCAGAGAACCCTAGAATCTGTAAAGAGCGGAAATTCTACAGAAATTGTCCGGCTGATACAAGAGCAAAACGGCAGGGAAAAGGGGAAAGATACAAGGATAAAGGGAGGAGCCCCACCCCTTTTATCTTTTCCCTTTCCCCTTGTACCTGTTGTTTAGTTATATTTTAAGCCGCTCGACAATCCGGCCGTGGGTCAGATGCTCGTCGATGATCTCATCGACGTCTTCTTTATCCACGTAGTTGTACCAGACCCCTTCGGGATAGACCACCAGTACCGGCCCCTCGGAACAACGATCGAGGCAACCGGCGGAATTGACCCGCACGCCCTCCTTACCCGAAATCCCCAGCGCCTTGACCCGCTGCTTGGCATAATCGCGAATCTCGGCCGCGCCGAAACGCTGGCAGCATTCACGCCCATCGTCGCGCTGATTGGTACAAAAGAATACGTGATGTCGATAATACATGACCGCTAAGATACAAGGGCATAACGGCAGATACAAGAGGAAAGAGGGAAAGAGGGAAAGAGGGAAAGAAAATTTCTATGATCTTTTTTATCTTTCAATCTTTTTATCTTTCAATCTTTTTATCTTTCCACTTTTATCTTTTCCCTTTACCCTGAATTAATGAGTACAAATTCGTTAATTCAAAAAGAAGCAGACCGCTGTGTCAAATGCGGGCTGTGCCTGCCACACTGCCCCACCTACCTACAACTGAAGGATGAAGGTGACTCTCCGCGCGGCCGTATCGCGCTGATGCAGGGATTGGCGCAGCAAAAATTAAGCCCCAGTGAAAAACTGATCGGCCACCTCGACCGCTGCCTGGTGTGCCGCGCCTGCGAAGCGATGTGCCCGTCCGGGGTCAAATATGGCGCGCTGATCGAACAGACACGCGCCACACTCAACAGCGAAGCCCCGCCCGCTACCACCCGGACATCAATAATGATGCAGCGCTTCACCACCGAGCCCACCCATCGCCAACAGCTCAGCTCACTGCTGCGCCTCTACCAGCGCAGCGGACTTGGCTGGCTAACACGTCACAGCGGGCTACTGCGCCCACTGGGACTGCAACGCCTTGAAGGCGTACTGCCCAAACTCGGCGCGGCGCTGCCACCACAGGATTACTATCCACCCATTGGAGCACCACAGGGAGAGATCGGTCTTTTTGTTGGCTGCATGGGTGACAGTCTCGATACCACCACCACCCACGCCGCCATCCGACTGCTGACTCACCTCGGCTACGGCGTGCATCTGCCACCAACGCAGAACTGTTGCGGCGCACTGCACCTGCATCGCGGCGAGCTAAAGCAGGCCGAAGCGCTGGCCAGCGAGAATCGCGCCGCATTCAGCGGACTCAACATCGATGCGCTCATCTACTGCGCAAGCGGTTGCGGCAGCACGCTGCAAAAAATGACACAGGTTGGCACCAGCGACGCGCCCATCATCGAGATCGGGCAATTTCTGACGCAGACTGAGTGGCCCAACACCCTCGAACTGCGACCACTCGGCAAGCAAATTGCGATCCATCTACCCTGCAGCCTCAATCATGTGCTGCACCAGGGCCACGCCCCCGAGGCACTACTATCAAAAATCCCCGGCGTGAAGCTAGTGCCACTGCCGAATAACCAGAACTGCTGCGGCGCTGCCGGCGATTATATGATTCGTCACCCTGAAATTGCGGACAATCTGCGGGACGATAAATTACGCCATCTGGATACCATCCGGCCCGATATTCTGGTCAGCTCGAATATCGGCTGCGCATTGCACATTGCAGCAGGGCTGCGTGAGAGTGGATTGAAGATCGAGGTGATTCACCCGGTGACACTGCTGGCACGGCAGCTGCCCTAGAAAAAAGCTAAGAAGTAGCCCGGGTTGAGCCTTCAGTGAAACCCGGGGGGACAGCGCCACATTTCCCGGGTTTCGCAGTAAGCTCAGCCCCAGCTACAATCCATATACAGGATCAGATTTAGAACCAATAAGCCGACTTGGTCATCACCTTGGAAACAATCTTCATCATGCCTTTCACCGGCACAGGCAACTCAGCGCCCCCGGCCTCCAGCGCCATATTGCCGTGGTGCGCCTCATCCTCTTTCATCTGCTCAAGAATCTTACGGCTCCTGACATCTTTTTCGGGAATCTGCGCCAGATGCTCTTCCAGGTGGCTAATCACCTGACGTTCGGTCTCGGCGACAAAACCGAGACTCCATTTGTCACCGATCTTACCCGCGAGCGCACCGATCGCCAGTGAACCGCTGTACCACAGCGGATTCAGCAGGCTGGTATGGCTGCCAAGCTCGGTGACGCGCCGCTCGCACCACTCAAGGTGGTCGTTCTCTTCCAGCGCCGCACGCTCCATCTTGTCACGCACTTCCGGTAATTTAGCGGTCAGCGCCTGTCCCTGATAGAGCGCCTGCGCCGACACCTCGCCCGCGTGATTGATGCGCATCAGACGCATTGCCAGCTGCTTTTCGGCATCGCTGAGTGGCGCCTCTTCGACCCCCTCAGCAGGATTGGGGCGTTCGGTGAGTGCTGGCTTGCCAAATACCGTGCGCACGCCGTGATCGAAACTCATCAACAGATGATCAAAAGGGGTGTAATTTCTATTAGACATGGAGCAAAGATAGCGAAAAATGCCAGATGCATCAAACAGAATCATCAATAAGCGACAGGGGTATCCCACTTCATCAGCATTTATCCGAAATAGGCGGATGATAGATCATCTGCACCGTATTGCCATCTGGATCATGACAATAAAAACTACGCGCGCCATCACGATGGGTACGTGGCGCCGCCATCATCACAACATCAAAGCGACTCATATATTCAAACCAGCGATCGACACCCTCCGGCGTTTTGACAATAAATCCAATATGATCAAGCCGTTGCTGCCCTTCAGGCGGATTAAAGTCGGCTGGCGCACGGTGCAGCGCAAGATTGTCCACGCCCGAGCAGAGGAAGAGATTGTCACCATCGGGACGCCACTCGACCGCCATACCAATAATCTGGGTATAAAAATGCTCGCACGCCTCAAGATCTCGCACATAGAGCGCCACATGGCGCATCCCACCGAGCGCGGCTGGCTTTTCCATTCCAACATCCCCTGATAAGCTGTTAGTGTTCACGCTTATTCAACTTCCACGATCTCAAAATCATGAGTGACATCAGCAACCTGCGCAAACATGATCGATGCAGAACAGTACTTCTCTGCCGTCAGTGACACCGCGCGGTCGACGGCCTTTTCTGACAGTCCTTTACCGCTGATGACAAAGTGGATGTGAATACTGGTAAACACTTTCGGTTCCGTCTCGGCACGCTCCGCCGTCACCTCAGCCACACAATCAGTGACCGGCTGGCGCGATTTTTTCAGGATACTGACCACATCGTAGGAAGTACAGCCGCCAGTCCCCAGCAGCAGCATCTCCATCGGACGAATGCCCAGATTACGGCCGCCACCTTCTGGCGGCCCATCCATCACCACCGCGTGACCACTGCCGGACTCTCCGACAAACATCACATCCTGCACCCATTTCACACGAACCTTCATCGACAACCCTCTTCAAATAACTCAATCTACCGATAAGTATGTATGATACACCGTGGGAGCCAAAATATTGGTGCGTTATAATAAATCGGTGTACCTCTCCGAACCCCGACCTGAAGCAAAGGTGAAGCAAGCGCATGGCTATAATCGAAGAAAAATCTGACAAGCTCTCAACCACCATTGAGCGTTTTTTACAACACTGCCACCGCCGACGCTACCCCGCCAAGAGCGTCATCATCTACGCGGGCGACGCGCCGGACTCGCTCTATTACATCGTTGAAGGCTCTGTCTCGGTGTTGATCGAAGACGAGGACGATGGCAACGAAATCGTGCTCGCTTACCTCAATGCGGGCGACTTTTTCGGTGAGATGGGGCTCTTCGACGGACAGAAAAAACGTAGCGCATGGGTTCGCGCCAAATCTCAATGCGAACTGGCTGAGATCAATTACAGCAAATTCCGCACCCTCGCTGCCGAATATCCCGACATCCTGTTTGCGCTGTCATCACAAATGGCACTGCGCCTGCGCCGCACCAGCGGCATGGTGGGACGACTCGCTTTCATGGACGTTGCCGGACGCATCGCCGGCACCCTGCTCGATCTCTGCAAGGAACCGGACGCGATTACCCACCCAGATGGCATGCAGATCAAGATCACCCGCCAGGAGCTGGGGCGCATCGTCGGTTGCTCCCGCGAAATGGCCGGGCGAGTACTGAAAACCATGGAAGAGCAGAACCTGATCACCGCCCAGGGCAAGACCATCGTCGTCTTCGGCACGCGCTAAACCTAAGGAACCTCGAATTTATTCATGAACGGTAGCTCAGAGGCTCCTTAACCATCAGATACAAAAAAACGGCGGGATTGATCATCCCGCCGTTTCTGTTTTCGGAATCAGCAATAAACGCTAGAAACGAAATCCTGTCTGAAATGC
>CALZHD010000074.1 GCA_945787155.1 uncultured Gammaproteobacteria bacterium | reverse complement strand
CAGACACGGTAGGAATGCCGGTCACCCGGCACCCCCCGCACAGATCCCCGCATGAAGTTTTCCCTCACGGGGCTCCTCGGTTACACTCGTTTCCGTACTGATTGTTACTCCAATCAAATGACTATTCCCCGCAGTGAGTTTTGCTTATAAATTCCAAATCAGCATGTTCGGTATAAGTTACTTTGCAGGCTACGTGCTCCCGTCAAGTCCTTCCCCATGTACAAGGCTCTCCCTTGCTCAGAGTACTACGCTTGATCCGCCACCTCATAGCTGATGATTTCCCCTTTTACAGTTTCATTCATCAGATCTTAAACTTACATTGGTAGCTTTACCATCTGCGCCCAGTACCGTGTCCGGCTGTACCTTTCGTGTCTCTAACGCTAACAATGTTGCTCTACAATATTTAAGACAATATATAAGGCTTCCCAAGTTCTTGTGTGTTCCTCTTCTTACATGCCACAGCCTGATGACGCCGGAGGCCCTTCACATCCTCGCCATTTCCTCGGATGCATCGTTTTGGCTTCGGGGACGTTAACACCCTCGCCAACCTCAATTTTCGTTTCGACGCTGTACCAACTCTCAGGGTATACGGTTACCCCTACGGCCTGCAAGATTCTCTGTGTACGCTTCGTCTGTCTTGTCCACGGGAATTTCACCCACTCCGCCTCAGACGCAACACTCGATACCGGTGGCTGGCTAGACCTTACCGGACAGGGACTTGCACCCTGCAAGGAACACCAAGCTTCGCTTGGCGCTCTAACGCCTAAATCAGCGGCGAGTTCACGAGTCCGCTGGTTTTACTTGTTGGGCTGACTTGCGCTCAGCAATCATGCGCTTCATGTTAGCGATTGTTTTCGGCCCCACAATCCCATCTGCATAGTCCATTTCAATTCCTTCTTGAAAGTCGTATACGGATTTAACAAACTCTTTAGTTATCTCATCAGAATAGTTATCTTTGCTCTCTTTATCGTAATAACCAAGAACGTGTAGCATTGACTTTACATCACGCGGGCTTATTTCAAGGAGCGGGAAATGATATTTATTTAATTCAAAAGCCATTTCGAAGCGCGTTTCTGGTGATACCCGTTTCAATATATCGGCCACGTAATTCCATATTTCCTCACGAACCTTTAAAGCATCACCTGTAACCCGATATAGATCCACTGAAAGATTCTTTGTTGCCGATTCCACGGAATCCACTTTCTCCGTCAGACGATCAAGCGCAACAGTGATGTCTCCTATTTTTATTCTATTTATCCCGTGTAAAAATTCCCGTAACTGAACGCGAAACACAAAAGCCACAATAGCAATAGTAAGTGGCCAGGCTAAGTGTCCTATGAGTTTTACGATATTTTCATCCATATGCGCCCCTTACCTTGATTGTGTGGAGTATTTGAAGCCCAACGCCGTGATAACCAGCTTGCAGAGCGGTTTTTCTTTTGTGCTAGGCTCTTTCTAGCATAAAACAAAAACCGTGGCAGCAAGTCTGAGTTTATTAAATTGTTAGCTTGCATGCTACAACACCTGCTCAGCTTGACTTAACCAGCCCTCTATAAAGCTTTGATCTGCACTGAACTCGCCTAACAGAGTAGGACCAAGAGCAAAATTGCGAGAACTAAAACGATACTCACCTTCAAGGCTTCCCAATTTACTGAGGCGGTATGTGAATTCAATATTATCTTCCATATTACCCCAGCTTGATTTGTACTCAGTACCGATTGCATTTTTTAACTTTCTAAGTACTTCAACATATTCTTTAAATTCACCTATTTGAACAGTGCATACGAACGAGCCCTCAAAGTTTGGTACTTTTATGTTTACTGTAGTTCTCATCCAGCCTTCATAGTCTGGTTTTGAGAATACGAAACTTGATTCAATTCCCTTTGCTGTTATTTTCATACTTGCAAACGTTTGAGGTGACCAGCAGCATGATGGACTTGCAGGAAACAAACTGTGACAACGCCCGTCTGGTTGAGCGACTGGTTATAAGTGGATTCATGACGCATTTGAATTTAGCACCTCACCAAAACGCTCTGTGAATTTTCTTTTTATTTTTCTATTCCATTCTATTTCCAATTCTGCATTCATTCCTTCAGCAGCTAAAACAGCATGCGCGAATTCCTCAGCCTCTAAGCTTTCTGAATTTTTGAGTTTATTGACGGACTCTTGATCGATGCAAAAACCCCATTCAACACACAACTCATTCAGTAATTTTTCGATAGCTTCTTCCATTTATATTTTTAGCTGTAAACTTATAACTATAAGTAAACGACAAAGTGTCGTGTTATAACACGACACTTTGTCGCATATCCCGCACGTCGATTTATTACCACCATCAATTCTACTGCCATATTATTATAGTGACTCATTTAAAACTCATTAATTAATAACACATTAGTGAGCAGAATTCATTAAACATTATAAATTACTAATATACTGTAGCGCTTTAACACTGGAAAAATACGACAATCTGTCGCATATTACGCGGCACACAAAGCACGGGCATACGAGAGACCTCATCTCACCCCCCATGTTTCATCCTGTTAATACCCAGCCTCTGGAGCGCAAATACAGTAGCTTATTCCACACCAGTTCATTTATAGTGCAGCTGTCATGCTTACGCACCCATTATGGGCAAACATTAGCGCACCTCAACGCTCTCCCCCCTCGATAATGAAAGCATGGACCGTGGCACATTGATTGCTATACTTCTCTGCTTAAGAAACCGTTTGACTGGAGTGATGACAATGTTTAAAGAGACAATCACCGTCGTTCTCGCTGGCAGCACGAGCAAGCACTTACCCCCATTGACCGCAGAACGCGCCAAGGCGGCCGTGCCTTTTGGTGGCAAGTATCGCGTCATCGACTTCACGCTAACCAACTGTTTACACTCTGGCTTGCGGCGCATACTAG
The DNA here is from genome assembly GCA_945787155.1 of uncultured Gammaproteobacteria bacterium. GTDB lineage: Bacteria > Pseudomonadota > Gammaproteobacteria > SZUA-140 > SZUA-140 > SZUA-76. The sequence goes on along the minus strand of CALZHD010000074.1, from coordinate 9,768 downwards.
TACTGACGCAGTACAAATCTCATTCATTGCAAAAACATATCCGCGACGGCTGGTCAGTCTTCAATCCTGAGATGGGCGAATATATCACTACCGTACCGCCGCAGATGCGCACCGGCGAAGGCTGGTATTCGGGCACGGCCGATGCGCTCTACCAGAACCTCTATCTACTCGAACGCAGTGGCGCTGAACATGTGATGGTACTGCCGGGAAATCACATCTATCGCATGGACTACGCGCCGATGATGGCTTTCCATCAACAGCACGGTAGCGATCTCACCATTGCCGGCATGGAACAGCCGCCCGAACATGCCAGCACTTATGGCACGGTGACCATCGACGACCAGCAACGCATCACTGCGATTAGTGATGAAGCTGGCAGATTTACATCAGGTGGACTGGCATCAATGGGGATCTACATCTTCTCGGCAAAAAAACTGTTGCAGCTGCTTGAGGCAGATCACAACAATCATCAATCAGAACATGATTTCGTTAATGACATCATTCCCGCATTAATTGATAAAGGTAATGTCCATGGCTACACCTTTGGCGGTAAATCGGGCCGCGTCACCCCTGACCGTTACTGGCGAGACCTCGACACCATCGACGACTACTACCAGGCCAACATGGATCTACTTGAAAAAACGCCACCGATGGATCTCTACCAGGAAGACTGGCCTGTGCGCACTTACTCGGGGCAACATCCACCTGCGCGTACGGTACCGGGGGAATATGGTGATGAAGGGATCGCCATCAACTCGATTATCTCAAATGGTGCGGTGATCGCAGGCGGGTCGTCACAACACTCCATCCTGTTTAACAATGTCTTTGTCGATGATGAATCGATGATACAGGACTCACTCCTGTTTGATGGAGTGCGTATTGGCAAACGCGTTCAGCTGCGCAACTGCATTATCGATAAAGAGGTCGAGATCCCGGATGGTACCCTCATCGGCTTTGACAGCGCAGAAGACAAAAAACGTTTTGAGGTTTCACCCAACGGGATTGTGGTCGTACCCAAGTATTACACCTTTTAATGACAGCCACTCAATGCACCATCGATCTAAGGATGGTGCATCACTCTTTTCATCATGATCGATAACAGTGCAAAATAATCGCTGTTAAGTCACACTAAAAATCGAACAGATCCATACAATCATTATTCATATCATGCAATTAGATCATTCTAAACAGCCATTGGCACACACTTTGCTATATTCATTGGCATAACAACTTTATGATGCATAGTGTTTTTTCAGGTGCACATTAACCAACAGCAGTAATAGAAATATCGGCGAGGCATCGAAGCCTCAATAACGGCAAGGGCGTCAATTAACAGAGTCACGGGAACCTCCCGCTGCTTTGTTGTTGACGCCCTTTTTTCATGTGGAATAGATGTAATGGTGACAGCTTTAAAACTAGCGACTGAACCGGAAACCTTTTGCAACACACTTCAAGCACCTGTCATCATCGTGGGCAGTGGTCCGGTCGGTGTACGTACGGTACAGGAACTACTGAGGCTAAATCCCGAACAGGAAATCATTATTTATGGGGATGAACCTTATGAACCCTATAATCGTGTACGTCTGACACAGATGCTGGCGGGTCACTCAACCTGGGCGGATATATTCAACTCACTTCATCTTCCTGAGGCAGTAAACCTGATCAAACGTTATAACTGTCCGATCATCACGATCGAGCCTGAGCAGAAGCGCGTGATAGATAGTCTGGGGAATACACAGCACTACTCAAATCTGGTGCTGGCGACGGGATCTAGCCCGCACGTGCCATCTATACCAGGCAATAAATTAGTCGGTGTTTATACACTACGAAACATTTCAGATGCGCTTGGGCTCGCTGCGCGCCGAGTGCGCACACGTAAAACCCTGGTGATTGGTGGCGGACTACTAGGGATTGAGGCCGCACGCGCACTGCAACGCAGCTACACCGAGGTCTCAATCATTCAACACAGTTCTCGTTTGATGCCCGCACAGCTTGATGAAAATGCTGCCGCGCTCATACAAGGTTACGCACTATCACTTGGCATTAACGTCTATCTCAACGACAGCGTACAGAAGATTCTGGGCGACAGACTGGTCAGCGGTGTACGTCTGCGTAGTGGACAGGAGATTGAATTCGACACTATCGTATTCGCAACTGGCATCACCCCCAATACACTATTAGCACGCCAGGCCGGGCTGAGTGTTGGGCGCGGTATTCGAGTCAACGACCAGCTAAAGACCACTCACCCAAACATCTACGCCGTCGGAGAATGCACGGAGCATCGCGGTCATATCTATGGACTGGTGGCACCAGGTCTGGAACAGGCGTCTGTCGCCGCACACACCATCGTGGCACGTAAGGCAAGCTACCTCGGTAGCATTGCCGCAGCCAACCTCAAGGTAATTGGTCAATCCGTATTCAGTATGGGTAACGTCACTGAAAACGACATTTCCAACCTCGATGTTTGTTACCAATACCGCGATACGTCTGGAAAAATCTATCGCAAAATAGTGGTACATCGTGGCCGCATAATTGGCGCCATCGCCATCGGCAGCTGGGATCAGCTGAATCGCGTACAGGAAGGCGTTACTCATCGACGTCGTCTCTGGCCGTGGCAGATTGTTCGCTTTAAAAAAACTGGCGACATCTGGCCCGATCAGCAGGCTGAGGATATCCATCAGTGGCCTGCAACTGCAACGGTATGTAACTGCACAGGCGTCACACGTGGCGCATTGAGTGCTGCGATACAGGGTGGTTGCAATTCAGTGGCATCACTTGCTCAGTGCACCGGCGCATCATCGATATGTGGCAGCTGTAAACCCAGGCTCTCTCAGATGATAGGTGAAGTCCCTGCCCCTGTCATCGTCAAAGGGCACGGCAGCCTCCTGACGCTCTCTGCGATAAGTGCGGCACTGGCAATCACTATTGCGTTAATGATGCCGATCCCTTTTAGCAACACGGTCGACCTGGAGTGGCACATCAGTGAACTATGGCTCAATAAATCCTATAAAGAGTTCTCTGGTTTTACGCTGCTTGGACTATCAGCAGTTGGCTTACTGCTATCACTTCGCAAGCGCATCAAAAATATCTCTCAGCGCAAATTTAGCGGCGACTTTGGTTATTGGCGTGTCATGCACGTAACACTCGGCACTATTGCACTACTGACATTAGCGCTGCATACCGGCATGCGCATGGGGGAAAACCTTAACTTTCTACTGATGCTCTCTTTTGTTGGCCTCGCCATTATCGGTGCAATTGCAGGTGGCGTTACCGCATACGAAACAAAGCGCACCAGCTTGAGCATCGGGCGCTGGCGTCGCTGTACGACCTGGGCACATATCTTCATATTCTGGCCAATGCCGGTATTACTCGGATTTCATATACTGAAATCCTACGTTTATTAGTACCCCACTTGAGTATTTTGAAATGAAAAGTAGCAACAAAAAATGGTGGGCAATGTGGACAGTCAGCACACTATTATTAATCGGTTATTACGCATACGCCATGACAAATGGCGATGAAAGTAATTTCCTGCCAGGGCCAAGCAGCCATGGACATTATCAAATTGAGCTTGCCTGCGACACCTGCCACGGCGAGGCCTTTGCTGGCCCCGAAATCATGCAAAAGGCGTGCGTGGGATGTCATAGCGAAGAGCTTGAACGCGTCGAAGATTCTCATCCACGTAAAAAGTTCACTGACCCAAGAAATGTGGATCAACTCGAACAACTTGATGCGCGCTATTGTGTCACCTGCCACAACGAACACCGCATAGAGATCACCGATGAAACAGGGGTCACGCTGCCTTCAGACTTCTGTCTGCTATGCCATCAGGACATCGCAGAAGATCGTGAAAGCCACAGGGATCTCGAGTTTAACACTTGCGCCAACAGCGGCTGTCACAATTATCACGACAATAAGGCGCTCTATGAGGATTTCCTGGTGAAACATGCCGATGAAGAAGCAACAAATGGACATGCTGTTTTACCCGAACGTAACCTTGCGGCGTTTATCAATGCTATCAGTGATAGACCGCTCTCATCATTAATGGCAAGTGATGCCGACATGCCTAATACCGTGACCCAGGATGACATCGTAATATTATCCTGGTCGGCCAGCGCTCATGCTCGTAATGGCATAAATTGCAGCGCATGTCACATGAGTAGCTATGTGGCGGATGATCGTTGGAATAAATCTCCTTCAGAGGCGGTCTGCAAAGAGTGCCATGCTAAAGAGCAGGAGGGTTTTCTTGCCAGCCGACATGGCATGAGAACTGCTCAAGAAATGTCTGCCATGTCTCCCTCCTTTGCACGCCTGGCAATGAAACAGAAGAGCCATGAGCAGTCACTCTCCTGCCATAGCTGTCACGATAGTCACCGTTATAACACTGTCGAAGCCGCCGTGGAGGCATGCATTGGTTGTCACGATGACAAACACACACTGGCATACAAAGCATCACCACACTATCAACTATGGCAACAGGAACTAGCGGGCACCTTGCCTGAAGGTTCGGGAGTAAGTTGCAGTAGCTGCCATCTTCCACGCGAGATAATCCGCGAGCGCGGGCATCAGCGAACTGCCGTACAACACAATCAAAACGATTTTCTGCGACCCAATGAAAAGATGATCCGGCCAGTCTGTCTGAAATGCCACGGACTCGGCTTCACTTTCAATGCGCTCGCAGACGAAGCATTGATAGAAAAGAACTTTACTGGCAAACCAGAAAAAACGGTTGCCAGCATCGAAATGGCACTCAAACGCGAGCGCACTGATAAGAAGAAGGCCAACTAACGAGGGTTACAAGTTGCAGCGAAGCAACCCCAAATTTTAACTTTATATTAACCAAGGAGAAATAGAATGAAACACATTAAAACACAACTCGCTGTTATCGGTTTGGCTGGTATCTCAATGGCGCTGGTGGGCTGCAACGAAGAGAAAACTACTGCTGCAGCAGCACCTGCCAGCGTTTCACCACAAAAAATGGCAGATGCTCTATTTACTGTGATGGAGGCGGATCGTGCTACCTACACACAGAAAGTGCTCAAGCGGCTTGTTAAAGAAGAGAAACTGATCAAGGCGAGCGAGCACTGGAAAGATGACAAAGCGTTACCACTACCCGCACAGATGTTCCGCATGGCCTCAGAGCGTGCCGCCGAAAACAGCTCTGACTTCTCTTATTCACTGATCTCTGCCTGGCCCATCAACAAACAGAATGAACCCAAAACAGCAGCGGAAAAAGAAGGCGTGAAGTTTATCGAAGACAATCCGGGAAAACGCTTTTATAAGGAAGAGAAACTTGGTGGCACCACCTATTTCACCGCAATTTATCCTGATGTCGCAGTGTCATCTGCATGCTCAAGCTGTCATAACGACCATAAAGATTCGCCTAAAACAGATTTTAAAGTGGGTGATACCATGGGTGGTGTTGTGATTCGCATTCCACTGTAACGGAGATGAAATCGGTCGGTGACATAGCCCCCTGCGCTTGCCATCGACCGGTTCCGCACACCTGATGCCAAGGTACGTGTAGCGCAAAAGAAAACTGCTTATTGTTTACGCAGCAATACTATATTTTCTCTGAGAAGGCGATCAGCCATAAATCAAGGTTCATTCCGGGAAAAGGTTTGTACCTCTGAACTGTATATATTGATTTTCTGAAGATTGGCGTCAAATCGGCACAGCTATGACCAACAAATCACCGCAATTAGCCCTCTGCACTTCAAAGAATGAAAAGTCTATGACAGGCTACTTTCAGATTTACCGCAATTACCTCAGATTATTAAATGAAAGTGAGCATGATACGCTGACGGGACTGTTAAACCGTCGCACCTTTGATCGCGACCTCGATAAGCTGATGTTAGAGTGGAAAAAAAGGATGTCATCGTTAGTGACGACAAAAAAACGTCAATCGACGGGCAGATAATAGTGAAAAAGGTAACTGGCTGGCGGTGGTCGACATCGATTTTTTCAAACGAATAAATGATCAATATGGCCACCTATATGGAGATGAATTCCTACTGCTGTTAGCCAATATTATGCGCGAGTCATTCAGAAACTACGACAAACTGTTTCGTTTTGGCGGCGAAGAATTTGTCGTGATCTTACATGACACCGGCCAGCCAGGTGCAGAATCAGCCCTTACACGCTTAATAGACCCTGGTCCAGTCAATTGAGCAAGTCACCAAACCCCCACACCAGGGTACCGAAGATCAGCATGTAGAGACCATATTTCTCAGTGGCCCAGATATTCTCTTCATGATGGATCAAGTGCTGTTTATCATGCCCGGCCCAGTCATGATTAAACTGCGATTCCCACTTCACCTGGCGCTGCTTGAGACGCCCCATATGCTCGATAATCTGATGTGATGTGAGAATGATGCCATTGATCACGACCAGCGAACCCGAGCGCGCAAACCACGACCAGTCGTGCAGATTAAGACTTAGCACTACACCAAGAAACAGTGTTAGCAACGCTACGATATAGGCCTTGATGGCAAAATTGCTGGTTTTCATCTCGCCTCCTCCGTCCGGATTCTAATCCATATAACAGATTACACCAGCTCTTTCAGCTTGATTTCAGCTTCAACTGTTACGCTCTGCATCAATATGAAATTGCTGGAGATGAATCATGGATAACACTAATACCAACGAAATCAAGGTCTGGGATCGATTTGTCAGGGCTTTCCACTGGAGTCTGGTCGTCACCTTTGCCGTATGCTACCTGACCGAAGATGACTTCATGACCCTGCATGTATGGAGCGGTTACGCCATTATGATGCTGCTGGCCCTGCGCTTCATCTGGGGTTTCATCGGCTCAGAACATGCGCGTTTCTCTGACTTCGTCTACCGTCCATCCATGGTATGGCAGTACGCCAGAGATGTGCTGTTGCTGCGTGCCAAACGTTATATCGGTCATAACCCTGCAGGGGGTGCGATGATCGTGATGTTTTTCATCGGCCTGATATTGGCCTCTCTCTCTGGCGTGGTACTTTATGGCGCGGATGAACAGGCTGGTCCACTGGCGGCTATGATGAGCGGCGTCAGCGAATCCACTGAAGAGCTGCTTGAAGAAGTGCATGAGTTTTTTGCCAACTTCACTGTGCTGCTAGTCTTTATCCACCTCGGTGGGATTCTTTTTGAAAGCCTGCTGCATCGCGAAAACCTGGTACAGGCGATGATCAACGGCCGAAAAAAGGCGTAAGATAGCCGGTAACAGCAGGAGGCTATGTGACGATCAAACGCAATAATATCAGCAGTCGTGTCGCCTTAGTGATGGTTGCAAGCATGATCGGCATCAGTGGCTCGTTGGCCGATAGCAATCACAACGAGGCACGCAGACTCAAAGAGGCCGGTGAGATCCTGCCGCTGGAGGAAATCATTACCAAAGCGCGCAAGCTACGCACCGGGCATATCCTGGAGATAGAGCTGGAACATGAACATGAACGCTATATTTATGAACTGGAAATACTTGATGATGACGGTACGGTGTGGGAGCTTGAGTATGATGCAAAAAGCGGTGAACTCATCAAAAATAGACAAGATGACTAGAGCGGCTCGTTCATGAGGGTGCTTGTGGTCGAGGATGATCTGCCATTGAGTCAACAGATCAAGCGAGATCTTCACAAGGAAGGCTTTGCAGTAGACCTGGTAGATAATGGTGTCGACGCTGAATACATGGGCGCTGAAGAACCCTATGATGCCATCATTCTTGATCTTGGTCTGCCGCAACGTCCCGGGCTTGAAGTACTGAGCCATTGGCGCGAGCAGGAAAACAAGGTGCCGGTCATCATCCTCACTGCGCGTGATGCCTGGCATGAAAAGGTCGATGGTTTTAAAGCCGGGGCAGATGACTATCTCGCCAAACCGTTTCATATCGAAGAGCTTGTGGCACGTCTCAACGTCCTGATTCGCCGCAGTCAAACACAGGATATCGGCAGCCTGCGGGTCTCAGGATTGAAACTTGATGAGGCACATCAGGCGGTGGTGGATAACAGCGGCACCCATTTTGAACTTACCGGCACCGAGTTCCGCCTGCTACGCTACATGATGACACACCCCGGTGTGGTGCTTTCTAAATCACGCCTCACCGAACATGTCTATGACTACAACTCCGACCGTGACAGCAACGTGATCGAGGTCTACATCAAACGCCTGCGCAATAAACTTGGTAATGAAATAATCAAGACCAAACGTGGCCAGGGCTATATCTTTGGCAAACCATCACCATGAGATCGCTACAATCCCGACTCAGCATCGGCCTGACCATCAGTATTGTGATACTGCTGCTGGCACAATGGCTAGCGGTTTCATTCACCATTCGCCACGTCGCCGAGGACTACGTCGCTTCACGCCTACAACACGATGCCGAAGACCTGCTCGCCACGCTACTGCTCACGAACAGGGCGATCAGAATTAATACCAATCTCGTTAGCAGCGTTTATACACGCCCCTTCTCCGGACACTATTACCGCATCCAGAGCGGAGAACATACGCTGCGTTCACGCTCGTTGTGGGACGAAGATATCCCGATATCACTACCGGGCGAACATCACATCACTGGACCAATGCAGCAGCCCTTACTGCTATGGCATGGGAGTTATCGAAAAAGCGGTGAGCTCATCTCCATCGCAGTCGCCGAGGACATATCACATATCGAAGAAGACACGACTGAATTCATGTACTGGTTCAGCGGTGCCACGCTGCTTGCACTCACCGTCTTCATTGTCACGCAACTGATCATTTTAAAACGAGGCCTGCGGCCACTGGAACAGGTACGCCAGGAAATCTTACAGCTAGAAAAAGGCCAAACCCGCTCACTCAGTGAGACAGTGCCGATGGAGGTACGTCCACTGGTGAGCGAGTTCAATCAACTGCTGACGGTAATGACACAGCGTCTACAGCGTTCGCGCCATGCTACCGGCAACCTGGCTCACGGACTGAAGACTCCACTGGCGCTGTTGATACGGCTCATCGACCGCGAGGAACTCAGCGCCACACCAGAGCTTCAACATGAGCTGCAGCAAAGCGTCAGCCGCATTCAACAGTTGATGGAACGAGAACTCAAACGTGCACAACTGGCGGGTAAGGCGACTGCTGGTCAGCAATTTAATTTCGCGCAAGAACTCCCCCCGCTGATTGATGTGATTCAGCGCATCTACCAGGAAAAAGATGTCACCATCACCTCCGAGATCGCGATCGATATCCAGTACTCGGCCGACCGTGAAGATCTATTGGAGTTACTGGGCAACCTGCTGGACAACGCCTGCAAATGGGCCAGGGGACAGGTACGGCTCAAGGTTTCAAATAGGCACGATCTCATCATCACCGTTGAAGACGACGGCCCGGGGTGTAGTGACGAGGCAATGCAACAACTCATCCAACGTGGCACCCGCATTGATGAAGGCGTTACGAATGGCGCCAATGGCCACGGCCTTGGGCTGGCGATCGCACATGAGATCGTCACTGCATACGACGGTACGCTAACCTTCAAGCAATCAACGCTCGGTGGTTTAATGGTGACGGTAACTATGAACTGAAATGATCCAGTCAATCAGCGAATTATTACGGAACAAATTAAAGAATAAATAGATATTCACAACCCGGAGCGGTATTTAAGATATACAGTCGTCCGGGTTGTGATAAAGGCGCTAACGCTTAGTGATCTTGATGCTCACCATCTGCGCCGTGGGCATGGCCGTGCTCAAGCTCTTCCGCACTGGCATCGCGAATATCGACAACTTTGACATCGAAATTGAGTGGCACACCGGCCAG
>CALZHD010000073.1 GCA_945787155.1 uncultured Gammaproteobacteria bacterium | reverse complement strand
CGGCTCGCCCACATTCGACTAAACGCGCATGAATCCCGATTTATCCAGACTACAGCCCTATCCATTTGAAAAACTTGCACAGCTTAAGGCCGGGATCACGCCCGACAAGGGCTATCGTGCGATCAATCTGGCCATTGGCGAACCTAAACACAGCCCACCCGCTTTTGTCACCGAAGAGATCATCACCCATCTGCACCGGCTTGCCAATTATCCGACCACCAAAGGGGTGCCCGCACTGCGCGAAGCGATTGCCACATGGTTGGCGCAACGTTTTTCACTCCCCAGCGATAGCATCGATGCCGAGCGCCATGTGCTGCCGGTCAACGGTACCCGCGAGGCACTGTTCGCCTTTGCACAGACGATAGTCGACCGTACTCAGCCAAAACCCCTGGTGATGATGCCTAATCCTTTCTATCAAATATATGAGGGCGCGGCGTTGCTCGCCGGTGCTGGAGCGTGGTTCATCAATACCACCGCCGCAAGCGGCTGGTTACCGGATTTCGACAGCGTGCCGGATGCGGCCTGGCAGCGTTGCCAGCTGCTCTATCTCTGCTCGCCCGGCAACCCGACCGGCGCAGTGATCAACGCTGAAACGCTGGCTCGGCTGATTGAACTCGCCGAAAAATATGATTTCATCATCGCCTCCGATGAATGTTACTCCGAACTCTATTTCGATGAATCAACCCCACCGGTCGGGCTGCTACAGGTTGCAGCTGAGATCGGCAACAGCGATTACAGACGCTGTATGGTGTTTCACAGCCTTTCAAAACGCTCTAACCTGCCGGGAATGCGTTCCGGGTTTGTCGCCGGCGACGCGGCACTGATCGAAAAATTCCTGCTCTATCGCACCTACCACGGCTGTGCCATGTCCCCCTACACCCAGAGCGCCAGCATCAAAGCGTGGCAGGATGAACAACACGTAATTGAAAACCGCACACAATATCGGGAAAAATTCGCGGCCGTCCTTGATATACTGAGCGATGTCACAGAGGTCTCGCACCCAGCCGCCAGTTTCTATCTGTGGCTGAAAACACCCGGCAGATTTACAGATAATGGGTCAGGTGGTGATACTGAATTTGCGCAGCAACTGTTCGCCCAGAAAAACATCAACCTGCTGCCCGGTAGTTATCTGTCACGCGATGCGCACGGCATCAACCCCGGCAGTGGCTACGTACGTATTGCGCTCGTTGCACCGCTCGATGAATGCATCGAGGCTGCCCAGCGCATCAAAGATTTCATTATTAACATTTAATTTAAGCAGTTTATTAACGGAGAAAAAACCATGAGTGACTTACAAGCCATCATCGAAAAGGCCTTTGAAAGCCGTGCCGATATCAATCCACGCAACGTCGATACGCTGGTAAAAGAGGCGGTTAACGAGGCACTGGCACAGCTGGATAACGGCAGCCTGCGGGTAGCAGAAAAGCAGGATGGCGAGTGGGTGGTGAACCAGTGGCTGAAGAAGGCGGTACTGCTTTCATTCCGCATCGAAGACAACGCATTCATGAAGGGTGGCTTCACCAACTACTACGACAAGGTGCAGTCAAAGTACGCCGACTACAACTCACGCGACTTCCGCGAATGCGGTGTCCGTGTGGTACCACCGGCCACCGCGCGTCGTGGTTCATACATTGCACCCAATGTGGTGCTGATGCCGTCATACGTCAACATTGGTGCCTATGTCGATAGCGGCACCATGGTAGATGCGTGGGCGACGGTGGGTTCATGCGCACAGATCGGTAAAAACGTTCATCTCTCTGGCGGTGTGGGCATCGGTGGCGTACTGGAACCACTGCAGGCCAACCCCACCATCATCGAAGATAACTGTTTCATCGGTGCACGTTCGGAGATCGTTGAAGGGGTTGTGGTTGAAGAGAACGCCGTCATTTCAATGGGCGTCTACATCGGACAGAGTACCAAGATCTACAACCGCATGACCGGCGAGATCACCTTTGGTCGCGTGCCGACCGGTGCTGTGGTGGTGCCGGGTAACCTGCCAGCCAAAGATGGGTCACACAGCCTCTACTGCGCGGTGATCATCAAGCAGGTCGATGAAAAGACCCGCAGCAAGGTGGGCATCAACGAACTGCTGCGCGAGTCTTAAGCCTCACGATGATTACACTCTACGGCATCAAGAATTGTGACACCGTCAGAAAGGCCTGCAAGTGGCTCGATACCAACGGTGTCGAGTATCACTTTCACGATTTCCGCAAAGATGGGCTAACGGCAACGAAGGTCAAGACGTGGGCAGGCGTGGTCGACTGGGAGCTACTACTCAATCGTCGCGGCATGACGTGGCGCAAGCTCAGCGATGATGACAAGGCCGATATCAATAAGGGTAAGGCGATCACGCTGATGGCCGCTGAACCGACATTGATCAAGCGGCCTGTCGTTGAACATGGCGCTTCAGTGATGGTCGGCTTCGATGAAAACAGTTACGCTGCGGAGCTACTATAACGATGTCGACGACTTTCGAGCTCACCTGCGAGCTGATCTCACGCGCCTCGGTCACCCCCGAGGACAAAGGGTGTCAGGAGCTGATGATCGCGCGCCTTGAAGCGATCGGCTTTACCATCGAACGGCTGCGCTTTGATGATGTCGATAACTTCTGGGCTCGCCGTGGCGATCAGGCCCCTCTGTTCGCATTTGCTGGCCATACCGATGTGGTACCAACCGGCCCGCTCGAACAGTGGCAATCCGACCCGTTTAAACCTGAAGTACGTGACGGCATGCTCTATGGGCGCGGCGCCGCCGATATGAAGGGCAGCCTCGCCGCGATGGTCACCGCGTGCGAACGCTTAGTCGCCGACCACCCGGATCATGCGGGCTCAATCGCCTTCCTGATCACCAGCGATGAAGAAGGCCCCAGTATCAACGGCACCGTGAAGGTGGTGGAACACCTTGAGGCACGTGGTGAGAAGATCGACTGGTGCCTGGTGGGCGAACCCACCAGCTCAGAGCAACTGGGTGATGTGATCAAAAATGGACGCCGCGGTTCGCTCGGTTGTCAGTTGACAGTTCACGGAGTACAGGGCCATATCGCCTATCCACAGCTGGCAAAAAACCCGATCCATCTCTTCGCACCCGCACTCACTGAGCTTTGCGCCATTGAATGGGACCGCGGCAACGACTACTTTCCGGCAACCTCGTTTCAGGTCTCTAATATCAACGGTGGCACCGGTGCGACCAATGTGATCCCTGGTAATCTGGAGGTGATCTTCAACTTCCGCTTCTCCACCGAGGCCACCGAGCCGCAGTTGCGCGATGGTGTCGAAGCGGTACTGGACCAGCACCAGCTCAACTACACCATCGACTGGACACTCTCCGGCCACCCCTTTCTGACCCCCCCCGGCGCGCTGGTTAACGCTACCATTAGCGCTATCAAAGCGGTAACGGGCATCGATGCTGAACTCTCCACCAGTGGCGGCACCTCTGATGGTCGATTTATTGCCCCTACCGGTAGTCAGGTGATTGAGCTGGGGCCGCTAAATGCCACCATCCACAAAATCGATGAATGTGTTTGCGCTAAAGATCTCGACCAATTGTCAGCTATATATGAGTGTGTCTTAATAAAGCTGCTAGAACCAGCTAACGCATAAGGAGAGCCTCTCATGAGCGATTCCTCAAACGAAAAACGGCGTTTCAGCCGTATCGACTTTGATATCACCGCAACCATCACTGACAATATCGGCAATCACTGGCAAAGTAATCTAATCGACATCTCGCTTAAAGGCGCACTACTAGATCTTCCAGAGGGCTGGCAAGGTAACATTGGCGATGAATGCAATATAGAACTGCACCTCCATGATGAGGTCGCCATTCATATGGGCGTTGTTGTCGCCCATATCGAAAATCAACACATCGGCTTTCGCTGTGAGCATATCGACTTCAACAGCATCACCCATCTGCGCCGTCTGATGGAACTCAACCTCGGAGATGCCGAGCTGGTTAACCGCGAGCTATCGATGCTCAGTCACAATTGATTTCCAACGCAGTTATTGCGTCGAAAAATAGATATCGCCGTAGCGCCCGCGCACTCGCCCAGCGCTATTATCCGCATCGCTCATGATCGCGACCGCATCGATTTGATCAATATCTTCCCCAAATAATCGTTTAAAATCCTCACGGATATTACGCTTCTCAGTCACCCATAGCCTACGCTGTTCACTACCCGAACGTACTGCAACCATCATTGCTTTACGGGTAAAAGCATTGGGCCAATGGCTATCAAGCGGCTCGCTACTTGACCAGACATAATTGATGGCACGCGTCCGCCAGAAGAAGAACCCACCAGAGACCACCACATAAATCCGCACAGGGTAGTCATCGCCAGACTTGCTCATTTCATCATTGCCATGCAGGGCATCTTCAATCCACCACGACCAGTTAAGATACGGGGTCTTGTTAAGATCAATCTCAATTTCGCGAAAAATACCGGATGCAGTACCATTAGCAGTCGCCTCTAGCACCTGCCGGTCATCTTCGCTCACGAATTGATAGCGCGTGCGACCAACAAAAGATTTCTCTTTCCAGCCCAGTAGTGAAGCGCCAGAAAAATGTGCGATCACACGCTCCTCTGCAGACACCAGCGTCGCATTCGACAACTGGATAACCGCTAGCGTTACAGCGCAATAAGCAATTTTTCGATGAAACACTACTCACCTCTAACCAGGTGCTATTCCATTATTAGCGAATCTCTGATGTATCGTCCCCGATGAAAACAGCAGCGTTGTGGAATTAATCGCGCTTGAAAGCGGAAGCAGAAATTATCCCGCCAATCCCTGCTCCACACGATGACGTGCCTTGATGAAATCTTCGTGTGAAACATGAATCAGATCGGCAATCTTACGCACCAGGTACTCTTCATGGTGATCTTTATGGGTATCAGCAAAGGCGACGCGCCATAACATCTCAACCACACGCTGCTTCTGCGGCTGCGTGAATGATTGATCCACCATACGGGTAAAGTCGAACAGGCAGGCGGCGCTATCCACCTCGGCCTCGGCCAGCAGCGCAAGCTCCTTTGCCTCACTATTACTGATCGCAAACAGGTCACGCAACGCAACATCAACCGCACTGCGTTCATCGTCAGTGACTTCAAAATCAGCACGCGTCATCTCAATCATCAATGCCGTGGTGGCGAGACGCAACGATTGCTCATCGCTATCGGTTGCATTTTCCATCACTGACTGAATGCGCGCTTCAAAGAATTGCTTCATGTTTTTAAACATTACGGATTTACCTCATCTGCATTTTGCTCAATCTCTCGCCACACACAATGACCACCCTGCTTTTCGATGGCGGCAAGCCGCTCCTCGTGCGCAGCAATTTCATCGTTACTGGCACGCATCACCTTAAGGGTTCCCGCTACAAGCTGCACACGTCTGATCGCCTGCTCTTTTGTATCACTTGCACTCTCTTCACCACCCAGCAACAAGTTGCGCTGGCCGCCGGTCATCATCAAATAGACGTCAGCCAGGATCTCGGCATCAAGCAGCGCGCCATGCAGGGTGCGCTGAGTATTATCAATATCATAACGTTTACACAATGCATCAAGGCTGTTGCGCTGCCCAGGGTGCATTTTACGCGCCATCGCAAGGGTGTCGAGCACACCACAGAACTCTTCCAGCAGATCGTGAGTACGGCTCAACAGACGGAACTCATGATTGATAAAGCCCACATCAAACGGCGCGTTATGAATCACCAACTCCGCCCCCTTGATGAACTCGATAAAGTCCGCCGCCACATCACTGAAGCGTGGTTTATCGACCAGAAACTCATTGGTGATGCCATGCACTTCAATCGCACCATCGTCAATTTCACGATCGGGTTGCAGGTATTGGTGATAATGACGCCCAGTAAGACGTCTGTCGATCACCTCAACACAACCGATTTCGATAATGCGGTGGCCCAGCTTCGGCTCAAGGCCGGTGGTTTCAGTGTCCAGAATTATTTGGCGCATGTTCGCTTGCTACTCTACTATTATCAATCTAGGCATTAGCCTGCATCTCGTCAATCGCCTGATTGGCGAGCGCATCGGCCATCTCATTTTCGCGGTGACCAGTATGGCCTCGTACCCAGTGCCATTCGATTTCATGCACCTCGCGAGCCGCGTCCAGTTCACGCCATAGATCATCGTTCTTCACCGGTTTTTTTGCCGCAGTCTTCCAGCCGCACTTCTTCCAGTTGCCAATCCATTCAGTAATGCCCTGCCGCACATACTGAGAGTCAGTCGTCAGGCTCACGCGGCACGGGCGTTTTAACGATTGCAGCGCCTTAATTGCCGCTATCAATTCCATACGATTATTGGTCGTATGTGGCTCCGCACCACAAAGGCTCTTTTCCTTCCCTTGAAAGCGCATTAACACACCCCAGCCACCCGGCCCAGGGTTGCCACGGCATGCACCATCGGTAAAAATTTCGATCATTTCCATAGAACGCTCTGTCTGGCTCACCTGTTTTTCTGATATCTGCTGGAAGAATTTTGGGCTGAAGGGTTTTGGCTCGAAGAATTACTGGTCGAGGGTTTAGCAAGACTCGGGTCAATCAGGCTACCATTAGGGCGCCAACGCGGTTTTATCGGTGTCATAGTAGAGACGCGTTTCTTGCCCACTACCAGAAAGGCACCGCCCCAAAAGGGCCACCAACGTTCACCTGTCCGCTCCAGCACTTCAAGGCGACGCATAATCCCTTCATTCTGCACTGGAGGACGGAAAAAAAACCAGCGGGAAAGTTCGTGATCGAAGCCGAGCAGCGCTAACCAGTCTCGCATACGCCATGCGCTGCGAAAACGACCACACCAGGGTGGCCCACTGCGACGGCGCAGAAAACGCCGGAACCCCCACCAGCTCCACGGGTTGAACCCAAGAATGACGACGTGCCCCTCAGGCACCAGGATTCGATCAACTTCCCGCAGTACTTCGTGAGGATTATGCTCAAACTCCAAAATATGGTGCAACACCACCACATCAACGCTATCAGACTCGATCGGTAGCGCATCCGGCAACCCATTCAGAGCGACCAATGTCGCCTTCACATCAGGGTCGCCGTCCACCACCACACGATGCAGGATACGACTGGCACTGAGTATATCTTCGTTGAGCAAACAGCCGACCTGTAGCAGGTGAAAACCAAATAGATTAACCAATACCTTATCCAGCTCTTCCTTTTCACGTGCTGCCAGACGTTGTCCCAGAGGCAGTTGAAACCAGTCGCGCAGACGGCCACGCTCGGTACAAACCAGGCGTCCGTTACTATCCTGTTCAACAGATTTATAGGGTCTCTCCATGCCACTAAGCATACCCTGCTACAGACACTCGATCTAGTGTAGCAGCTTGAATAAAAGCACCCTTCCAAACAACTCGCCGACATTGACGCTCAGCCCAATTCCTGCCAGCATGACAGCATGAATAACGTCATTGCCATCACTGCATTTCAAGATAATTACATCTGGATGTTAACTTCAGAGAAGGCACCCGACAAAAACAGTGAACAATCCGTCATCATCATCGACCCCGGTGATGCACGGCCTGTACTGGAGTATCTACACAGCCATCACTTGATCCCTGCCGCAATCTTCATCACACACCAATGTTATGACCATGTCGGCGGCATCAAGGCGATCCTCGATCAATACACGCAATACACGATCCCAGTCTATGGCCCTGCTACGGAGATCGTCCCCTGCATGACACATCCTGTAAAGCAGGGCGACATCATCACCATCAATCCAACAGGACCCAATAATGAGGAGTGCCATTTTCAAGTGCTTGATGTGCCGGGTCATACCGCAGGGCATGTTGCCTATTTCCAGCAGGGAGCACCAGGGCGACTTTTTTGTGGCGATACCCTGTTTGCCGCAGGCTGCGGACGCCTGCATACCGGCCTGTATAGCGAGATGTTTCACTCACTGCAGAAAATTGCCGCCCTGCCGGATGACACACTGATCTATTGCGCCCATGAATATACCCTTGCGAACCTCAAGTTTGCCTGCCAGCTGGAGCCCGACAACAGCGACCTTCAGACCCGCATGGCAAAAACAACGCAGATGCGCAAGCTCGGTCAGATTACGATTCCATCTCAGTTAAGCGAAGAAAAAAAAACCAATCCCTTTTTACGTTGCAATACGCCAGCAGTTACTGCGGCCGCCAAACGCTACGCAGAAGTAGCAGGATTGCCGCAACCCAGCGACGCAACCTCAGTATTCCGCACCGTCCGAGACTGGAAAGACCGTTTTTGAGAACCCCGTCACGCAATGACAAACGATCTGTTACCTACGCACCTTTTCTAACATACATCTCAAGAACTCACCTATAATGGCCGACTGTTATATATAGTAATATCAGAGCTTTTTCATGAAAATTAATCAAAAAAACAGACTGTTTCACTTAGGCTTGGGCATTGTGGCAACCGTGCTTGTCGGCGGCTGCACTGTCGCGCCATCGCAACAGGGCACACTGTCAACGACCCCTGCCCCTACATCGCTAACTCCGCTTGCAACACAGGCCGAGCCAGTCGAATTTTGGAACAGCGCTGAAATCGCCGCACCACTTGATCCCGACCATCACACGCTCAGCATCGATCTCACCAACAAGGCTGAGCCAGACTTTCCCGACTCAATTGAAGTACTGGTCAACCAGCCTATCGCAGCTGAAAATATTACAACTCACGATCTTAATCACCAACTCGCGGCCCAGCGTCCACAAGACCTGTGGCAACGCATCCGCGATGGCTTTACGCTGCCTAAAAGCGAACACGCACGCACCGTGTCACAACGCCGCTGGTATGCGCGCCACCAGGAATACATCGATCGCACCAGCGAACGTGCCCAACCCTATCTGTACTTCATTGCGGAAGAGGCAGCGCGGCGCAACATCCCGATGGAACTGGCGTTATTGCCAGTGGTTGAGAGTGCCTTCCAGCCATTCGCCTACTCTCACGGCCGTGCCTCCGGCATCTGGCAGTTCATCCCCGGCACCGGTCGCATGTACGGCTTGAAACAAAACTGGTGGTACGACGGCCGCCGCGACATCACTGCATCAACACTCGCTGCATTTGACTATCTGGAAGCCCTCAACCGCCAGTTCTCCGGCGACTGGCTGCTGGCACTCGCGGCCTATAATTCTGGCGGCGGCACGGTACGCAAAGCGATCCGTAAAAACAAACGCCTCGGTAAACCCACCGATTTCTGGTCACTCAAACTACCACGCGAGACCCGTGCCTACGTACCAAAATTATTGGCGATTCGCGATATCGTTGCAGCACCAGAGCAGCATAACATCACTATGCCCTCGATTGCCGATGCACCCTATTTTGAAAAGGTTACCACCGGTTCACAGATCGATCTCGCCAGGGCCGCCGAACTTGCAGAGCTACCATTGAAACAACTCTACCGCCTTAATCCAGCATTCAACCGCTGGGCAACCGACCCGGAAGGCCCTCATCACCTGTTGATTCCACTCGATAAAGCGGCGCGCTTCAAACAGAACCTGGCAGAGTTGCCGAAGGAAAACCGCGTCAAGTGGGCTCGTCACCGCATTCGTAACGGCGAGACATTGGGCCATATTGCCAAACGCTACAAAACCACGGTCGCTGTCATCAAAGATGTTAACAATGTTCGTGGCCACATGATTCGCGCCGGTAAAAATCTGGTCATCCCGGTCGCCGCAAAATCACCCAGTAGTTACAGTCTCAGCTCCACACAACGCGCCAAAACGATCAAGAACAGACCCAAAAAAGGCATTAAGCTAGCCTACAAAGTACAAAACGGTGACACTCTGTGGGATATCTCGCGTGCACATAATGTCGGCGTACGCCAACTGGCACGCTGGAATGCAATGGCCCCACGTGACACTCTACGTCCCGGCCAGAAGTTGGTGATATGGAAGTCCGCCACCAAAGTCGCCAAAAACAAAACCCCAGATATCACTCCAGCACTGAATGAAGTGACGCAACGTATTCGATATGTGGTACGACGTGGTGACTCCCTGTCACGTATCTCTCAACGCTTTAATGTCAGCGTGAACAACCTCAAACGCTGGAATCCAAAGGCGCGTGGTAAATATCTGCAACCGGGGCAACGACTAACGCTGTTTGTTGATGTTACCAACCAGGCGAACATCTAATCTGATAAATGGCTCCCCTCGGCGGTGTAATCATGTCAAATCGACCAGCCAGGACTTTGGCAGTCAGACATGACGGCAGAGAGTGCATGCCTGATGGGCTGTGAATGAGATATAGCCAAATCATCAGTCTTACCACTTCTCCGCGAATGCCGTTTACACTCTATTATTAGGGCTATAAACAACGATGCGATATTATCGGCGCTACCGCTATTTAAACAGAATTAGTTGTGGAATATTTGCACTATGAAGTTAGCCACCTCGCCCCCCCTAACAGGATTGCGTACGCTGTCGACATTGGCCATTCTGTTGATGATGAGTCCTTTCCTGATGAGTTGCGATTCGAAACCGGAAAAGAGCGATGCTATTTTGAAAGGGCAGCCGGTAGCCGTGCAGTCGGTAGCACGCCAGTGGAATGAGGCGCTGCTAGCAGCCATCAGGATAGATCTCGCGAGGCCGACGGTGCATTCACGCAATCTCTTTCATACCTCCATTGCTATGTATGATGCCTGGGCAGTATTCGATGATCAGGCATCACCCTATCTGCTTGGTAATACCGTGGGCGCCTTTACCTGCCCTTTGAAAGCTATCGACATGCCAGCCAATATCGAACAGGCGCGTCAAGAGGTCATCAGTCATGCCGTTTATCGCCTGCTTCGACACCGCTTTTACGCAGCGCCTAATGCGGGGGCCTCGATGATAGAGTTTGATGCCCTGTTTGCCAGGCTCGGCTATGACAAGACAAACAAGTCTACCGACTATAGCGACGGCTCGCCCGCCGCGCTGGGCAACTACATCGCACAGTGTGTCATCGACTATGGTCTGCAGGATGGTGCAAACGAACAGAACAACTACCGTCATGTTGACTATCAACCATACAACCCCCCGTTGGACCCGCTCTCACCTGGTAATTCGAGCATCGTTAATATCAACAACTGGCAGCCCCTGTTATTAGAGGAATTCGTTGATCAGTCGGGAAACCCTTCGATCGAGGGTGTCACGGAGTTCGTCGGACCGGAATGGGGCCGTGTCCAACCGTTTGCGCTAACAAAGGCAGATCGTACAATCTATCAACGCGGCGGTCATGACTACCCGGTGTATAAAGACCCGGGTGCACCACCGCTGCTGGGCGGCACCCTCTCTGAAGAGTACCAATGGGGATTTGCGATGGTCTCGATCTGGTCATCACACCTTGATCCTGCTGATGATGTAATGTGGGATATCTCGCCGGGGGCCTTCGGCAATGCCGATGAGATGCCGCAGAAACTGGTCGACCTGCGTGACTATTACAACGTACTGGACGGTGGTGACCCAGGGGTGGGGCATACCATTAATCCTGCGACCAACAAACCCTATGCGCCTAACATGGTGCTGCGTGGTGATTACACCCGTGTACTGGCCGAGTTCTGGGCCGATGGGCCCGCTTCCGAGACACCGCCGGGCCATTGGTATACGATCATGAATTACGTCAGCGACCACCCGCAAACCGTTAAACGCTTCCGTGGCTCAGGGCCGGTGCTCAGCAACCTCGAATGGGATGTGAAGGCTTATTTTGCGCTGGGAGGCGCTGTGCACGATTCGGCAGTGGTGGCCTGGGGGATCAAAGGCTGGTACGACTATGTCCGCCCGATCTCTGCTATTCGCCTCATGGCAGACCGCGGACAAAGCAGCGACCCGACCCTGCCCAGTTATTCACCGCTAGGGATTCCTTTAACGGCGGGCAAGATTGAACTGATAAAGAAGGGCGACCCCCTGGCCGGCACCAATGATGAGCATGTGGGCAAGATCAAGCTATACGCCTGGCGCGGCCCCAGGTTTATCAAAACCCCCGCTACGGATGTTGCCGGCGTCGGCTGGATCCTGGCCGAAAACTGGTGGCCTTATCAACGCCCCAACTTTGTATCCCCCCCTTTTGCAGGATATATTTCCGGCCACTCAACCTTTTCACGCGCGGCCGCTGAGGTGTTAACGCTGTTCACCGGCGATGCCTATTTCCCTGGAGGCATGGGAGAGTTCGTGGCGGAAAAAAACGAGTTCCTGGTATTTGAAGAGGGCCCAAGTAACGATGTAATCCTTCAATGGGCCACCTATCGAGACGCCTCCAATCAAACCAGTCTGTCACGAATCTGGGGCGGTATTCACCCCCCAGCCGATGATATGCCAGGGCGTATTCTCGGTGAACGCATTGGCATTAACGCATTTACACTTGCCAGTCAATATTTCTCAGCCGATTAAGTTACTGGTTTTGTCGACAGCGTTGTGTGAGCTCGCAGGCATAAATGTGTCAGTGGACTGCCTTTATTTCCACGGACACTTCCATAGACATTGATGCTCCACTCATCCGTTCAAGCCGACTGTTAGACCAATACTGCACGATACAAAGAGCGAATTTCATCGATTGATTCTTCTGCTTCATCCAGTGTGTATGAACAACTTGTTTGGGGGGGGCAGTTTTGCGTCAACGTAGGCGACCAAACGTAAACAATCTCGGGTAATCGGTACTGTTACCGGCTCATGCGTAGCAAGAAAAGATCGTAGGCAACCTTGTACTTCCTGTAGTCGTGTTTGATCGATGTTTTCTTTAACAATGTTTCCCAATACGAAGAAGAAATCATTATCTTCTGACTCCACCGAGCCATGGTATTTGTGCAAAATATTTGCTGAATTTAATGCACGACGAAGCCTGTCAATTGACTTTGAATATTGACCATTGACATATGGCCATCCCATTGCAACCGCATATGAGCCTTGTATAGAAAAAGAGCGCAAATAAGGAGCAACATCACGACTTGTGAATGAATACTGGCCATCATCGGAGAAGCCG
>CALZHD010000072.1 GCA_945787155.1 uncultured Gammaproteobacteria bacterium | reverse complement strand
GCTGGCATTAAAACATCAACGCATCAAGTATTGGCGTCGTGAAATTAATCCTAATTCAGAGATTCCTGGTGGGCACATGTGCCTACCCTGCATTTAACCAAACTTCTTATAGGTGATCCGTTTGGGTTGTGTAACAGCCTCATCTCCAAGGCGGTGTTTCTTGTCTTCTTCATAATCCGCAAAGTTACCTTCAAACCACTCGACATGACTGTCGCCTTCAAAAGCGAGCATGTGCGTGGCAACACGATCGAGGAACCAGCGATCATGTGAGATCACGACGGCGCAGCCTGCGAACTCAAGCAGAGCGCTTTCGAGTGCGCGTAGCGTTTCAATATCAAGGTCATTGGTCGGCTCATCAAGTAGCAATACATTGCCGCCGCTTTGCAGCAGTTTGGCCTGGTGCAGACGATTACGCTCACCGCCTGAAAGATCACCGACGCGCTTTTGCTGGTCTGACCCTTTGAAGTTGAAACGACCGAGATAGGCGCGTGAGTTGATCTCCATGCCGTTGACGGTGATGATGTCCTGGCCACCCGATATCTCTTCCCATGCCGTTTTGCTATCATCCAGCGCATCGCGGCTCTGGTCAACGTAAGCCAGTTGCACCGTCTCGCCAATACGCAGCTCGCCACTATCCGGCTTTTCAATCCCCATGATCATCTTGAACAGGGTGGATTTACCGGCGCCATTGGGGCCAATAATGCCGACAATGCCACCCGGCGGCAGGTTGAAGTTGAGATCTTCAATCAGCAGGCGCTCACCGAATCCTTTGTTCACTCCGTTGGCTTCGATGACGTTATCCCCCAGGCGTGGCCCGGGTGGAATAAACAGTTCATTTGTTTCATTACGTTTTTCGAAGTTCTGGTTGGCCAGTTCTTCATAGCGTGTCACGCGCGCCTTGCTCTTGGCCTGGCGACCTTTGGGATTGCTGCGCACCCATTCCAGTTCGGCCTTCATCGCCTTGATGCGGGCACCCTCGCTCTTCTCTTCCTGTTCCAGGCGGGCCTCTTTCTGTTCCAGCCACGAGGAGTAGTTGCCTTCCCATGGGATGCCGTGTCCGCGGTCCAGCTCCAGAATCCAGCCGGCGACGTTGTCGAGGAAATAGCGATCATGGGTGACGGCGACCACGGTGCCTTCAAATTCACGCAGGAACTGTTCGAGCCAGGCGACAGACTCAGCATCGAGATGGTTAGTGGGCTCATCCAGCAGTAGCATGTCGGGTGCTGACAGGATCAGGCGACAGAGGGCGACACGGCGACGTTCACCGCCAGACAGTTTGGTGACATCGGCATCCCACGGCGGCAGGCGCAGCGCATCGGCGGCAATCTCTAGTCTGCGTTCGAGGTTATGTGCATCCGCTGCCTGGATGATGTTTTCCAATTTTGCCTGTTCTTTCGCTAGCGCATCAAAATCAGCATCGGGTTCGGCATAGGCGGCGTAGACTTCATCAAGTCGCGTCATCGCCTGCTTGACCTCGCCCAGTGCCTCTTCAACATTGCCACGGACATCCTTGGCTGGATCGAGTTGTGGTTCCTGAGGAAGGTAGCCAACACGGATGCCGGCCTGGGGTCTTGCTTCGCCATGGTGTTCAGTATCGATTCCAGCCATAATGCGCAGCAGCGTCGATTTACCTGAGCCATTAAGCCCTAGCACACCAATCTTGGCACCCGGAAAAAACGAAAGTGAAATATCTTTGAGAATCTCACGTTTGGGAGGGACTACCTTCCCAACGCCATTCATTGTGTAGATATATTGGGCCATTTTTGTCCTGTAATTTATATGTTTAGATGTTATGTAGACGAGGCCGTCGGCCGATATTAATACTAAATATACTACAAAAAAATTGATTTCTACACGATTTGTATTGAAGACGGGAATATGTTTTTTTTATTAAGAAATATATGTTATTGCTTTGCGGCGTTACTCTTATTTTCCTCAACGGTCTCGGCGCAGTCTGGGGTGGTTGAAGAGATTCGTTTTAGCGGCAACGAAAAAACCAAAGCGGATATTCTGTTGCAGGAAATGCGGCTCAAGGTAGGTGACCCAATTGACTTGATAGTGATAGAACAAGACCGTCAGGCGATTATGGATCTTGGTCTATTCAGGTGGGTCTATGCCGATGTGAATGAGGTTGATGGAAAACAGGTGCTGGAGATCTCGATCAAAGAGAAATATTACCTTTTTCCATTGCCAAAATTTGATCGTTCCGCTGATGGCGATATCAGCTACGGTGTACGCCTTAGGGTAGACAATCTTGCAGGCCTCAATCAAAGCCTCAGGTTGACCTATAAAAAGGTAGATGGCTGCTGCGATGCACTGGGTAATTCCAATGAATTTGATGCTCATTATAATTATCCACGCATAGCGGGAAGCCCTTTTGGGTTACGTGTTGGCCTGCTCTATTTTGATACGCCGGTTGAAGACAAGCAGAGTGGCGGGGTAGTCACTACCTTTGAACGTGATTACAGGGCGTTCAGTTTTGGTATCAATCGTTGGTTACGCCAGGATGGACCGAGTGTCGGCTGGTCAGCAAGTGTGGGTCCCTTCTGGCGTTCTGCTAAGTATAATTATGTCAGTGGTCTGCCGGGACTCTATAGTGATGGCGATGCCATTGGTCTTGATCTAGGGATCGCTTATGCCCGTGTTCATGATTATCTGTACAGCCGCGAAGGGACGGAATACGGTTATTCGATCCAGATTGGCTCCGGTGCGCTAGGCTCCGATGACTCTTTTACCCAGAGTAATGTTTATTATCGCCGTTATTATTACCTGAATGATGAACGTCACCACAATCTCAATGCGCAATTTTTGATGGGGTTTTCTGGGGGTGAGCTTCCGTTGGGAGGGGATTTTTTTGCAGTGGGCGGTAGCAACAGTATTCGTGGTTATGAGAAGGGAATTATAAAGGGGGAATCGTTTTTTACCCTGAACCTTGAGTATCTCTCACCGTTAAATGGCAACGATGAGATGCGCGGCGTTCTGTTTGTCGACCTGGGGAATGCCTATGTCGACAATCGCACCGTTGATCTGACAGATGTTGAGTCGAGTGTCGGTTTTGGGTTGCGTTACAAGATCAAATCATTTGTAAAGGTCGATCTGCGGTTCGATACTGCCTATGCGTTCGGCGTTGCAGACACCGCTGTCTATTTCAGCACTCGGGGAACTTTCTAATTTTATCGTTGTCTTTTTATATATCCCGTTACAATTTGAACTTTGAAACAGGTAGGTTCTAATTAAAAACGGGCATAATGATGCTCGCTCTGTCTTTAATGCTACGACTATTGGATTAGTCCACGACTAACATTTACAAGAGAAAAAGGAATACTGATAGCCCGGTAATATTTAGCCAAATAGTGGGGTGTTTATGTACTCATTTTTGAAGGCAACTCATTCGGGTAATGCAATAAATAAGATGGTCACCAGCAAGGGTGTCGCTGGTACTAGACTTACAAAGCGTCTGGCAGGTATCTTGCTACTTGGCTTGTTGGTCACCTCTTGCGCCGGACCGCCGCAGCGATCTATTGAACCCTCTACAACGCCCACTGAATTCATAGAATATATGCCACTGGAAAGCGGTCTGTTTCAGCAGATCTCCTTGTATTTTGGTTACGAAGTCGATAACGGCCCATTTGGCAAGCCACGCATGGTGATCTACCATCTTGATCCTGAGCAGCAGAAAAAAGAGCCGCTGGCTGCCATCAATGTCGATGGTGTGGTGGTGAATGATTATTCACGCAAAAGTGTCTTCGCCATCTCGTGGGATGAAAAGACTCTGTTATACATGCATGACCAACCGTCCTTTGCACCTGCAGCCCTCAAGGGCAAATCCCCTGGGCTTTACGAGTATCGCCATGGAAGAGGGGATCGATTGATTTATCCCGGCGCAGGATTTATTTCAAACACTACCTTCCAGTTAGCCAGAAATTCCCTTGAGTTTGCGCTGGGAGATTCAAGTGATCCGCAAACCGAACATTATGTTCGTAGAACGGATGGGGTTGAGTTTCTCCAGGAGGAGACATTTGTGATGCAGCATGGTGGAACGGTGTTACATCGTGCGGTCGCTGAAGGAGAGATTGAACGGATGAAAGAACTCCTGGAAACAGGAGTGAGTCTTGAAATCGCTGATAACAGTGGTTTCACTCCGTTACATATTGCCATCTGGAAAGAGCAGGAAGAGGCGGCGAAATTGTTAATCGAGCAGGGTGCCAACGTAAACGCCCGCATACGCGGTCCGTTGGGCTGGGCACCTATAGAAGAGGCGGCCCGTTTCGGGCTTGTCGATACTATCAGTCTGCTCCTTAAGCATGGTGCTGATATCAATTCGCGTACCCGCACTGATGTTACGCCTTTGCACCTGGCCGTGGATTATAAAAAATGGGCAGCGGCGGAACTGCTTGTGACAAGGGGAGCGAATGTTAATGCCAGGGATAATAGTGGCGTTACACCGTTGCACCTCTTTGCCAGAGGAAGTAGAGATGAGCGCAGTCCGAAGTGGGTCGGCAGTCAAACCGACAACCTGTTGACACAGTTACTGGAGAAAGGCGCTGATATTAGTGCAAGTGATGGCCAGGGCGCGACGCCGCTCCATTTTGCGGTGGTCAGAAACAACCTCAGGACAGCAAAGATATTGATTGCAAATGGGGCTGATGCCGCTGCCATGGAACTTTCCAATTTACATTTTCATGGTGAGAATTTTCATCATACTGGAACCGAGATGACCCTTCAGCAACGCATTAACGATACGCTGGAGTCAGTTTGGTGGCAAGATGGTGTAGTTGAAAGTAATTAGGTTTCCTAGCTTAATCAGGATTGAAAAATGTTGGGAGTGATCTATAGTCTTCCTCTAGCGAATAAAGAGGTGAGTTATATGTATATTCGACGATTTAAAGCAATACGGGTTTTAGCGATAGGCATAACGGCCCTTTGCACACTGTTTACCGCAGAAGCCTCCGCGAAGCTGCAGGTGGTGACTACGTTTTCACAGGATGCGTCGATCGTCAGCGCGATCGGTGCTGGTTTTATCGAGGTAGTAAGCCTGACCAACGGTCTGCAAGATCCGCACGCGGTGGAACCAAAACCCTCACTGGCCGCTCATCTCAATAGAGCCGATCTGCTCATTGTCAATGGTCAGCAGATGGAGCTGGCATGGTTGCCGGCTGCCCTCGCTGCTGTCGGTAACCCACGTATCCAGGAAGGAGGAGAAGGTTATCTGAATGCTTCGGCAGGGGTCAGATTGATTCCCTACACCACGGAAGAGCTTGAGGGGACGCAATTTGTTCCGTTTCTGGACAAGGATAGTAATCATCATCAAATCGGTAATCACCATTTCTGGCTGGATCCTGCAAACGGCTTGATCATCGCGAGGAATGTCTACAGGAAACTGGCCGAGATCGATCCCGCGAATGACTGGATTTACAAATTGAACTACGAATCCTTTACCGCCAGGCTGACTGAAAAGATGAAAGACTGGGACGCATTGATGGTGATGTTCCGGGGAGTAAAGATCGTCAGTTATCACCGCGACTGGATTTATCTCACCAATCGCCATGGTCTTGAAATTGTCGCCTACATTGAGCCACGTGAAACCATCCCGCCCAGTGCCGGCGATGCGGCCAGGTTGATTAAACTCGTCAAGGATGAGGACATCCCGTTAATCTTGATTTCTCCGTGGCAACCGCAGAGAGCCTCCCGAGAGATTGCAAGACAGAGCGGGGCAAAAGTCCTGTCGTTGCCGTCTGCCGTCGATTCCAGACTGGGTACGCGAGATTATATTCAACTTTTTGATGTCATCTATACTCAGTTATCCAGAGCGCTTTTTGGAACACAAATTGGAACGCAAAGCTAACCTGTGACCATAAAGTTGACGAGCTGCTAGCTATGCAGATAACAACAACAGATATTTCTATTGGCTACCATCGGCAGGCAATTATTAAGGATTTTTGCGTGTCGATCTGCCAGGGAGAGTTCTGGGGGATTGTAGGCCCCAACGGCTCGGGTAAAACAACTTTGATTAAAACCCTGACGGGCGTGATCCCCCCACTGGGCGGTGAAGTGACGCATGCGCCAGGGCTTACCTTTGGCTACGTGCCACAGGAAAGTCAGCTCGATAACATCTTTCCGCTCACGGTGCTGGAAGTGGTGTTGATGGGTAGAGTTCCTCGCGCAGGCCTCGGTCACAGGCTGAAAAAGGCTGACCGCGACCTGGCCCTGCATTACATGCAACAGGCCGGGATAAGCGAGCATGCTAATCATCAATACCGGCTGCTTTCAGGTGGTCAGAAACAGCGTGTACTGATCGCGCGGGCGCTTACCTTTGAACCGGATGTGCTGATCTTTGATGAACCTGCCAGCGGCATGGATATTTCTGGCGAGGCTGAAATGATGCAATTGATTCTGGAGTTGCGGCGGGAATTTAAACGCACCATCCTGATGATCACACACGACCTGAATGTCATCGCTAATTACGTAGAAAAACTGATTATCCTGCATGGTGGCGCAGACGGTCACTTTGAAACAGGTACCGTTGAGGAGCTCATGACGGAAGAGAAGATTAAACAGATCTACCGTCAGGATATCCGTCTCTACTCTGCAGGTAACCGGATTTGTGTCTTTGTTGACGAGCAGGAGTAGAAGCGGGCTTGGAGCATGATATGAGCATATGGGAAGCGCTACCGATTCTCCAAAATGGCATCATCGCCTCGCTTATTGCGGCCCTTGTGTGCTCTTTCCTGGGGGTCTACGTCATCCTCAAACGAATCGTCTTTATGACCGCTGCGATATCCCAGGTATCTTCATTAGGGATAGCGACGGCCCTTCTGCTACAGGTGTTGCTGGGGGGGCAGATTGCGAAGAACGAACACAGTGAATCGCAGACGTTAGCCACGCTGTTCCCGATCATTATTGCAGTCCTTTTTGCCTGCGCAGCGGCGCTGTTGATGGCGAGTCAGCCGACAGAAAAGAAATTGACCCGTGAGAGTATTCTGGGTATCGCGTATGTCGTTCCCGCTGCACTGGCGCTATTGATTCTCGATAGCATCGGTGGCGCCGTGCATGACATCAACAATTTACTGTTCGGCAATACAGTTTTTGTGCCACCTGCGCAGGTGACGCTGCTGGCGATCATTGCTGCGATAGTGTTGTTTGTACATGGGTTGTTCTACAAAGAGTTTGTTTTTGTCGCTTTCGACCCTGAGACGGCCATGGCTTGCGGGATGCGGACGCTGTTATTGAATCAATTACTATTTGGCTCGCTGGCGTTGATGATCTCTGTGTCGATAAGCTCGATCGGTGTCATGCCGGTTTTTGCCTTTATGGTCATTCCACCGGCCGCGGCGCTACTGCTGACCAGTACTCTCAAGCATGCCTTTATCCTCTCTACTATTTTTGGTGGTATCACTGCTCTGATCGGTTTTTATCTCTCCTTCCAGTTTTCCTTGCCCACCGGACCGTCGATGATTGCGCTTGCATCTCTCCTGTTTATTCCAGGGCTTATAAAAAAGATGCTTGGCCGTGCGTGACCCTGGCGTCCCCAGTAGCTCAGCCGCTCGGGAACAACGTGCAATAGATAATCAGCAACAGACTCCACCTAATACGGGCGAAGCAATGAAAAAAGTCAAAGAGGCGATGGATAATTTTGGCAGTCTATTTAAGTAATTCTGCTTAAGTAGCAGGGGAAGTGAAACTAGATTCCATGATCTGTTGATCACAGTTCTTTAATCTGTTCTCCAGTGGTTTTTTTCACAAATGTAGTCAACGGAAAATAGCTGGACCCATGAATGAAAGGCAGCCAGTCATCTGTAGGCTGATCGTTTTTACTCACGCTTCATTTTTTTCTCTATTTCCACCGCAAACAGTACCACCAGCGGCAAGAGAAAGCAGACGGCTAATTCGACTGCGTTCAGCGGCTGGGTGTTAAAGATCTCATTCAACGCTGGCAGGTAGATCACACACAGTTGCAGGACGATGGTTAACAACACCGCGGCCAGTAGCGGGCGATTACTGAGCAGTCCCAGTTGCCACAACGACTCTGTATCTGAACGAATCGCCAGTACATTGGCCAGCTGGCAAAAGATGAGCACGGTGAAGACAATGGTCTGCCAGTTGTCTGATCCGTTGCCGTAAAACCACGCCTGGGCGCCGAGTGATAGCGCGGCGATCAAAAGACCGACCCACAGCATGTGCTGCCACATGCCGTGGGCAAAGATGCTTTCGTTGGGTGGCCGCGGTGGCCGCTGCATGATGCCGCGCTCGGCTGGTTCCGCCGCCAGCGCCAGGCCGGGCAGGCCGTCGGTGACCAGGTTGATCCACAGGATGTGGATCGGCAGCAGCGGAATCGGCAGCCCCAGGAAGGGGGCGAGGAATAGCACCCAGATCTCGCCGGAGTTACTGGTCATGGTGTATTTGATGAACTTGCGGATGTTATCAAAGATGCGCCGCCCTTCGCGCACGGCAGCGGTGATGGTGGCGAAGTTATCGTCCAGCAACACCATGTCCGACGCCTCGCGCGCCACATCGGTCCCTTTTTTGCCCATCGCAACCCCGATGTCGGCGCGTTTGAGTGCTGGTGCATCGTTGACACCGTCGCCGGTCATGGCGCAGAACTCGCCGCACTCCTGTAGCGCCTGGACGATGGTGATTTTCTGTTGCGGGCTGACGCGGGCATAGACACGAATCGATTTGACCTGCTGTTTCAGTTCATCCAGCGTCATTGCGGCTAGTTGCTGGCCGGTGATTACCTCTAGCTTAGCTTCCACTGGCTCTGATTCAATCATGCCGATGCGTCTGGCGATGGCCAGCGCCGTAGCTGGATGATCACCGGTGATCATCACCGGGGTGATGCCGGCGCGTTTGCACTCCTCTACGGCATTAGTGGTTTCATCGCGCGGCGGATCGATGAGCGCGACCAGACCAGCTAAGCACAAGTCAGCTTCAATGGTTTCTACATTCACGTTTGTTGGCAGCGAGGCCAGTTGCCGTGTGGCAATGGCCAGCACACGATAGCCCTGGCTGGCTAACTGCTCTGCCTGGGATAACAGTGCCTGTTGATCTATATCGTTACAGTGTGGCAGTAGCTGTTCGGGTGCGCCTTTGCAGAAAACTAGCACAGCATCGTTGTGCTGGTGCAGGGTGGACATGCGTTTGCGTTCAGCGTCGAAAGCGAGTTCGGCGATACGGGGCAGTTGTTGTGACAGTGGTTGTTTGTCAAAGCCGTGTAGTGCTGCCGCCTGATAGAGGGCAATCTCGGTGGGATCGCCGTTGAGACCGGAGACGGACTCCGCCACATCATTGCTCAAGGCTAAAGCCTGCCCCAGTAGCGATGAGGAGGGGGGAATGTCGCTGCGCAGCGTGGCGTCGATATAAAACTTTTCCGCGCTCATGCGGTTCTGGGTCAGGGTGCCGGTCTTGTCAGCGCAGATAAAGGTGACCGAGCCGAGCGTCTCTACCGCTGGCAGATTGCGCACCAGCGCGTGTTGTTTGATCATGCGCCACGCGCCGAGCGCCAGTGCAACGCTGATGACCGCAGGCAGCGCCTCGGGGATGGCGGCCACGGCGAGGCTGACGGCCGTGAGGAACATCAGCATCAGCGGTTCGCCGCGCAGCAGGCCGACGACAAAGATCAGTGCACAGATCGCCAGCACGATCAGCGCCAGACGCTTGCCAAACAGCGTGAGTCGCTGTTGCAGCGGTGTTTTGCTATCTACGGTGGCTTGCAGTAGTTGCGCGATCTTGCCCAGCTCGGTCTGCATGCCGGTGGCGACCACCAGGCCACGGCCGCGGCCGAGATTAATCTGACTGCCCTTGAAGGCCATGTTCCGTGCATCGGCCACCGCCAGCTCTATCTGCGCGATCGGTTCTGCGTGTTTGCCTACACCCTGAGACTCACCGGTGAGCAGCGATTCGTTAACCTCAAGGCTGGCTGATTCAATCAGGCGCAGATCGGCGGGCACCACATCGCCGGCTTCCAGTAGCACCAGATCGCCGGGCACCAGTTCGGCGGCAGAGATCTCTTCGATGCTGCCGTCGCGCACCACCCGTGCCAGTGGAGCTGCCATCGCCTTGAGCGCTGCCATGGCGCGTTCGGCGCGATACTCCTGCACCGCACCGATGATCGCGTTGAGCAGCACGATCACCACAATGGCGATCGTATCGACGACATCACCCACCAGGCCGGAGATCAGTGCTGCCGCCAGCAGTACTATGATCATGAAGTCGCGGAACTGATCGAGCAACATGCGCCACAGCGGGCGGCCTTTGCCCTCAGCTAACCGGTTAGCGCCATAGCGTTGCTGGCGCTGTTTTATGGCGCCGCTGTCCAGCCCCTGCTGCAGATTACTCTCTAGCTGCTGCGCCAGTTCGTTTTCATCCAGTCTGTGCCAGCTTGCTTGAGTCAAGAGTGGCCCATAAACTGGTTTAACAGCAGGATGATGGTGGCGGTGATAATGGCAATCAATAGCGCGCGAAGGCCCGTCCAGAGCCAGCCACGATCGCTTACGCGACCAAGGAAGACGCCGAGCAGAAAGGTCAGTGAAAGTGCGCTGATGATGGCGCTATCCAGCGGTGAAACAGCGGCAAGAAAATCGGGCCAGGCGTGCTGTTGAGCGACGAACAGCGGGACAAGAATCAGCAGTGCCAGCAACAGTGGCGACAGTCCGTTGACCAGCGCAATCAACCACGGCATGAGCCGTGCGGCCTCGCCATGGGCGCTCTCATCCAGCGAGGTGACCATCGATTTTTCCAGCTGGTGCAGTTCCTGTTGCTTCTCAGCCGATTCACTGATGTAGGCACTGGAGAGGCCGCTCATGAATAGCGCGACCGCAGTGCCGATGCAGGCGCCGATGATCACCTCCATGGCGACCGAGGCACTGACGCGAAATCCCATCAGCAGACCTAACATGGCCAGTACCCCATCAAAGCCGTTGGTCACAAAATAACGTCGCGCGATACGTTGCGACTGTGTCAATTCAGTTAAATAACGCAGTCGGGCGAACATGATGTGTTATGGCCAGATATGCCGGATTAACCAGGGATTGCCGATCGGGTTTCGCTCTGCACATCGACTTCGTCGATACTGTGCACTGACCCACCCATCGATTCAATATGTTGCGTCACGGCATCAAAGTCGATCTGCTTTCCGCTGATGCTGAGGATAATGCTATGCGTCTTATCATCGATCTCCTGCACCACCAGATTCACCTGGTAGTCATCTCCCAAATCAGCCAGCTGACTGGCAAACTCCAGTGCATTGGGTTGATGAGGTTTAAGCACATCCAGCATTACTCGGGTCACAGCGGCCATGGCATCACCTTTGGTTAATCTGATTTCATTATAGGTGGATGCGGGACGTTTTCACAGAACAAAAAATGAAACAAGAGTGGTTGACTGAGTAGTCATGATTACCCTGCACGCTGCTATATTTTTTGAAATATCTGCGAAATATCTGCGAAATATCTGGAAATATCTGGGCCAGAGACGTATTAAAAACAAAGGGCTCAAATATTGACTTAAGGAACCTCAGATTAATTCTGAGTGGATAGAAATGAGAGTCAAAATATTCAAATGTAAGGCGCTAACCGCAAGTAATGTCCAAAGAGCGGGCACACGTAGCGAGACTATTGCTAAGATTAGCAACGCAGCAGTTGGATATTTTGGACTTATTGCCACCGTTCATGAATAAATCAGAGATTGCTTAACTTAATAAACGAAATCTCGGGTTTTTTGAGTATTATATAGGGTAATATATTGGCAATGATTGCTCTCTGCCCCGGATTTTTTGGATAACTCAGCTAGGTGATATGTCTGATTTATACCAGCGCTTGGCCTGATCCATTAACTACCAGTAGCTTGAGGCAGTCCCATAAACAATAATTATTATCATTAGATTAAGGAGCAAATATGCAATCTCTCGTGACTTTATGTGTTCTGATTATTTCACTCATGGTTCCGGGCCAGCTGCTTGCTGGAGATGCGGCGGCAGGTAAGGTGAAGACTGCCATTTGTGCAACATGTCATGGCAAGGCTGGCATCAGTACGAGTAAGATGACGCCGAACCTGGCGGGGCAGAAAGAAGGCTACCTGCAAAAGGCGTTGAAGAATTTTCGTGGTGGCGTTCGTAAGGATGCCACGATGAACACCATGGCAAAGCGCCTCAGTGATGATGATATTGCCAATATTGCGGCTTACTATTCCTCATTAAATGCTAACTGATGGCTTGTGCTGAACAGCAGCGAAGGGTCTTATGACAGATGAAATTAACGAGCCCGAAGACTCTGAGCGTAGAGAGTTCCTTGGGAAAATAACAGGTGCTGTGGCCGGTGCGGGTGTGGTGACGGCTTGCTGGCCTTTTGTGCGCAGCATGTACCCGGCGGCCGATATACTGGAAGGCGGGACGAGTACTATCAAGTTGGGCGATATTGCGCCGGGCGAGATGAAAACTGTCAGCTGGCAGGGTAAGCCTGTGTTCATTCTACATCGTACCGATGAGCAGATTGAACGCATGGTGAGTTCCGAGGGCAGCAACAAGGATCCGCAGTCGGATGATCAGCGTGTTCAGGATCCAGGCTGGCTGGTGGTCGTCGGTCTGTGCACCCATCTGGGTTGCGTCCCGCTCCGACACGGTGATGGCTGGTCGTGCCCCTGTCATGGCAGTGAATATGATAATTCTGGGCGTGTCCTCAAAGGGCCGGCACCGACTAATCTGTTGGTGCCAGATTATCGTTTTGACGATGACGATGCCATTATCATCGGGGAAGCGTGATCGTGACGAAAAACAGGGTTATTGCATGGATTGATGAACGGTTTCCGTTGTCCTCATTTGTTAAGGATAACCTTACCAATTATCCAACACCGCGGAATCTTAACTACTGGTGGGGGTTTGGTTTTCTCGCCGGTTTTATCCTGGTGCTGCAAATCCTCACCGGCATCTTTCTCGCGATGCATTACAAGGCGGATGCCGGTCTCGCCTTCGAATCGGTGCAATACATTATGCGCGAGGTCAATTATGGCTGGCTGATTCGTTTCCTCCACTCCACCGGGGCATCGGCCTTTTTTGTGGTCATCTATCTGCACATGGCGCGCACGCTCTATTACGGCTCATACCGCGCACCGCGGGAGCTGATGTGGTGGAGCGGGCAGCTGTTGTTGTTACTGATTATGGCGGCCGCCTTTATGGGCTATCTGCTGCCATGGGGGCAGATGTCGTACTGGGGTGCGCAGGTGATCACCAATCTGTTCCGCGCCACGCCGTTTATT
>CALZHD010000071.1 GCA_945787155.1 uncultured Gammaproteobacteria bacterium | reverse complement strand
GCGTGCTAAAAAAGTGCTTTCGGTGGCGGTTTATAACCACTACAAGCGTCAGGAAGTGGGCGACAAGAAAGATGAAGTTGAGCTGGCCAAAAGTAATATCCTGCTAATTGGTCCGACGGGTTGTGGTAAAACGTTGCTGGCTGAGACACTCGCTCGTTTGCTGAATGTGCCTTTTACGATTGCCGATGCAACCACGCTGACTGAGGCGGGTTATGTCGGTGAAGATGTTGAAAATATCATCCAGAAATTGCTGCAAAAGTGTGATTACGATGTGGATAAGGCGCAGTGCGGTATTGTCTATATCGATGAGATAGACAAGATTTCACGTAAGTCTGATAACCCGTCGATCACGCGTGATGTTTCGGGTGAAGGCGTGCAGCAAGCATTGCTTAAACTGATTGAAGGAACGGTGGCGTCGGTGCCTCCTCAGGGTGGGCGCAAACACCCGCAGCAAGAATTTCTACAGGTGGATACCTCTAATATTTTGTTCATTTGTGGCGGTGCATTTGCCGGGCTGGATAAGGTGATCCGTGATCGTTCAGAGAAGGGTGGAATTGGCTTTTCCGCTGAGGTGAAGAGCAAGGATGACAAGCGGCCGGTGGGTGAGGTTCTCTATTCTGTTGAGCCGGAAGATTTAGTTAAATATGGTCTGATTCCTGAGTTTGTAGGTCGTTTGCCGGTGATTGCGACACTCGAAGAGCTTGATGAAGAGTCGCTGGTACGTATTCTTACAGAACCAAAAAATGCGATTACCAAGCAATTTGGCAAGTTGTTTGAAATGGAAGGGTGTGAGCTAGAAATTCGTGAAGATGCATTGCGTGCTGTCGCGCGCAGAGCGATGGAGCGAAAGACTGGTGCACGTGGACTGCGCTCTATTATCGAACATGTTCTGCTGGATACTATGTATGACCTGCCATCGATTGAGAATGTTGCTAAAGTCGTGGTTGATGAAGGTGTGATTAATGCAGATTCGGACCCATTGATGATCTATTCCAGTAACGACCAGAGTCAAGCTTCCGCAACAAACGATTAATTAATACACACACACACACACTTGCGCCGTCTTTCAGTATGCGGCACAAGTGAGTCATTGTTCATTATCTGTAACGATTGTCCCCTTGAAAAGTATGTCCGTCGTCCTTAAATAATATTCTGTATTTAGATGTAAAGGACGGCGCTTAGATGTCGATGAATTTAAGTAAGAGAGAGGCTAACCGAAGTGAATGAAGAGCAAACAATTCTCCCTGTTTTGCCACTAAGAGATGTGGTTGTATATCCTCATATGGTGATTCCATTGTTTGTTGGTCGAGAAAAATCGATCAAAGCGTTGGAGGCAGCGATGGAGCGTGATAAACAAGTCATGCTGGTTTCGCAACGCAATGCATCAATCGATGATCCGCAGGAAGAAGATATCTACGATATTGGAACTGTTGCAACTATATTGCAGATATTGAAATTACCCGACGGTACCGTCAAGGTGCTGGTTGAGGGTGTGGAGCGTGCGCGCACAGCGCATTTCATGGGGTCACAGGAATATTTTGTTGCGCAGATAACCATGCTGCGAGCGGCCGACATGCCAGAGCGTGAGGCCGAGGTACTGAGCCGTTCTGTGCTTGGGCAGTTTGATCAATATGTAAAACTGAATAACAAGGTGCCGCCTGAGGTGTTGTCATCGCTGGCGTCAATTGAAGACGCAGGCCGTCTCGCGGATACCATCGCAGCGCATATGACGCTTAAGGTTGAAGAGCGTCAGGAGCTGCTGGAAGAGGTTGAGGCACGTGCCCGACTTGAGCGCCTGATGAGTTTGATGGAGTCTGAAATAGATCTACTTCAGGTTGAGAAACGCATTCGTGGTCGCGTTAAGCGTCAGATGGAAAAAAGTCAGCGCGAGTATTATCTGAATGAGCAGATGAAGGCGATTCAGAAAGAGTTGGGTGACATGGATGATGTGCCCAATGAGCTGGATGAACTGACGCAAAAAATTGAAAAGTCCGGCATGTCGAAAGAGGCCAAAAAGAAGGCCGATGCTGAACTCAACAAATTAAAGATGATGTCACCAATGTCGGCCGAGGCCACCGTGGTGCGTAACTACATCGACTGGATTACCAATGTACCGTGGAAAAAACGCAGCAAGATCTGTCGCCAGCTATCGAAGGCGGAAGATGTGCTTGAGGCGGATCACTTTGGTCTGGAGAAGGTCAAGGAGCGTATCCTTGAGTATCTCGCAGTGCAGCAGCGCGTTGATAAGTTGAAGGGGCCAATCCTTTGTCTGGTAGGGCCTCCAGGTGTTGGTAAGACCTCTTTGGGGCGTTCGATTGCACGGGCGACCAATCGTAAGTTTGTACGCATGTCGCTGGGTGGTGTGCGTGATGAAGCCGAGATTCGTGGTCATCGTCGCACCTACATTGGTTCGATGCCTGGTAAGATTGTGCAGAACCTGGCTAAGGTTGAAACACGTAATCCACTTTTCCTGCTTGATGAAATCGATAAGATGGCGCAGGACTTCCGTGGTGATCCTGCATCCGCTCTGTTAGAGGTGCTTGACCCTGAGCAAAATTCTACCTTCAATGATCATTATCTGGAGGTTGATTATGATCTATCGGATGTGATGTTTGTCTGTACCGCAAATAGTATGAATATTCCGGGGCCACTGCTTGATCGCATGGAGGTGATTCGCCTCTCAGGTTATACCGAGGATGAAAAGGTCAGCATTGCACAGCGTTACTTGTTGTCGAAGCAGATTAAGGACAATGGCCTGAAATCTGAGGAGATTAGTATTTCTGAAGGTGCTATCCGCGATATTGTTCGTTACTACACTCGCGAAGCCGGGGTGCGTGGTCTGGAGCGCGAGATCTCGAAGGTATGCCGTAAGGTTGTGAAAAGTATCTTACTCAAAGATACTGGCAAGAAGGTCGTGGTCGGTTCACGCAACCTCTCTAAATATCTGGGCGTGCAGCGTTTCCGTTTTGGGCTTGCTGAGGAGCATGATCAAATTGGGCAGGTGACAGGTTTGGCATGGACTGAGGTGGGCGGCGAGTTGCTGACCATTGAGGGTACTGTGATGCCGGGTAAGGGTAAACTGACCATCACTGGGCAGATTGGTGATGTGATGCAGGAGTCAGTGCAAGCTGCAATGACAGTTGTGCGTAGTCGTGCAAATCTTTTGGGCGTTGATGCTGAGTTCTACCAGAAAAATGATATCCACATTCATGTGCCTGAAGGTGGTATCCCAAAAGATGGTCCAAGTGCCGGTATCGGTATGTGTACCGCATTGGTTTCTGTATTAACCGGGATCCCTGTGTGTGCGGATGTTGCCATGACTGGTGAAATCACCTTGCGAGGCGAAGTATTACCCATCGGTGGTCTTAAAGAGAAACTGTTGGCTGCGCACCGTGGCGGAATCAAGACAGTGATGATTCCTGATGATAATAAACGCGACCTTGTTGATATACCTGCGAATATAAAGAAGGATCTTGAGATCAAGCCAGTGAAGTGGATTGATGAGGTATTACAGACTGCATTACAGCACATGCCTGAACCGATTGTAGATAAAGATGGTGAAGGTGAAATTGCCGCAAGCAAAAAATCATCGAAATCAAAAAAGGGTGGTCACATTAGACCGCATTAAAAGTCCTTGTAATTCATTGTCGTCATGATGTATCCTGCTCGCGTTTTCAGCGGGCAGGATTTTTTGTTTAACCCCCTTTGTAATAGTGTTAATAGTCAGTCAGCTTGACAGAGTATTAGCACGATTGTATAAAAGGCACCGATAGTGAAAACAACCATCTCTGCAAAATCTTTAAACGTTTTTTGGAATGTGTCTTTGCGGATAATTAATTGGGAGCATGAATAGTGAATAAAGCAGAATTGATCGACGCTGTAGCCGAGTCAGCAGATATCTCAAAGGCAGCGGCAGGTCGCGCGATTGATGGCATGACCACGGCTGTTGCCAAGGCATTGAAAAAAGATGATAGTGTGACCCTGGTCGGCTTCGGAACTTTCTCTGTTCGTGAGCGTGCAGCAAGAAAAGGGCGTAATCCGCAGACTGGAGAAGAAATAAATATAAAAGCTGCAAAATTACCTGTATTTAAGGCTGGTAAAAGGAGTGGTAGTTCAGTTGGTTAGAATACCGGCCTGTCACGCCGGGGGTCGCGGGTTCGAGTCCCGTCCACTCCGCCAACGTTAAATCTGATAAGGGTATGCTCAAAAGGCATGCCCTTTTTAGTTTCTGGTTCTGATATAATTTTCCGAGCTATATTATCGGGGTGCATCATGTGATGTGCTGATTGTTTTGGATTTGTTGATACAACCTGAGAGAACATCATGCTTGGACTTATTCGTGAACGTGCGCAAGGCTTTATTGCGTGGGTCATCGTAATACTGATTATTATTCCCTTTGCGCTGTTTGGCATTAATGAATATTTCGAGACTGACTCTAATGTATATGTGGCAAAGGTCAATGATGTCTCAATTCCGGAATTTGAATATCGACGTGTCTATCAGAGTGAACGTGCCTTTCGCCAGTCTTTAGTGGGCGATAATCTTGACTCTCCCTTTATGAATGAAGAATCGATTAAACGTAGTGCGCTTGATCGTATCGTTAATACAGAGGTGATGTCGCAGGCCGCAAGTAGCAATGGTTTCGATGTGGGTGATCAGCTGTTACTACAGGCAATCGCTTCTCGTGAAGAGTTTCAAACGGATGGTGCCTTTGATCAATCGTTATACAACAATCTATTGCGAAGTAATAATATTTCACCAGGCGACTTCGAGGAAAATGTGCGACGTGAAATGATGGCCAATCAATTTGTTTCCGGGGTAATGGATCTGGCGATTGTGACTGATTATGAGCTTGATGAATTGCTGCGCGTTCAGGAACAGACACGTGAAATCGGTTATCTCCTTTTGAAGGTGGAAGCACTTAAAAGTGCAGATGCTGATGCACCGCAGTTCAGTGATGAAGAGATAAAAAAACACTACGATAAAAATATCGAGCGCTTTGCACTACCGGAGCAGGTCAGTCTTGAGTATGTTGAACTCTCATCCAAAGATCTGCTAAGCGATATTGAAGTTGATGAGGCTGTGTTGCTGGAGCTCTATGAAGATCGTATTGATAGTTTTGGGTTGCCGGAAGAGCGCCATGCGCGCCATATTCTTGTGAATGCCGAAGAAGGTGCCAGTGATGCCGACCTTGAGACTGCACGCAGTAAGGCGACAGACTTGCTTGCAAAGATCAAAGCTGGTGAGTCATTTGAAGCGCTGGCCAAAGAGTATTCCGATGATGCCGGTTCTGCCATTGAGGGCGGTGACCTGGGGTATTTTGGACGCGGCATGATGGTAACCGCATTTGATGATGTCGTCTTTACGATGCAGACTGGCGAAGTAAGTGAGCTGGTACAGACACCATTTGGCTTTCATATTATCAAACTTGAAGATATCCGAGAGGGGAGTACCAAATCGTTTGAAGAGGTACGCGCAGACCTTGAGCTTTCTTATCGTGAACAGCAGGCAGAAGACGTGCTTTTTGATCGACTGGAAATTCTGAGTAATCTTACTTACGAAAATCCCGATTCGCTGATGATTGCGGCAGAGCAGATGGGCCTGGAAATTAAAGAACTCGATTTTTTTGATCGCAATAGTGGCGAAGGGATTGCTGCCAATGCAAAGGTCAGGGCGGCCGCTTTCAGTAGTGAGGTGATGGCAGGAAATAACAGTGAGCCTTTAGAGGTTGGTGAAAACCACATGGCGGTGATTCGTATCGCTGAGCATAAGCCGTTATCCCATCGCCCACTCGATGAGGTTCGTGATGATGTGATTGCATTGCTACGTGACCATAGCGCCAAGAGTGCAGTCGTAACGTTGGGTGATTCACTGTTAAAAACACTTAAGGACGGCGCCGATTCGGCTGCCGTTGCAGCAGAGCATAATGTTGAGTGGAGCAGGACCGAGTTAATCAATCGCAAAGACAGTACGGTGAATAGAGCGCTGCTGAATGCTGCCTTCCGTATGGCGAGACCCACTGAAGGTGAAACGAAGTGGCATGGCCTTGAGTTGATGAATGGAGACTATGCGATCATTGCCCTCTATCAAGTCAAAGATGGAGACCCTTCAAGTATCGATGAGGCAACGCGTGCATCACTAAAGAGCACATTGCAGCGTACACGCTCCCAGAGTGAGGGCGCCTATCTGGTGGATAGCTTGAAACAGCAGGCGGTAATTAAAGAGTTTCCTGATAACTTATAAGTCTAGTGAGTCTGCGAGGTGATCAGAAGATAGTCATTTCCAGATAAGCTGAGCAGCCACAAAAAAAGGCGACGGGATAACCCGTCGCCTTTTTTGTATTATTGTAGGACGTTATCCTAGATTTTCCCCATTCCCAGGATGTTATAGCCTGCATCGACATAGGTGATTTCTCCGGTAACACCTGATGCCAGATCAGAACAGAGGAATGCAGCGACGTTGCCAACTTCATGGATCGTTACATTTCGACGTAGCGGTGAATTCTTCTCGCCATAATCAAGAAATTTGCGGAAATCACTGATACCGGCGGCGGCTAGTGTCTTGATCGGACCCGCTGAGATGGCGTTAACACGGATGCCGTCTGGGCCGAGATCATCGGCCATGTAGCGCACATTGGCCTCAAGGCTGGCTTTGGCCAGACCCATCACGTTGTAGTTGGGGATGGTGCGCACGGCGCCGAGGTAACTCATCGTCATCAGTGCACCATCGCGACCTTCCATCATCTTACAGCCTGCTTTGGCAAGCGCAGCAAAACTGTATGAACTGATTTCATGGGCAGTGCGAAAGCCTTCGCGGGTGACGCAGTCGAGGTAAGGGCCCTCAAGCTCCTCGCGTGGTGCGAAGGCGACAGAATGGACGATGATGTCGAGGTAATCCCAGAAATTATCGAGGTGCTCAAATACCGCTTCGATCGCTTCATCACTAGCGACATCACAAGGGATTACGATATCTGAGTCACATTCTGCGGCGAATTTTTCAACGCGT
Organism: uncultured Gammaproteobacteria bacterium; assembly: GCA_945787155.1. GTDB lineage: Bacteria > Pseudomonadota > Gammaproteobacteria > SZUA-140 > SZUA-140 > SZUA-76. The sequence continues at coordinate 12,076 of CALZHD010000071.1, read as the reverse complement.
GCTTTCAATTTCTCATTTTGGTAGGTAAATGCCAGTTCGGCACCCTGTTCTTTCATCGCTTTGGCGACGCCCCATGCAATCGAACGGTTGCTGGCGACGCCGACGATCAATGCTCTTTTGCCTTCTAAAAATCCCATATCACACCTTCGCTAATTCAGACAGTCAATTGTAAGAGAGTAAGGTACCGAAAAATGCGCGCTACGGGAAGAGGGATTGTTAAAAGTTACGCTTTATCAGGCTTAAATTACCCGCGATTGATATTGTTTCACGCTGGCAGCACTGCTTGCTTGTTCTAAGCACAGAAGCTCGTTATTCTTGGAGTTTGATCATGCCCGCTTTTTATCAGGTATCAAGTGCTGCGGGATGTGTATTATGTGATGACATGTTCAGGTAAAAGGCGGATAGATCAATGGAACGGCGCTTTACGGTTAAAGACTTTTCGATATTCATCTTTCTTTCGCTGCTCGCAGTGATGATCCTGTTGACCATGTATATGGTGGATCGTCAGTGGGGCAAAATGACGCAGATGGAGCGCGTGATGCAGGAGCAGGCGGATAGCATGCGTGAGCTACGTTCGTTGGTACGCAGCGTTGATCAGCGAGTACAGAACGGCAGTTTCAATGTGGCCTCTAGTGGTCAGATGGCAGCAGGAAATGTGCCACTGGTGAAAGATGATTTTCCGGCGGCCTTTCGTCGCGCCAAACTCGCCATTGAACAACCCGGTTATCACGAAGGTGACTGGCATGTGCAGGCTTTTGGGGTAAGCCTAAAAACGATTACACCATTGGTCTCTTCCGATGTCTATGCATCGAACGTGCAGAGCTATGTGCAGGAGTCTTTGTTGACGCGTGATCCCGATACACTGGAGTGGGTGGGAATGATAGCAGACGCGTGGGAGGTGAGCGAGGATGGCCTGAAAATTACCTTTAAGCTACGTGATGATGTGGTCTTTTCCGATGGCCAGCCATTGACCAGTGATGATGTGGTTTTTACGTTTGATTTTATTATGAATCAGACCATTTCAGCACCGCGCGAACGGGCCTATTTTGAGAAGATGAAGTCAGTCACCGTGCTTGATAAATATAGCGTCGTGTTCGAGTTCAAGGAGCCTTACTTTAATGCGCTATCGCTGGCGGGCGGCATGTCGATCATGCCACGCCACTTCTATGAGCCCTATCTGAAAGCGCCAGAGACCTTTAATCAGTCAAAGGGATTGCTGCTCGGTTCAGGCCCCTATCGTCTACGGGATCCAAAAGGGTGGACTCCTGATCTGGGGATGGTGGAGCTGGAACGTAACCCACGTTACTGGGGGCCGATCTTGCCTGCGTTTGACCGTCTACTATGGAAGGTGATTGAAAATGACAGCGCGCGCCTCACCACCTTTCGTAATGGTGAGATCGATATCTACGGCGCACGTCCGATTGAATACAAGAAATTACTTAAAGATGAGCACTTGACCACGCGTGCAAAAAACTTTGAATATATGAGCCCGACCGCAGGTTACAGCTACATCGGCTGGAATCAGGGCAGTGCGGATAAGCCGAGTCGTTTTGCCGACAAGCGTGTGCGTCAGGCGATGACCTACCTGACAGACCGCGAGCGTGTGATCGAGGAGATCATGCTCGGTTATGGTGAGGTTGCGATTAGCCCATTCAGTCCACGCAGTCATCAACACAACAAGTCATTAACGCCACGTAGTTATGCCCCTGACAAGGCAAAGGCGCTACTCAAAGAAGCCGGTTATGAAGACCGTAATGGTGACGGTGTGCTTGAAGACGCTAAAGGTGAGCCATTTGAGTTTGAACTGGTCTATTTTCAGGGGAACGAAGATACCAAGCGTATCGTGCTGTTTCTGAAAGACCTCTACGCCGGCGCAGGCATTCTGCTGCAGCCCAAGCCCACTGAATGGTCGGTGATGATTGACCTGCTTGATAAGCGCAATTTTGATGCGATTACACTCGGTTGGTCGAGCGGTGTCGAAACCGATATCTATCAGATGTTTCATAGTAGCCGTACAGAAGATGGTGGCGACAATTTTGTGGGTAATAAAAACCCTGAACTAGACAAGTTGATCGATGAGGCACGTGCCACGGTGGATGAAGCTAAACGTATGCCGTTATGGCAGCAGGCCGAAGCAATTATGTATGACGATCAACCCTATACCTTTCTGATGCGGCGCAAGACACTTGCCTTTATCGATAGGCGTATTCATAACATTGCGCAGACTAAACTGGGCCTCAATGCCGGGTTTGTACCGGTGGAGTGGTATGTGCCGCTGGAACTACAGAAGTACAGCGACTAAAAAACAGATCACGATTGCATCGATGCATATTTATCTTCTGAGACGTCTACTGTTGATGATTCCCACCTTGCTGGGGATTACGATTGTCGTATTTACCGTGATGGCCTCTGCACCCGGCGGCATCAGCGCGCAGAGCATGGTCGAAGGGCAGAACCTCGAGCCGCAGGCGAAGAAGGCGCTGGAAGATTATTATAATCGCCTCTATGGGCTGGATTCACCCGCGCCGGTGCAGTATCTGCGTTGGCTCAATAACGTCTCACCAATCGGTTTTACGCTGGATGAAAACAGCGAGATTGACGGCTTCTCTTTTTTTAAAGGGTCTGATTTAGGCAAAAGTTTTCGCTATGGCCGCCCGGTAATGGACCTGATCGAAGAGCGGGTGCCGATCACACTGCTGCTGAATGTAATCTCTATTCCGTTGATCTATTTGATCGCAATCGCGATTGGGGTGCGTGCGGCGATGCAGCGTGGACAGCCGTTTGATGTTGGCTCCAGCGTCGTGATGCTTGGGCTGTGGTCGGTGCCGACGATGTTGACCGGGGTGATGCTGATCGGTTTTTTCTCCAGCGACCAGTACTGGCACTGGTTCCCTACCGCTGGCCTCAACCAGCGAGAGGCGCTCGATATGGTTTTTCTGCCGCACTGGGGTTCTATCGTCGATGTACTATGGCTGTTTGTCTATAGTGGTATCGGTGCAATGTTGATGGTGTGGTTGAGTCGACTTCAATCGATGCAGATACGTTGTGGGGCAATGGCAATACTGGGTTTGGTGTTCGGTATCTTGATGGCTAATGCGCTGCCGAATGGTGGCTTCTCGATCGCACACCTGTTCCTCGGGGCGACGCTGGCGCTACTCTTTGCATTGATCGCTTATACCGATTATCTCGCGTTAAGACTGGTAGTGATGGGGAGCATCGGTGTTGCCACCGGCACGGTGCTCTTTTTTATGTTTCAGGGCGAAGGCTTTGTACGCGGCTTCTTTCTTGATCGCACCTGGCACCTGATCCTACCGATCATCTGTCTCACCTATGGTGGTTTTGCCTTTCTCACCAAGTTAACACGTACCGCAGTGCTCGAAAACCTGCTGGCCGATTATGCACGCACCGCACGGGCCAAAGGGGTGAGTGAGAAGGATGTGTTATGGAGGCATGTCTTTCGTAACAGCCTGTTGCCGTTGATCACCGTATCGGCGACGCTGTTGCCCGGTCTGCTCGGCGGCTCAGTCATTGTCGAGAGTATCTTCAGTATCGATGGCATGGGTAAACTTGCGATTGAAGCTGTGAAAGCACGTGACCGTGAACTGGTACTGTCGATCACCCTGATCAGCGGCGTGCTGACACTGGTGGGGTATCTGATAGCCGATGTCTGTTATGCATTGGCTGATCCACGTGTGAGCTATGACTGATGTGTGTACTTGTTAATGGGGAGCACGCATGAGTCATAAGGCTGAAGCAATGGCGACTGAAACCACGCAGGCTGAAGAACAGCAGAGCGAGCAGGCGGCCAACCGTAGCTATGCAGCGCAGGTGTTGCGTGAGGCCTTTACTCAGTGGGGAGCGCGCTTTGGTCTGTTCTGGATTGCGGTACTGGCGGCCGTGGCTGTGTTTGCGCCGATGCTTGCGAATAGTCATCCACTACTCGTCAGTGAAAACTCGATCATCAGCAGTCCGATGTTACGTTATATGACGATAGGTGACTTCACCCTGCTGGCGATCTTTTTTACTGTGGTGATTCTGCTGTTTGTGCGCATCCGTTTTTATAAAAAGGTGATTACGTTATTTGCGACGGGTTTGATTACCACCATCATCGCCTTTATGCTGGTGTCGCCACCACAGCTGACGGTTTACGATCAATACCGTGCCAAGCAGGCGGCAGGTGATTACGACTGGGTGATTCACGCACCGATCCCTTATTCGCCCAAAGACTATATTCGAGATGCCGGTGATACTGGGCTCGAAGCGCCGCTTAAAGCGGTCACCGCGACGGGTGATGTCGCGTTGCGTACCCACTGGTTTGGTACCGAAGAGAACGGTTCCGATGTGTTGAGTCGTATGATCCACGCCTCACGTATTGCGCTGGGTATCGGCTTTGTTGCGACCGGTATCGCGATGTTGATTGGAATTATTATTGGTGGTTTGATGGGTTTTTTCTCTGGCGCCATTGATATGATCGGCATGCGCCTGGTCGAGATCTTTGAAGCAGTGCCGACGCTTTTTCTGCTGCTCACCTTCGTCGCCTTCTTCGACCGCAGCCTCTATGTGATGATGGTGATCATTGGTATCACCAGCTGGCCCGGTTATGCACGCTTTGTGCGAGCCGAATTCCTGCGCCTGCGTCAGCAGGAGTTTGTGCAGGCAGCAACCGCCTGTGGTCTGCCGTTGCGTTCAATCCTGTTTCGTCACATGTTGCCCAACGGCATTGCCCCTATTCTGGTGGCTGCGAGCTTTGGTGTCGCCTCTGCGATCCTGGCGGAAGCAACGCTCAGTTTTCTCGGTCTGGGGCTGGTCGATGATCCCTCGTGGGGACAGATGCTAAATCAGGCAGTGCAGTCGTCGACCTTTAACTGGTGGATGGCGCTCTTTCCTGGTGGTGCGATCTTCCTCACCGTATTTGCCTATAATCTGATGGGTGAGGCGCTGCGCGATGCGATTGACCCTAACCTGAAGAAGTCGGCAGGATAATAGCGCATGTTACTACAGGTCGAAAATCTCAAGACGCATCTGCGCGCGGGCAAGAACATTGTTAAAGCGGTCGATGGTATTAGCTTTCACATCGACAGGGGAGAGATCTTCTGCCTCGTGGGCGAGTCTGGTAGTGGTAAGTCGATCACTGCGCTATCGGTGATCCAGTTGATTCCGCAGGATATCTGCAGTCATCCCGATGGGCGTGTCTTTTTTCAATGCGGTGATTTGAATGGTAATGGTAGTGGCGAACGCGAGACGCTCGATATGTTGACGCTGGCGGAAGATAAAAAACGTCAGGTGTGTGGGGCTCGTATCGCGATGATCTTTCAGGAGCCGATGACTTCGCTCAATCCTGTCTTTACCATCGGTGACCAGATCATCGAGGTGTTACAGATCCACTGGCCTGAGATGAATGATGAAGAGGCACGCCGACGCGCAATTGCAGCGCTGGAGCAGGTGCAGATCCCCAACCCTGAAGTGCGGGTTGATGAGTATCCCCATCGTCTTTCAGGCGGCCAGCGACAGCGCGTGATGATCGCGATGGCGATGGCGTGTGAACCGGACCTGTTGATCGCCGATGAGCCAACCACCGCACTTGATGTCACGGTGCAAGCGGAAATTCTGCGTCTAATGAAGGCACTACAGGCGCGTACAGGGATGAGTATTCTCTTCATTACGCATGACTTCGGCGTGGTCGCAAAGATGGCCGATCGTGTGGCAGTGATGCGCAGGGGTAAGATCGTTGAAACAGGCACGCTTGATCAGGTACTGCACCAGCCGCAGCATGACTACACCAAACAGTTGCTAGCGGCCTTGCCAGAGAATCTGAAGCGTCAGCGTGATCTACAGTTAGTTGAAAGTCCGTTACCGAAAGCGACTAGCGAAAATAAAATAGATGAACCACCACTCATCGACCTGCAGCAACTGGAGGTCTACTTCCCGATTAAAAAAGGGCTATTTCGTCACACGGTTGATCATGTAAAGGCGGTGGATGGTGTCGATCTCAAAATCCCTAAAGGCCAGCTACTCGCATTGGTGGGAGAGTCCGGCTGTGGCAAGACTACCCTGGGACGTGCGATCCTGCGCCTGGTCGATGCGACTGCGGGTACTATTTCATTCAAGCAACAAAATATTACGCAGCTACAGCGTAAAGAGATGATTCCATTTCGACGCGATATGCAGATCATCTTTCAGGACCCGATGTCCTCATTGAATCCACGCATGACGATTGTCAGTACGCTGATCGAGCCGATGGCTGTGCACGGCATTGGTGAGTCAAAGGATGAGCGTATTGAGATCGCGCGTCAGATCTTGCAGCGAGTGCAGCTTGACGGCGATCATCTGTGGCGTTATCCACATGAGTTCTCCGGGGGGCAACGCCAGCGTATCGGACTGGCGCGTGCACTGGTGCTGAATCCACAGTTTATTGTTTGCGACGAGGTCACCAGCGCGCTTGATGTCTCGGTGCAGGCGGAAGTGTTACAGCTGTTGATGGAGCTTCGCGCTGAAAAAAATCTAACCTTACTCTTCATCACGCATGATATTAGTGTGGTTGAATACGTTAGTGATGAGATGGCGGTGATGCACGGTGGCAAGATCGTTGAGCGTGGTCCGACGGACGATATCTGTCGGAATCCACAGCAGGAATATACTCAGAACCTGCTGTCTGCTGTGCCGCGATTAGTGCTGTAATCATAGATGAATACCCCATCCTCAGCGCCGCTATTGCGTGTCGAAAATCTCATTACCAGTTTTGAGTCCAGTGCTGAGGGGGGTACTCAGATAGTCCGTGCGGTCGACGGCGTAAGTCTTTCAATCCATCGTGGTGAGACCTATGCGCTGCTGGGTGAGTCGGGCTGTGGTAAATCGATGACCTCATTTTCGATCATGCGGCTGTTACCACCGGCGGGGCGTGTCGAGGCAGGACGGGTAATGCTCGAAGCGCAGGATTTGATGACACTGCCCGATAGTGCGATGCGCGCCGTACGCGGCAGCCGTGTCGCGATGATTTTTCAGGAGCCGATGACCTCGCTTAATCCTGTGGTAACGATTGGTGAGCAGATTGCTGAATCGGTGCGACTTCATCAGGGACTCAATGGCAGCACTGTTCAAAACCGCGTTGAAGCATTACTTGATGCCGTTGGCATTGCCGACCCAAAGCAGCGTTATGGCGACTACCCGCATCAACTCTCGGGGGGCATGAAACAGCGGGTGATGATTGCGATTGCCCTGGCCGGGGAGCCGGAGTTATTGATCGCCGATGAACCGACCACCGCACTTGATGTCACGATCCAGGCACAGGTGCTGGCACTATTGAAACAGTTGCAACAGGAACGTGGCATGGCGCTGTTGCTGATCACGCATGATCTCGGTGTCGTCGCGGAGATGGCCGACACGGTGGGCGTGATGTATGCCGGACAGCTGGTTGAGGAGGCGACCCGAGAGCAGTTCTTTGCGGAAGCGAAACACCCCTATAGTAAAAAGCTGTTTGAGTCGCTACCTGATATTGAAAAACGCGATAGACCACTGGCCGTCATACAGGGCGCAGTGCCATCGCTGGCTGCGGTATTCCACGGCTGTCGTTTTGCCGATCGTTGTGAGTTTAGTGATGAAGGATGTCATCAGCAGTTGCCCCGCTGGATAGAACAGCGTGCGGGTCACGGGGTGCGTTGCCACATGGCCGACCTGGATTATGTGGGAGAATTCAGGAAAGGATCCGAGACTGTGTCAACCGTCGATATTACCAGCAGTGAAGTTGATCCGTCATCTATGATGCCGTTACTCGATGTACGTGATCTCAAGGTGCATTTCCAGATGCGACAGGGTCTGTTCAGTCGCAATGCGGGTTATCTTTATGCGGTAGATGGACTTTCATTGCAGATAGCACGTGGTCGAACACTCGCGATAGTAGGAGAATCCGGTTGTGGCAAAACGACCGTGGGTAAGGCGATTTTGCAGCTGAATCGCCCGACAAGTGGGCAGGTGCTGTTTGAGGGTGATGACCTGACGAAGATGAGTGATGCTGCACTGCGCATCAGACGAAACGATTTTCAGATCATCTTTCAAGATCCTTTTTCGTCAATGAATCCGCGCATGAAAGTGGCGGAGATCATCCGTGAAGGAATGGTCACACTCGGCATTGGTGACAGCAACAAGGAACAGCAGGCGCGTATTGACCAGCTGTTGGCGCAGGTGGGTCTACCACCAGAGGTGCGTGACCGTTACCCACACGAATTTTCTGGCGGGCAGCGTCAGCGTATCTGTATCGCGCGCGCATTGGCGGTCAACCCAAAACTGATTGTCTGCGATGAGCCGACCAGCGCACTGGATGTCTCGGTGCAGGCGCAAATCCTGAACCTGTTAAAAGGATTGCAGCAAAAGATGGGGCTTTCCTATCTTTTTATTAGCCACGATCTTTCGGTCGTCGCCTATCTCGCCGATGAGGTCGCCGTAATGTACCTCGGACGCATCGTTGAGCAAGGTTCAGTTGAGGATGTGCTCAACAGTCCGAAGCATCCTTATACTCAGGCACTGATCTCTGCGATTCCGGTGATCGATAAAAAGAAAGGGCGAGAGATAATCCGTCTCGAAGGCGACCTGCCATCGCCCGCCGCACCGCCTAATGGGTGTCACTTTCACACCCGTTGTCCCAAGGCGATGGCGCAGTGTAGTTCTGCCTATCCTGAAAGTACGGTGTTGAGCGATAGCCATCGTGTGAGTTGTTTTTTATATTAGACGCGAATCATTTTTTGTATTTTTCCGCACAGACAAGAATGAAGAATTTATCTATTTCATTCTTATGCAATCGCTATAAATTAAAACCCAGACTGGGTTTTCATCGCGAATCTCTATTGACACTTTAAACTATTTTAAGATCTATTTTTGCGCACACGACACATTGTGCCTATAATGCGGCTGTCTTAATTATTAGGGAATAACATGGCCGATAATAAAAGTACCACGCGTAAAAAGAATGCAATCAAAAAGTCATCTAACAAAAAAGCAACGACAAAGAAACGAGCGAGTAAAAAATCTGCGGTGCTAAGTAATGAGCATCTGCTGTTAGTGACACCTGTTAACAAAGATCACGCCAAAGCAATCGCTACTTTGAAGAAGACCATGGCAGTGTCTGAACGTACAGAAAAGGCATTGGCTGCTGCGCAGGATAAGGTTGCGGTGGCTAAAGATAAGCTGGCAAAGGCTCGTGCCAATGCAAAAAGCAAAAAGACGGATGCGGCCAAAAATGCTGTAATACGTGCTAGTGAGGCTATTGCTAAGGTAAGTGGTGTTTTGTATGAGAAGCAACTGGCTGCTAAGAGTGCTGCAGTTGTGACCACAGCGGCTGCCAATGCAGTGAGAGCGGGCACCGTAAAAGAACAGCTCAAGCAAAAGGCTGTGATGGCATTCGCTGAAAAGTGGGAAAAACAGTACGACCGTAAAGTGACAGCGGCGGCGAAAGCAAAAGCTAAGGCGAAAAGAGCTTCTGCAAAGAAAAAAGCAGAGAGCAAAAAAGCAGCGAGCAAACCTGCGTAATTATCCAGGATTTGTTTGTGATAAAAGGGGCGATGTCTTTAAATGACATCGCCCCTTTTTTATTTTCTGGCCAAGAGAATATTTTTAAGCGCTATGGCTGTTTACGACTGAATTTGGAGCTGTGTTTTGACTGGCAGGAATGAGATAATCTGGATTATCATCCTTTATTGGTAAGTTCGTTTTCCCTTCATGACAACTATCTCAGTTATTATCCCGACCTATAATCGCGCACATACCCTGTCACGCGCACTCGATTCAGTGCTGGCACAGACACATCCTGCGGATGAGGTGATAGTCATCGATGATGGCTCAACAGATAGCACGGTCGAGTTGCTTCAAAATAGTTATCCCAATGTGACATTGATTCAGCAGCAGAATCGCGGTGTGAGTGCTGCACGTAACAGTGGTATTCGTGCGTCTCACAGTGAGTGGGTTGCGCTGCTTGATTCTGATGATGAGTGGTTGCCAGATAAGCTCAATAAACAGCTAGCGCTAGTGTCGCAACAGCCAGAATATAAAATTATTCATAGCGATGAGATCTGGATTCGCTACGGTGTGCGCGTCAATCAGATGAAAAAACACATCAAAAAAGGCGGCTGGATATTCCAGGACTGTCTGCCGCTCTGTGCTATTTCACCCTCTGCTGTGATGATTCATCGATCTGTTTTTGATGATGTAGGGTTGTTTGATGAATCGCTACCAGCGTGCGAGGATTATGACCTGTGGCTGCGTACATGAAGATCAGCTTTCCAGAAAACATTGGGGCATGGATCGTTTCAGGATTCAGGCGCTGGAAAATATTCTAAGGCAGGGTGATCTCAAAGCTGAGGACTATGAAGCAGCACTAGCAGTAATGTTCAAGAAGATTAAAGTCGTATTGAATGGTGCACGTAAGCGAGATAATCATGAGTTGATAAGCGCTTATGAAGCAGTACTGGCGGAGTGGTCAACTAAGGTAGAGTGACTAGACAAAGTGCAGTAAAGAGACTGAGTATTTAACCCAAGTTGCTGTTTTTCAAAAAGTGTGCGCTACTATAGGGGTGCACATAAACCACGGACAGACTAGAGACAGGTTACATGTCGAAGGATAGATGGGATAAATTTCAAGTAATCGTTGCGGCATTCGGTGGTGTCTTGATTCCCCTGGCAATATTTTTAGCTGGTGTATTTATTTCTGATGCAGAAAGAGACAATGCTACCGCCTCGTTACAGGCAGAAAGGCTTACTGATTTAATTGAACACTTATCTAGCAATAACCCAAAACAACAACTTATCGCTGCAGAAGTGGCCGGATATCTGGCAAAGGCAGGCCAGCTTCCATCAGAATTAGTCCCGACCTTGACACGAATTGCTAAGCAAAGTGATAGTTCTGAAACTGCATTGGCAGCGACACAAGCAGTCGTTGTCGCTGCAGAAAAAAATATGGAAACTAAAATAGTTGTTGAGCAAGCATTTACGAGCTTACCGCCAAGAGTGTATTTTCATATATCAAATGAAGAACAGCGTACTCTCGCATCATCGATAGCTAAGAAGTTAGAAAAAGAACTCGATAATCTAGATGTTACGGTACCAGGTATTGAGCTCAAGCCTGGTCCGCATAATACCGAGCTTAGGTTCTTTAAAAGCGCTGAGAGTGAAGAGGCAAAAAATATTTATAATGCGCTCACGGCATTAGGTATCAGCGTTAAACTTATTGATCTTTCTTCTCGCTATGAATCTTCAAAGGGAATTCGCCCTCGTCATTATGAGCTTTGGTTTGGTAAAGACGCCTAATGAATTATGGGCGACCCAGTGAGGTGTGACCCTCGTGAGGCGTGAGTTTTGAGGGGCAGAGTTACATTTCTTTTGGTTTCGACCTGGTTTTATAATGGCTGTCTGTTTGTTGCTCCCCCCTGCGAGGTGTAGGTACAGCTGACAAGCGTGCGTGCTGGCAACAATTGCCGCGGCGATGGTGTAGATCGGTTTCATCGAAAAGTCCTTTTTAGTTGAAGTTATTGTTAAATACGTCAGGAGTTTTCAGTTAAAAAAATTATAGCCTCAAAATTAAGCAACAAAGAATTGGCGTTTATCTGCCGTCCTAATTTTATGCGCAGAGAATGTTGCTTTAAATCTAATGCAACATGATTTGGGATGATGGGACCGATTGATCAGCGATCATTGTCAAAGCGATTAGTACGTTGATGGGTATTTTTTTTGTCGTTTCGACCGGTGGGAGAGATCTTATGCCGCATAACCTGTGTGGCCGAGGTGGATTAAGATCTCTCCCCGTGGTCGAGATGACACTCCTTGTATATCGTTATAACGGAATGCGAATCACGATCCCACCCATGGTATCGCCAACCTTAAAGTCTGTCTTGGGTGAGTCTTTATGCTCATTGTGGCAGCTTGAGCAGGCTGACGACACTGCGACATCAGGATAGATTGCGGTGAAATAGGTGGTACCGCCTAGCACCTCTTTTTTGTAGAAACGCTTGCCAGGGTTATCTTCAATAAACTGCACGCCCTCTTTTTCAGCGGGCGTCTTGGGCTCATTCTGTTTGTTAATCGGCCACGCAGA
>CALZHD010000070.1 GCA_945787155.1 uncultured Gammaproteobacteria bacterium | reverse complement strand
AGGACTACCTGGCTTCGCCCTGACTACCGATGCATCAACCATCACCTCGATCGCCAACGACTATTCGTTTGCGGATATTTTTTCCAAGCAGGTACGCGCACTGGGACAACCCGGTGATGTACTAGTCGGCATCTCCACCAGCGGCGGCTCAAAAAATGTCGTCAACGCCATCCATGCCGCGCACGAACGAGAGATGAATGTGATCGCCTTTAGCGGCCGCGATGGTGGTGAAATTGCCAATATCCTGCGTGAAAATGATGTTGAAATCCGCGTTCCCGCAGATAACACCGCTCGCATCCAGGAAGTACACCTGCTCACCATTCACTGCCTATGTGACCTCATCGACCACCAACTACTCGGACAGGAGAGCTGATTGTGAAGCAACTACTCGGCATCGCCCTTGCTACGCTACTCATCACCACATCGCTACAGGGGTGCGCCCCTGTTATTGTTGCCGGCGCGGCCACTGGTGCGACCATCGCACATGATAGACGTTCCGCCGGCACTATCCTTGATGACCAAACCAGCGAACTCAAGATCAATAGCGCCATCCATCAAGATAAGGAGCTGATGAAGGGCGCCCGCATCGAAGCTACTGTCTTCAATGGTGTCGCGCTGCTGCTCGGACAGGTACCCAGTGAACAGCATCGCAAACGCGCCGCTGCACATGCACGTCAAAATGTGAAGGTCAAACAGGTACATAATGAAATCAAAATCACCGAAGCGATCGGCCTCAAAGTACAAAACAACGATAGCGCCATCACCTTCAAGGCCAAAAGCGCCCTACTTAGGGCCAAAGGGGTGAGCAGCACTTACATTAAGGTAATCTCTGAAAGAGGCGTCGTCTATCTGATGGGGCTGATCAGCCGCGCCGAAGGAAATACCGCTGCCAAGGCCGTACAACAGGTAAAAGGGGTACAGGGAATCGTAAAAGTCTTCGAATACACAGACACCTAAGCCACGATGACACCGGAATTACTGACAACGCTGCGCGCTATCGTCGGCGCTGAAAATCTGCTGCATGACCCTGCCGACTGCTGGTCATACGGCTACGACAACAGCCGTCGTGAGGCACTCCCGGAAGCAGTGCTGTTCCCGCAGGATCATCAGCAGGCAGTGGATATCATCCAGCTCTGCAATCAACACCGCATCGCCATCACGGCGCGTGGCAAAGGCACCGGTACCACCGGTGCTACGGTGCCCATCACAGGTGGCGTGGTGCTGTCGTTCGAGCGTATGCGTGAGATCATCAAGGTCGACCCCGATAACCGCGTGATGGTGGTAATGCCCGGCGTCACCAATCAAGAGGTTCAACAGGCCGCAGGCGAACACGGATTCTTCTGGCCGCCGGACCCCACCAGCGCGGCCGTGTGCACCGTGGGCGGCAACCTTGCCTATAACTCCTCCGGCCCACGTGCGCTGCGGCGTCTACACCACCAAAGGGGTGGTCGGTTACGATCTCACCCGCCTGCTGATCGGCTCCGAAGGGACACTCGCCGTCATCACCGAGGCGACGCTGAAACTCACGCCGCTACCTGAAGGCAAACGTACCTTGCAGGCGATCTACGCGACGATTGACGACGCCGCCAAAGCGGTCTCCGCGATCATGGCGCAGCCAGTGGTGCCATGCGCGCTGGAGTTCATCGACGGCACCGCGATCGAGATGATCCGTGACTACTCAAAAGCCGATCTGCCACAAGGGGCCGGCGCGATGTTGATGATTGAAGTCGACGGACTCAGCGCGAGCCTTGATGAAGCAGTCACCAAGGTCAGTGATGCCGCACGCAATGATGGACTGCTCGACCTCACCGCCGCCACCACCCCCGCCGAGATTCAAGCGTTGTGGAACACCCGCAAGGCACTCTCACCGGCGCTACGCAACGTCGCACCAAAGAAAATCAACGAAGATATCGTGGTGCCGGTATCTCGCCTGCCAGCATTGATTCGCGGGCTGCAACAACTCTCCAAACAGCACAACATCCCAATCGTCAACTTTGGTCACGCCGGCAACGGCAATCTGCACACCAACCTGCTATTTGACCCCGATGATCCACAACAGCAACACAACGCAGAGCAATGTCTCGATGCGGTATTCAGTCTGGTATTAAAACTGAACGGCACCATCTCAGGCGAACACGGTGTCGGCATCGAAAAACGCGATTTTGTCGCACGTGAAATCGACCCGGTAACGCTTGATTTAATGCGACGCATCAAACAGCAGTTTGATCCCAACGGTATTCTCAATGCGGGAAAAATGTTGCCCGATGCGCCCGTATAACATTAACTCGAAAGTTTGAGGGCAGTGTATCGGATAAAGTTTTTTCTTTGTGTTATTTATCAGAACATAGATCTGCCCCCTGATATGCGGCTCCCCGCGCTTAATATTCCTTATAAGGTAGGAATTTACCACTCATCGAGATCTTGACACGGTCGCCGTTGGGGTGAGGTTCGCGGGTAATGTCCATGTTGAAGTCAATCGCGCTCATAATCCCGTCGCCGAATTCTTCGTGGATTAACTCCTTGAAGCTGGTGCCATAAACATTCACCAGCTCATAAAAACGATAGATGAGTGGATCGGTAGGGACAGCCGTAGGCAGCGAGCCTTTGTAAGGGACAACCTGCAGCATCTCGACCGCTTCTGCCGGTAACTCCAGCATGGTGCCGACCTTGCCAGCCTGCTCTGGCGACAGCGTCATCTGCCCCATCAGTGCAGCCGTGGTCCACTCCTTGCTTTTGCCTGTGGCCGCAGCCAATTCAACCCATTTAAGTTGCTTGCGGCGTTTGCTGGTGAGGATGAGTTGGGTAACGTCGTCACGTGTCATGGTGTTCTCCTTTTGGTGTGGTGAATGAAATTCGAAGATATGTCATAAAAAATTATTTAAGTGCCGCGCGATCAACAAGTAAAATGACGATGATCACTGCAAAGATGAAAGAAACACTTTTCCAGAACAGCAAAGGATTGCGTTCCATTAATGGTGAACGAGCCTTATTCAAAAAGGCTTTATTAGGATGGCGCAGATCAAATATAAACTCCGATAATTTCTCGTAACGCTTAAGAGGATTCGGGTTCAACGCCTTACTAATGGCATCATCGACCCAGGCCGGAATTTCACGTTCATCATCAACTACTGACCTGTAATTTAGTTTCCGTTGCGCAGCCCTGGTTGTACACCTGGCCACCTGCGTGCCATAAGGCAATCTGCCCGATAGCATTTGATAAGCAATAACCCCCAGAGAAAACAGATCGGAGCGGGTTGAGCCAGCTTCGCCGAGAAAATACTCTGGTGCAGTGTAAGGTGCTGTGCCAAGTATCTCGTGTTGCTTGATGGGTGATGCAATCTCCATCACCCCGGCAACCCGCGTTGCACCGAAGTCAATAATCTTCACCGTACCAGCACGATCAATCATAATGTTATTGGGCCTGAGGTCCTGATGCAGCATCTCCTGCCGGTGAAAAGCACGTAAACCTTTCGCAATCTGCTCCACAATACCGCGTACGGTTTCAAGGTCGGACTTCGGATGATCAATCATCCACTGAGCCAGTGTCTGACCATCAATAAATTGAGTGACAACATATAAGTAGTTTCGTTTGCGGGTCTGCAAACAGGGCTTGAGCACATGCGCGTTATTAATGCGCCGCGCCACCCATTCCTCCATCAGAAACCGCTCCAGATAAGCCCTGTCCCCGCGCAAATCCACAGAAGGCGTTTTAATAATCACCTCGGTATTAGTTTCAGTGTCCATCGCCAGAAACACATGACTACGACTACTGGCGTGCACCTCGCGGATAATCTGATAACCATCAAACATCATCCGCGGCTCCAATGCAGGGGGAAATGGTAGCTCGGTTAACTGCTGATAAATTTCATTTGCGCTCTGCCTGGGCAGCTCATCAACCCTGACAATCTGAACAGTTAAATTATCCGTACTGCCTTGTTTTAAGGCCTCACCTATAATCAATGACGCCGCTTTATCCAGCTCACCACTATGGTCATTAATCATCTCTATAATGAATTTTTCATCCGCAAATTCATAAATCCCATCGGTCGCCAGCACAAAAATGTCCCCAACCTCCAGTGTGAAAGACCGGTAATCCAGCTCAAGTTGATCCTTCATGCCCAAAGCACGCCTCAGATAGCTTTTATCTTGCGAAACCCAAAGCCGGTGGTCTTCTGTCAGCTGCTCAAGGCAGTTATCAACTAAACGATAAACCCGTGTATCGCCCACATGAAAAATATGCGCCGTGTTAGATTTGAGTACCAACGTAGTAAAAGTACATACATACCCCCTATCGGGCGAATAACGATAGGGGCTATTACGGGTTTGCAGATAAAGCCAGGAATTTGCTGCCTTAAGCACGCGTTGTACTGAGGTTTTTACCGACCATGAATCGGGCGTACAGTAATAGTCCTCCAGAAAACTTTTAACAGCGACTTCACTGGCTTGCTGACTGACTTCACTACTACTTATCCCATCCGCCAGGCCAACAGCGATGCCTTTGGATGTGAGCAGCGGGTCCTTCGGTATGCGTGCACCATAGAAATCCTGATTAATCGCCTTGCGACCTTTGTTAGAGCCTTGTCCGATGGAGATGCTTAATTGGTTTGGCATGATTTAATAAGACTCGACTCTAATCACATAAAAACAAATCAGAATCGAGACATTATTCCTTGCTGGAATTATTTACTGATCGTACGATCAGGGCTTGTTTTGACATGCGTGTAGTACAAAGGCAGGCCAACAAACACCAGGCCACCGACCAGATTTCCTAGAACTGTTGGTAGCTCATTCCAAAGGAGGTAATCACCAACCGTGAAGCCACCACCCATGATGATAGAAAAAGGAAACAAAAACATATTAACGATCGAGTGTTCAAACCCCATAAAGAAGAACAACATCACAGGCATCCACATGGCCACTATTTTTCCTGTGGCAGATGTCGAGACCATCGCGCCGACAACACCCATCGACACCATCCAGTTACACAACATGCCACGCATAAATATGGTCAGCCAACCATCGAGGCCCTGCTCTTTATATCCTAGCGTTCTCGACTCACCAATACTGGCCACCTTAGTGGCAATCGCTCCGCCGTCAACGTTATACCCATAGGTCAAAACAAACGACATAATAAACGCAACCGTCAGCGCACCCCCCAGGTTACCGACAAACACTAAACCCCAGTTACGTAACACCTGACCAATGGTAACACCCGGCCGTTTATCCAGCCATGCAAGTGGCACAAGCGTGAATACTCCCGTAAGTAAATCAAACTTCATCAGGTACAGCATAATGAAACCCACTGGAAAGAGTAACGCCCCAACAAGCGGCGAACCTGTTTTAACCATAACAGTAATCGCAAACATAGCAGCAAGACCAAGCACCGCCCCCGCCATGTAAGCACGAATAACAGTATCTTTTGTCGACATATACACTTTCGACTCACCCGAATCGACCATTTTAGTCACAAACTCTGAAGGTTCTAAATAAGACATTTTTCCTCTCTCTATAGCACAAGTTAATTAATCAAAAATGATTTACGACATGAGTACATGTACACAGCTTTAGTGCATATACTGGGCCACATAATAAAAACCAACTTATATAGCTGTTTCTATAAGATTATTTTGAAAATAACTGTCACTTAGAGAAAATAATAAATACGCAGACGGACAGATAAAGCGCCCACTAAAATACCGAGCGCACCATCAGAATGCATTGTTACTAACTAAGCGCCTGAAAGGATACCGATGGTTCTCTAAAGAACGATCTTAATCTATACACAATTTTCTTTTACAGCGCCTATTTTAAAGCGAATACAGAACGGAGGGTGCCTACCTGAAGGGACTTGTGACACGCGAAGAAAGTAATACTGCTGCAAAGACTGCGTAACAGATAAAAGGCGCACAGGGAATCGTTAAAGTCTTTGAATACCTAGACACCTGAACCCGATGACCGCTGGGCTACTCGCGTCACTGCGCGCTATCGTTGGTGAAACAAGCCTGCTGCATGACCCGCCGACTGCTGGCCGCAAAGCGCTATCACCCACGCGACGCAACGTCGCGCCGAAGAAGATCAACGAAGATATTGTCATGCCGGTGTCACGCCTGCCGAAATTGGTTCGCGACCTGCAACAGCTCTCTGAACAGTACAACATCAAGATCGTTAACTGTGGGCGCGCCGGCAACGGCAACCTGCACACCAACCTGTTACTCGGCCCTAATGATCCACAGCAATGTCACAATGCAGAACAGTGTCTCGATGCGGTGTTTAGTCTGGCACTCAAATTAATCGGCACTATCTCCGGCGAACATAGGGTCGGCATTAAAAACGCGCGCTTTTATTGGACGCGAAATCGACCCGGTGACGCTTGATTTAATGCGACGCATCACACAGCAGTTCGATCCCAGCGGTATTCTCAATATTGGCAAGACACTGCCGGATGCCGAATAGACCGGTCCGTCACCTCGCGTCTTTATATTATTGACGCACCACCCACCCAATAATCCCGCTGTTTCCTGAAACTGCCCCTGGCTCAATAATCAATCAGGCCGCACACGCCGCGCTGTCATCATTAACCACGACTCAAACGCAGATATTGCGACTTGCACAAATAGATCCATAATCATTCTTAATGAGCTATTCATATCCAAATGTCATTGATAAGAGAGGATAGCCAAACCCCGGCGCCCAGACAAATGCTTCCTAGTGCCTGTTAACACCCATCTACATACAGCAATACAGAGTATTGAAGATTTCAATGCTGCGCCATCAGCAAATAGATTATACTCTATGCCGGTATAACTGGATTCACCAGACACATGCATAGACAACAGTTACTCAGCCTGCTAAACGACTACAAAACCGTTTTTATGGAAGAAAAGGCGATGGCTGAGCGTACTCGCCGTTTTGTTGCTGCGCATACCGACTGCTTTAACAGAGCGCTGATGCCAGCGCACGTTACCGCCTCGACCTGGGTACTCAATCCTTCGCACGACTTTACCCTGATGCTCCACCATCGCAAGCTGCACCTGTGGTTACAGCCGGGCGGCCATGCCGACGGCGATGCCGATATCCTGCGCGTGGCGCTGAAGGAGACCTCGGAAGAGTCTGGCATCGATCTAAGCCAGATCAGACTGGTGAGCGAAGCGATTTTTGATATCGATATCCACACCATTCATGAGAGCGCACATGACCCGCGCCATGAACATTTTGATATCCGTTTTCTGGTAGAGATCGACAATCAGTTACCGCTGCCTGGCAATGATGAGTCGCATGACCTCGGCTGGGTCGCGCTGGACCAGGTGTCGCGCTTCAATAATGCGCTGTCGCTGCGCCGCATGGTTCAGAAAACTCGCATGCTCAACAGCCAGCGACGCCGATAAGGCTAATCTCACTGTTGCGTCTCCCGCCTCGTCTCAAGCGCCTGCTTTTGGTGTGGGAGGAAAAAATGGGCTCCAGCAGTGAAATAAATGAAACGGCAACAGGCCCTGATATTCTTAAACCGCTACACCCGATAGTTTCAGTACCGCTTCGCGTGCCGCATGCGCCGCTACATCGATGTTCGCCTCACTGCCTGCCAGCGTCAGACGACCATAAGCGCCGACAGCACGAGCATCGATCAGGGTAATACTGGCCGCTTTTTCCGCCTCATTGGCTGCATAGACAATATAACCCGCCGGTTCAGTCTCGAGAATAAACATACTCTGCCCCGGCAGAATCATCGAACCTTTGCGATCCTGGCGATTGATCAACACCGCATGATCGGGCGTAATCGAACGCACCGTTTCGCTCCACGCGATACGACATTTCTGACGTGCATCTTCATGTGTACCTAACGCGTTGAGCACAGAATGCCCCGCCTCGGTCACATCACTCTGATCTCGGTGATGGAAGACCATTGAACCGAAAGCACGCTCCACTACCTGTTGCCCCAGGTGAACACGGGTCGCCTTGAGCGCTATGTCAGTAAGGCGATGAATCGCCATGCCCGGTGCGACTTCCATCCACAAGCAAGCATCGCCAGGCACCGGTAGAAACCCCTGAGACGCCGTCCCCATATAGGCGGCCAGCTGCGGTTGCAGCGAATCTATAAACACATAGGTGCGTAACTTAATCATATAAACCTTATCGCAATTCGCGAATTTTCAAGCACCTGTCCCATTCAGGCCTGGCCCTTAACTTTACGCTTCTTCGCAGTGCCCTTGCGTCGCTCAGTAAACGCCTTGTAGAGGGTTTCCATCCGATCACTGATCATCGGCTCCTTAGCCTGTGCAAACTCAAGAAAGGTACGCGCAATGATCGACAGATCCTTATCTTTAGTGTGCGCCAGAAACCACTTACGTTCGATCGGGAAACCTTCTACATCCAGTACATCGATCGGACCACCTGCACCTCCAAGTGCCAGTGTATGTAATGACAACACCGTGACCCCTAATCCACCGACCACGGCATGTTTGATCGCCTCATTACTGCCCAGCTCCATGCGCACCTTTGGCAGCAAGTCATGAGATGCGAACAACTTCATCGTTGTATCACGTATCCCTGACCCCACTTCTCGAGAGATAAAGGGCTCCTCAGCTAAACGCTTGATCGATATATTTGACTCCTTGCACAGCTGATGATCACGTGCGGCCATCACCACCAATGGATTGGGAGCAAAAGAGTAGGTCTTGAGATTAAGCGTCTTTTCAGGTGGTCTACCCAGGATATAGAGATCATCCTCATTATTCTGGATACGTTCCAGAATAGTATCACGATTAGTGACTTTAAGTAAGATATCCACCCCGGGATACTCACGGCAAAAATCACCAAGAATCTCAGGCGCAAAATACTCAGCCGTACTGATCACACCCAATCGTAAACGACCACGACGCAACCCTTTCAAATCTGCGACCGATGTATCAAGATCTAACAGCGTATCGAAAATTTTACGGATGGCGCGATACAACGATTCGCCTGCTTCTGTCGGTTTCAACTGACGTCCCGAAAGATCGAGCAGCGGCAGGTTAATCACATCAGTCAACTTTTTAAGCTGAGTCGACACCGTCGGCTGTGTTAAAAACAACTCTTCCGCAGCACGGGTAAAACTTCCCAACCGCACCACCGCTTCGAAGATTTGCATCTGCCGAAAGGTGGTGTGGCGAATCAGATAATCAGGCAACCCCGCCTTGCTCCTGCCATCATCTTGCTGATTCATTTGCGGCTGCCCATTAGTCTACTTATCTCAACTAATCACTGCTAGCGTTAGCATCACACACACTCGCACAGTGCGCATTAAACACATCAGCAAGCTGAAATAATTGCGCAATATCTTGTTCGCTGCCGAGTTCAAGTGATGGTCTGAAGGCCAGTACTACGCCATTTCTGACTTCCAGATAGTAGTCTGGGTACTTCAGCAGAAACTCAGATAACTCAGGAAAAATAATACCCGCGGAATCACCTTTGGTTCGACCGTAAAGTCGATAGGGTTTAACTAATTGAGGTTTTTCTGCCAAATCTATTTCTTCAAACTCGACAAGATAACGTTGTAGATAATGTCCAGGAGTCACCACAAAGTCTGGTAGTCGCGCACCATCATTTAAAGGACACTTCATCACCATCAGTGTGTGCCAATGCTTCGCATAATAATCGGGTGCAGCGGTATGACTGTAATCAAACAATTGAACATCACAACCACGATATTCACCACTCATCAGGTGAACGGACTCTTTGTCCGCGCCACGGCGCAAATAGACAAAATCATGATTATTTAATATCGATGTCGTTGCCGACAAAAAGTTCAGGTCATAATGTTCTGCCAGGGCAGCCATCTCAAGTTCACGAGCAGAGCGCTTCGCCTCTTCTTTGATCAGACTGGCATCTTGCATGCGCGCTGATAATGAGTGATTGGTAAACTGAAAAAAGTTATCCATGCCCTTAAGCTCAAAAGCACGTCCATCACGTACGCACTCCTCCTCAAACTGGTGCAAGTATTCAACGCCAGTATGATCCATGATGCGACCAGACTCCGTGACTATTAACGTAATCGCGGCATTAGCGGGTAGCTGGTTGAGCATTTTATCCAGCGGTAAAAGATTAAAACAGACGATAGATGACAATGACAATTCATAATGAGGATGTTCGCCACCTTCAATTTCTTTTATATTGATCACCGGCGTGCGAAACATGCCACTCAAGTTCTGCCATAACAGCACTAGAGAATGTTTAACCGTCAAACGTCCCGTCAAAATAAAACGGAAAGATGGCATCAGGAGGTACAGCAGCATCAACACTTCGGCGGCAATACCGATAAGGATACCGGTCAACAGATCTGAACCGAGAATAGAGATAATCGTGATAAAGAAAATGACCAACTGATCGCGACCAATCGCATAAGTTTTGGTAAAGACCTTAAACTCGCACAGCTTCCAGCCCACGTAGATCAAAATCGCCGCGATCGATGCCAATGGCACGCGGGCAATGACATCCGTTGCCAGAAAGAGAAAAATGAGCAGAAAAACGGCATTGTAGAAATTGGCCCATAAAGTACGGCCACCCGCATCAATATTGGTACGACTTTTAATTCCACCAGGAATAATGGTCAATCCACCGAAGATACTGGAGACAGTGTTAGAGACCCCCATCGCCCGCAGCGTAATATTGGGATCCGACTTACGCTGAAATGGGTCAATCTTGTCCACCGCCTTGATGGTCGCAAGCGACTCTACACCGTCGATTAACGTCAGTGTAATCACGACCACCAATACTCCCCACCATAAATCGGGACGATTCAATACCTCACCAAAGGCGGGCCAGGTGATACTCCCCTCGAGAATATTCTCAGGCATCGTAATAAGGTATGCAGTATCGAGCTTAAAGACATAACCCAACACAATACCGAGAATGGCAACAAACAGCGCAGCCGGTAACTTACGCAACCACTTGTTGCGAGTTAGGTTGAGATAGAACATAAAGAACAGACTCAGCGCACCAATGACAAATATCTGCCATTGCATCTGAAGCACGACTTCAGGAATCTTGGCCATCGACGCCAGCATGCTACTGGCCGCGGGCAAAATGACGCCCATCAAGGGCGGAATTTGTTTGATAATAATGATGAGTCCAATCGCCGCCAGCATCCCCTCTACCACTGTCACCGGCAGGAAGATAGCGAAGCGCCCTGCATTACAAAATGCTAACACAATCTGGATTAACCCCGTGAGGCAGATGGCCACCAGTAATAAAGGATAACCTGCCGCCAGATCACCTCCCCCGAGTAATAACATGCCCGCTAACAATGCAGGTGCAAGTCCCGCCGCTGGACCGCTAATAGTCACATAAGCGCCGCCTAGAAAAGGAAAAATGAGTCCCGCGATAATCGCAGAAATTAATCCGGTAACCGGTGGTGCGCCCGAAGCGATCGCGATACCCAGCGAAAGTGGTAGCGATACCAGGGCAACCTGCATCCCCGCTAACAGGTCGAAACGCCAGTGTTTGAGGCCTTTTATACCGTTCTGTGGTGCACCTTGCATTTTAGTTACTCTCCCCATTAACATCATTTCCCAAGTAGCACCCTTGACTGAATCTCAATTGGTGTCCACAAGACTCAGGTAATTTATTTCTTATTTTAAAACTCATGTTTTCTACCATCATCTGCTCCGCCATATTCCTTTACACCACTTATTCGTGCCAGGGTGTATTAAACTTTTCTGGTCTCATCACTTGCACGTCATGAACAAATACCGTTAAGTGATACCCCTTGCGAATCTTGCGTTCCAGACTATCCAGTAAATTTTGCACACGGTCTTCCGGTAAAATCACCTTCACCAGAATATTTGCATCGAAACCGCTCATATCGGCCTGTAAACCTGATGAACCCGCACCACGCGCCCGCACAATGGTATAACCACTCACACCATATTTTTTGAAAGAATCCACCAGCTTATCTTCAAGCGAGTCGATCGTTATGATGTTGAGCAGCTTTTCAGGATACAGGGTAACCATAATTTTCCGTCCAATTAATATTTAATCAGTACAGCTTAGGCCACTATGGCTTGTGCCAGATTGTGGTAAAGCGGAATCCCCACAACAACATTGAAAGGGAATGTAATGCCCAGCGACAATGTTAAATAAAATGAGGGGTTGGCTTCAGGTACAGCCAGGCGCATCGCAGGTGGTACTGCAATATAAGAAGCGCTGGCGCCTAGTACCGCCACCAGCGTGGTACCACCAACACCATAACCAAGCGCATTAGCACCAACATAGGCACCTACTACACCACCAAACAAAGGCATCACAACACCAAATAGTGCCAGCACTGGCCCAACCTGGCGGAAATCACCAATACGACGGGCCGCCACCATTCCCATGTCAAACAGGAAAAGGCACAACACACCCATAAAGATTTCGTCGATAAAAGGCTCCAGCTTCGCCATCCCCGAGGGTGCCGAGATCGCCCCAATGATCATCGAGCCGGTCAACACGACCACACTACCGTTGGTGAACGCCTCACGTAACAGCGCCCCAAAACCACTATTGTTTTCATCGTCATCATCAGCCATCTGCGCCTTATCCTCGCTCGATGATGAACCTTCTTTCGCTGCAAGGGTATGACGTGCCTTAACAGCCAGAATAAGACCAACAATAATAGCAGGTGATTCCATCACCGCCAGCATAATTAATGGGTAGGTTTCATACTCAACACTGATATTGTCGAGGTAAGCGATAGCCGTCAAAAAGGTGCCTGCACTGACTGAACCGTAATGGGCTGAGATAGCGGCCGCATCCATCGGATTGACCTTACCTGTTAACAATAGCCCCAGGTAACCAGCTATCGGTAAGCTAAAACCAAGAATCAACGCCCACATGATAGAGGTAAGCGCCATCATTAAATCGGCCTTGGCTAACTCATAGCCACCATGTAGACCAATCGCCATCAGTAGATATATTGAAAGCACTTTGGCCAGGTCTGGCGGAAAACGGAGATCCGACTTGATCAGTCGGGCAATGAAACCGAGTGCAAAAAAAAGCACCGCCGGCAACAGCAAATTATTCAAACTCGACATCTAAATTCTCCGTCCGCTAGCGGTTAGCGACCGCCAGCACCTTTATCGCTAAACCTCAGAACCCAGCCCCAGTGAAATGTGCTTTACATACGGCACACTGATGGGACGAAGTACTTCGGCATCCTGATTACGACGTAATACTCAGTCAGGCCAAACCCGTTGAGAGACAAAGTGAGAAACTTCTTTTGTCGACTTCTTAGCGCTATTAGACGACTGTTTACTCGCCTTCTCTTTTGCTGCTGCGGGTGCTGCACCCTTACTCGCACTAACAGATTTCTTTACATCGCTCATAGTACTCCCCTTCTGCCATCATATGGCTCATTAATTATCCTGGTGGTCAGCAGGTAGCAGTGCGTCCATCAGCTCGGCATAACGCATTAACTCATCGTCAACCTCTGCGCCCTCTTCTTTAGGTAGCAACGAAATGCTTACGTGGGTTCGGCCAAAACTCATATCTGGGTAATAACCCTGACGCTCAGCTAAATCTGCTGCGCGGTCGAGAAACTCACGGGTCTCTTCGTAATCTGTAAATTCGATACGACGCTCAAGACGAGCAGGACGCTTACGTACGGCCCATTTTTCACTCATGGCGTGTTCCTCCGATTACTTCGAGTCGGCCGGCTGACCGTTCTCGATTTCATGCCGCCAGTGTTCAAGCCCTGTAGCATGCTGCTGTTCTTCATGTAGCAGCTTTTCGAAAAAGAATCTATTTTCATGATCTTGTATGCGACTACAATCGCGCACTGCACGAGTATAGAAATCGATGATTTGCGCCTCCATTTGAGAGACGTACTCCATCAGTTGCGATAATGTACCGTCTAAATGTACTGGCCGCAGATGACTCGCATTAGGCGCGACACCAAGCGCCAGCATCCTGCCGATAATCAGCTCTGCGTGTTTCATCTCCTCTTGTGCCTCATGGCGGAATTGTTCTGCCGCCTGGGGCATGCCACGAAGCTCAAACAGTTTGGTCAGTGATAGATACTGCTGGACTGCTGAAAGTTCGAGGCTTAATGCGCGTCCCAGATAACCGAGAACGGCTGGATCTTGAGTCATATCCTATGCCTTCTTTAGACTAAAGTGAGGCCGGGCATGGCCATCAAAGACAGAGGGGAGAAACTCCCCTTCATGCCCGCGTTCATCGCTTTATTTAAGCCTTGTTACCACTCAGCACAGGCTCTACTTCTTTGTGTGGGCGCGCAATGATGTGCGCGGCCACCAGGCCATCACCAACACGTTCACAGGCATCTGCACCTGCACGAACAGCAGCGTTAACCGCACCTGTTTCACCACGTACCAGTACAGTCACATAACCACCCCCGACAAATTCACGTCCGATCAGACGTACTTCTGCCGCTTTTGTCATAGCATCAGCCGCTTCGATAGCAGGTACTAGACCGCGTGTTTCAATCATGCCTAATGCAATACCGTATGTTTCATTTGCCATGGCCTTATGCTCCTTTATGATAAATGGCTTTTTGGATTATAAAATATTGAGCTTGAACTACTTATTGCCCAATACAGATTCAACTTCATTGTGTGGACGCGCAATGATGTGCGCCGCAACCAAACCGTCACCAACACGTTCACAGGCATCGGCACCTGCACGAACGGCAGCGTTAACCGCGCCTGTTTCGCCACGAACGAGAACAGTCACATAACCACCCCCGACAAACTCACGACCGATAAGGCGAACTTCAGCGGCCTTAGTCATCGCGCATCAGCTGCTTCAATTGCTGGCACTAAGCCACGAGTTTCGATCATGCCCAAAGCAATACCGTAGTTTTCATTAGCCATTATGCTTGTCTCCAGATATCTCAGTTAAATAAAAAATTACTATTACTGCGTTATTCATTAACCAGCATCTTCTTGCCAGTTATCGATAATTCCCGCAATCGTTAAATCGGTCTGTACTTCAGGGTCACCGACTGCATACCGTGCAGCTGAACCACTTGCAGTAAAAACCCAATTACCTTCTCTGACACCAACAGGGTCAGTGGCGACCACTTTTGCGCCCTTCGCATTGCGTAAGACACGTAAGTTAGTCTGTTTCAAACCGGGTACACGACTCGTGCATACCAGTGTTTTTTCTGCTTGGTAGATATCCACCGCAGCTCGCCTACTGCTCTTCCCAGTGATCAATAATCCCAACAATGGTCAGATCACTTGGATACTCTTTACTGCCCGCAGCTTCACGCGCAGCGGAACTACCTACACAAATCACCCAATCTCCAGGTTTGGCACCCACTGCATCGACAGCCACCGCCAATGAAGAGCCATCGCGTACGACCTGCAAATGTTTGTGCTCCATCCCCGGTATGCGGTTGGTCGACACTAAAGGTTTTTCTACCTTAAAGATCTTCACCTGATCATCTCCGCGCTATATCGCCATATCTAACGATGAACCCAAAATCTCTATCTGACCGTTTACATTGCAATCACGCACGACCTGCAATGAGTGCAACAACCCTTTTTCCGCCAGGCCGCTATATCGAGCCGCCACAGCTTCTGAAACTTGCTGGCAACGTTCCATTGCTCTTTCACGCGCCCCGGGTACTTGTCCGTGATAATCAAACCGAACCACCACCGGCACCGGCAAGCCGTTTGCAACATTTAACTTGCTGAAGATCTTTATGCCAACATCAAAATCAGCCGTCGATTCTTCAACTGTGTTCAGATACGCAAAATAAGTCAGATTACGTAGCTGTACTTCTTCAAAACCAATCCCTGCACCAATAAAGCGTTCTGCGTGACCAATATCTTCATAGTGACCACCATAATAGTGGCGTACATATTCAATCTGCGACAAGTTATTAACGAGTAGCTTGCTGACCAGTTGCAACATGCCCTCACTCACATTTTCTTGCGCACTACGAATCATCTGTTCGATTCGCTGCTCTGCTTCCTTAGCGGAGAGTCGCAGTGTCTGTTGATAAAGTTCACTCGCATCAACAAACTTATCTAATTCTATATTGCCATCTGCATCAGGCACATGCACCTTGATCGCATCGGTGTCGGTGTCAATCCCTAACAGCAACAAATCGATCGACGCACCACAACAAAAACTGTTTTCAACCGCCTGGCGAAACGCTAGCAAACGCGTCAAACCTTGAGCCGCTGCCTTCGCATCATCTGAGCCATGTGCCGCACACCCTTCGTGACTCGGATCCACCGAACTAAAGTGGTACGCAACTGTCTTCAGATAGCGCGTCGGTGCATCCGCCGTATTTGGGCGTCCTTCCCTGTAGCGCAACATCTCCGTTTCGACCCATTTCTGGATACTGTCATCTATATCAAACATCGCACCTGCGTATGACTTGCGGCGAACCGCGTCAATCGGCAGTCTGAGCACATAACGTATGGCATGTGCCAGGCGCCCATCCGCACAGGGCGAAACATCCAATGTGTGGAAGCCACACTGTTGAATAAAACGCTGAAACTCTTCAGCGCTTTTATTGTTTAACGGTGCAGTGCTAAAAAAATCATCACAAAAACGCTGATAAGTTTTAAACACACACCAGGCAAACAACAAACGCATATCCAACTGTTCAACCCAGGCGTTTTCCAGTATTTCAACCGGCAACTCAAACCCAAACTGCTGCATGGCCACCGATTGAGCACGTACAACAAAATTCTCTTCGTGCTGGCATGCCGAAACCTTTTTCAAGGTGGGTACTATGGCATCAAAGGCTTTTTTAACTGAAGCCTCGTATTGATACAAATGCCCGTTTTCGTAACCATCCACCAGCGGATGTTCAGCGCTGCCAGACACGGCTGTCAAAGGCATCATCATTGGAGCACAATGCCTTTTGGCCGTGGTCGGCTGAACGGCTCTTTGTCGCATATTTCTCGACAATGAACGAGTTGGTCTACGCCTAATCATCTTCTACCTATCAAATACTCAGCGTGCCACTAACCGCGCGCGCCGCCAGAATAGGTAATCAAAGAGCCTTTTTCTGTGTTGCCACTGCTCCCTGTCACTTTACTTACAGGTACCGGCACCTCTTCGTTACGCTTATTCGCCACGGCCATGGAAGGCATTGAGGCCATAGGACCACGAAATGTCGGATTACGACGTGTCGCAGAATTACCTTCAGTCCCAGTCACACGATCACCACGATCCCAGTCATCGCCTGTAATCTTTTGGCCCGTTGCCATCCCTTCACCAGTGACACGTGATTTCATCTGCCCGTCACTCATTTCAGTGGTTTGCACAATGAACTCAGGAGCAGCTGTTTTATTGCCGCCAAAACGCGCTTCTTCGGTTCCAGTCACTTTACCGTCAGCCATACCAAACGGCCCAGTAATCTGACCTTGCTCATAACGGTTACCGGTAATGGCACCATTTTCGATCATTTCCTGTGCTTGACCGGCTGGCGTAGTGACGCTGAACTGCCCCCACGGCTGGCCTGAGATCGGCTGAGGAAAATCAGAACTGACCGGCACTGCCACATTCGTCGGACATGTGTTTACGGCTTGATCCGCACCAATGTAGGGTGTCCCCGTCAGCGGCTCACATGCACCTTTATCACTGCCCGTCATGACGCCACCAATGCCCGGTTGAATCCCGGTCATGCTTGGCCCGACATTGTCAGTACCTTTACGTGCACGTGCCATTGCCATTAACTTTTCAGGCGATGAACAAAACGCTTCTGTCTGCTGAACACCCGCATAAGGTGTCCCCGTAAGCGCCTTGCAAGTACCGGCTTCGTTACCGGTTACTTTACTGCCACGATCTGTCATCGTACCTGTCACAGATTTACCCATCAAAGTGGCAGAAACGCCCACTTTCTGGTCAGCAGGCTCAGGCTTAGACTCGCAAAAACCGGAGTACTGTTCTGCACCGACATATTCATCACCGGTGACATTACGACAACTACCAGGCTCATCACCGGTCACCTTTTCACTACGGCCAATCTGTGTACCTGAAACAGTACCACTACGTAAGGTATTGCTCATACCTACTTTAGCGGGTGCACTGCCTTCAGCACTTTGCATGTACTGACTGCCCGTTAAATGGCGATTGGACCCTGGCTCATCACCCGTCACTTTCTCTGAACGTCCAACATTGCTCCCTGTAACCGCTTTCCCTTTCACGGTTTCAGCGAGTGTATTCTTAGCGGGTTTTGTCGGCCCTTTTGACGCACAAAATGCTTGCGCCTGCTCCGTAGAGACATACTCGGTGCCAGTCACCGCTTTACATGTGCCCGGCTCATTGCCAGTCACTTTATTGCTGCGACTCACGTTAATACCACTCACATAATTACCTGAACCGGTTGTTGTCAGCGACACGCGATTAAATCCTGCCTTTGCATCGCTTTTGCAAAGTGTTTTAAAAACATCGGCGCCCATGTACTCAGTACCGGTGACGCCACGACAGGTGCTTGCTTCATTACCCGTCACAGTTTCAACGCGATCTACCATCGTGCCGGTCACTGCCTGGCCTGATGCCGTTTCAGTCACACCCACTTTCCAGGGCTGATCTTGCGCAGGCTCTTGCGCCTTACGATGACGCCCAGGACCTGATGCAACCGTCGCAATCTTTTGTTTGTTAGACTTACCTTTCGAACTACGCTGTTGACGTAGCGTTTGGGCCAGTTCACGGCTGCTAATATCAGGGTTTGCAGCGCGTGCTGCGCTCGCCTCACTGACACTGCCGCCCTTTAGCGCAGATTTGCCTTTAGCAGACATTGCTTTACGACGTGACAATGAAGCCTGCCTGGCTGAACTCATTGATACTGCCTTACGAACATTTACGTTCATTTGTGGTGCAAGACCTGCTGACAAATTGATATCAGCCGTCGTCGTCGCCACAGATTTATTCTTACCGCCACAACCACACCCTTTTTTCTGAGTGTCAGCCGCAGTCGATGCTGATGCCTTTGCTGTCGCTTCAGCAACACCGTCGCGTATTCTATCTACATTCTTGACAGCCTTTTTCCCACCTTTAGACATCGCAATACGACGCGCCAATGCCGCCTGGCGTGCGCTGCCAACTTGAACGCCGGGAAGAGGCGTAGAGGTGTAAGCAACCGCAGGCGTGCTAACTGCTGCTGTCGTCGTTGCTGCAACGGGTGCAGGTGCCGGACGAACGCGATCAGTTTTACCTGTTATTGCCGCTTTACCCGTCGATGATAAAGCTTTACGTCGAGCCAATGATGCTTCGCGTGCTGTTTGTGCCATTGTGATCTCCGTACTGTTAGCCATGAACGTGAACAGCCAAACGGCTATTCACATTCATGCACTAACGCTGGTGATGTAACTTACTTCTACCGCTTAACCTGCATAAACCACAAAGCAAGAACCCTGGCTTTGCGTGTATGCATCGTAACCAATCAAACGAATGTGATGATCAGGATAAGCACGACGACATGCTTCAAGTTCATTTAACACAGTAGCGATATTGGTTTCGCCAAAGAGCGGAAGTTTCCACATGGTCCAGTAATGGTCCATTGCGTTACTTGGATGCTCATGCTCGATAGAAGGCGCCCAACCATTCGCAACAATGTACGCAACTTGCTTTTGCACATCTTCAGCAGTGAACTTTGGAAGAAAACTAAATGTCTCCAAAGACTGTTTCGTTTGATAATCACCTGCAATGCCGTTATTCATTATTCAATCCTCTCAATGCTTAAGTTTAGAACTGGCGGAACGTTGCGTTACGCAACGTCCAGCTTGTCAACGGTTTCGAATTCAAACTTGATTTCTTTCCAAGTTTCCATTGCGAGTGCCAGTTCAGGACTATGTTGAGCCGCTTCGGTCAGAATATCACGCGCTTCACGCTCAAGCTCACGACCTTCGTTACGGGCTTTAACACACGCTTCCAGTGCAACACGGTTTGCAGCCGCACCAGCAGCATTACCCCATGGATGACCCTGCGTACCACCACCAAACTGCAGTACAGAATCGTCACCAAAAATATTCAGTAGTGCAGGCATGTGCCATACGTGGATACCACCAGAAGCAACGGCAAATACACCAGGCATTGAACCCCAGTCCTGATCAAAGAACACACCGCGTGAACGGTCTTCAGGAATGAATGATTCACGTAACTGATCTACAAAACCCAATGTAGAAGCACGATCACCTTCCAGTTTACCAACAACAGTACCGGTATGCAGATGATCACCACCAGACAGACGCAGACACTTAGCCAGTACACGGAAATGAATACCATGCTTAGGATGACGATCGATTACCGCATGCATTGCACGATGGATATGCAGCAACATACCGTTATCACGACACCAGTTAGCCAGACCTGTATTAGCAGTAAAACCACCCGTGATAAAGTCATGCATAATGATAGGCTGATTCAGTTCTTTCGCGAACTCAGCACGCTTGTACATCTCTTCAGGGGTCGCTGCTGTCACGTTCAGGTAATGACCTTTACGCTCACCTGTTTCACGCTCTGCTTTATCAATCGCGTCAGCAACAAATTCAAAACGATCGCGCCAGCGCATGAATGACTGAGAGTTTACGTTCTCGTCATCTTTAGTCAGATCCAGACCACCGCGTAAACATTCGTAAACGGCACGGCCATAGTTCTTAGCAGACAGGCCTAACTTAGGCTTAATGGTACAACCCAGCATTGGACGACCATACTTATTTAAACGATCACGCTCAACCTGAATACCTGCTGGTGGACCACCACAGGTTTTAATAAATGCCATTGGGAAGCGAATGTCTTCCAGACGCAGATGCTTCAGCGCTTTAAAACCAAACACGTTACCCACTAATGAAGTCAGAACGTTTACAACTGAACCTTCTTCAAACAGATCAATCGGGTATGCGATGAATGTGTAGAAAGATTCTGGATCGCCCGGTACATCTTCGATGCGATAAGAACGACCTTTGTAGAACTCAAGATCGGTCAGAAGCTCAGACCAAACTGTACTCCAGGTACCCGTTGAGCTTTCCGCAGCAACCGCGGCCGCAACCTCTTCACGTGGTACACCTGGTTGGCCTGTTACCTTAAAACAAGCCAGCAAGTCCGTATCCAACGGAACGTAATCCGGTGCCCAGTACAGATCGCGGTACTCTTTTACACCAGCATCATATTTTTTTGCCATAGTCAGTTCACTCCTGCTGTGATTGTTTAAAATCATTGGACGTAAGGATAAAGACGTCAAACCAACAAAACCAATCGATAGTTTGAATGAAGTTCATCTATAATCCTCAATACTAGGGTTTTACTATTTGCCTTACCATTAATCTGCAACCAAAAATTTTCAATTTACTTTCAATAAGTTATATCAATAATGCCAGTCATATACGCATTAAAACAAAAGGGATTGATCGGCGGGCCATTGGCTGAAAGTCACTTATCTGCTAACGCCAGCATGGCACTCCCCTTCCATTTTTTAGTATTGAATTTAAGAGAGCTATACGATCACATCGCAAAACAAACTTTTATCAGTGAATAAATCAACTAATTCAATTTACCAATGCAAACTGTTTTTCTCGTTACAATTGAACGATTAAAGTCATGAAACGCTAAATAATAATACACTATACGGTAAATTTGCCAATCGATACTTTATATTTTGCGCTTTTGTGTCAAAACGATAGGAAGTCGAAAGAGTAATGAGGGGTGATTATTTACTGAAATGAAGCAAGTCCAGGGCGTGAGTTACATATGCCTACTGAAACGAAGGAAGTCCACTGGCAGTTTCTCTTTATAAAAACACGGCCAAATCAAGCTTATTCCTATCTTCATTCACCCGGCTATATTTTATTTTTCAACGGTAACGCCTGATTCACCAGGCATTGAAAATCAGCGAGAGTTAAGATACGAATGTAAAAAAATCAGGGCCAGATAAATTTATTAAAATGCTACAACTGCTCGGCTTTATACCCCTTAGCCTGCAACAGCTTGATAATCCCCTTCTCGCCACCAAGGTGCGCGGCACCCACCACCACAAAGCAGTTGCAGCCACCACGCAGCATGGCATCAACCCCCTTGGTCATCGCGATGTTTCTATCGGTGAGCATCAAACGATGAAGCTCATCACCGACAGGACTCTTCTTCATATCATCAACAAACAGTTTATCTAACGCCTGCGGATCACCTCTTTGCCACGACTGAAGCATGGTATCGAAATACACTTTGGCATTTCCTACATCCTTAAGTGTCTGCTGCAACATCCCCACCTGAGCTTTCTGAGAGAGCCCACTCAACAGCGCCAACTGTTGTTTTACCGATTCCAGCTCGCGGATCGGCTTGCGTTGCTTTTTGGCTAGATCAAGAAAATGACGATCGATCCCCAACGACTCATTGAGGCCAATCCCCTTCAGCGCCAGCGCCGTCAATGTCATTGATGCAAACCACGGCCGCATCCCTTCCACCATTGAAACAGGAATGCCAAGACTGGTTGATGTCACATTTAATTTTCCCCAGGTATCAGCATCCAGCACTGTCTTCAATGTTGTGCCATCACTATAGACACCGTTGCTCATCATCGTCTGTGCCAACATACCCGGGTCAGCATCCACCACATTGGCCTCAACCACCAACGCATCGGAACCTTTAAAGGCGTTTAATAAAGTAACCGATAGCGGGTACATGCTCGCCTTACCGAAGTGAATCGAGCCCATCAAATAGCCACGCTGCTTTCCTTTTGAGATGCGCCACGCAAAATTTTTGCCAGCAGCTACCTTCTTGGCTGGTGCCTGTGTCGAAGAATCGGCGGCTGTTCCAGCACTGGGTGTGGCCATTTTTTCAGCCGCTGCCGGAGGTGACGAAGAGGATGGCGCGATAAAAACCTTCTCTTCTTTTTCTGCACTATGGCAGGGGCCATCCTGAAAAGCGATGCGTCCCATTGCATCGCGACATTTGAAGATTTCGCCAGCGGATACCGGCATAAATACCACTGCTCCAAGCAGCAATAAGACAACCACCCAGCGGCTCTTCATCACACTCCGACAAAATTTATTTAGCATGTCATGCTCATAACAACTATCTATATTGAAGTCTCAAAAAAAATGATAAAACGCTATTGAGTAAATAGACTGAGATTGAGCGGTTCAACCTTCCCCATCCATATCGCATAATCACGATGATCAACCAGATCGTCACCACTCTGCGGATGGATGAACACCGTCAAGCCATCACGGTGTAGCGCCAACCACGGCACCACATCAGCAAACTGTTGCGGCGTAAAGGCAAGCTGACAGCTCCAGCAAGGGTGAGGACCGACCGGTCGTTGATGCATGCGACCCATCTGAATGTCGAATTTTGTGGCCGCCTGCTCACACAAACCTCGTGCCTGTTCAAGCGTCGCTGCATCGAAATAGACGTGCGCATGATAACCGCTGATATTATCTACCGATGACGTCATACCACCTTCCGCTGCCACATTCATCATCACTCACTCAGGATCTTCTTGATCAATGACTTTACTTCGCCCGGCTCAAACGGTTTATCACACAATGCTGAGACGCCCGCCTGCTTAACCGCGGCTAACTGAGTGTTGTTGGCCTCGCTGGTCACCATCAGGATCGGTATCGATTTCTGCTCACCTTTTTCACGCACATAACGAGTCAGCTCCTTTCCATCCATCTCCGGCATGTTGTAATCAGTCACAAGCAGGTCAAACAGTTGAAGATCCATGCACTCAAGTGCCTCTTTGCCATTAGCGGCCTGCACAATATTTTCTATCCCCAGGTTTTCCAGCACTCGACAGATATGTTTACGCGCGGTCACGCTATCATCCACCACCAGTACCAATAACCCATCAAGATCACTATCATTCAGCATCGACATGTCTGGCTCGATAAATTCAAGAGTGGAGTACAGCGCTTTTTTCAGATCTTCAGGGTCAAATGGCTTAGAGAGAATAGCAACTACCCCTGCTTGTCGTACTGGCTCCAGATAGTAATCGGAGTCCTCACTAGAGACAATCATAAAGGGGATATGCTCAAGCTCGCTGTCTTCTCGCATCAGCTGTACCAGCTCAGCACCACTCATATCTGGCAAGTGCATTGCGCTAATCACCAAATCGGGCTGATACTGATGCATGTCCTTGATCGCCGAACTGCCGTCACTGAACCACTCTACCCGGCTCAAGCCCAGCTCGTTCAAATAGCCGGCAATCACCTTTCGTTGCGTCGATGACGGCTCTACACAGGTCACGGCAAGGTCCGCAATATTGATGCTGCGTTCGTTCATCTCAACTCCCTAACGAATAAATCAACTCCTTATATAGGGCTATCGGCGCTTGAGGCAATCTTTTTAGGGCCAGATACCACGTGATAACGTCACCTTCACCAGATGCTCAATCGACGAGACCAGCGCGGCCGTGCGCAAATCGACCGGCATGCAGGGGCCGGTATCGCCCACTTCTTCATTCGATGGTTCATGTTGCTTTTCTGCCGACAACTCCCCCCAGCGGTCTACCACACGGTCGACTGCCTTATTAATCTTATGCTGCAGCTTTCGGTTGACCACCTCAAGCTCCCACTGCTCATTCTCGAAATTCTGCACCCACTCATAATAACTGACCACCACACCGCCCGCATTAACCAGGATATCAGGCAACAGATAGACGCCGTTTTTAAACAAAATTTCATCGGCAGCTGGCGTGGTTGGTCCATTGGCAGCCTCCACCACCAGCTTCGCCTTAACACACGCCGCATTGCCTTTATGAATCTGATTACTCTGTGCGGCAGGGATCAAAATGTCGCAATCCAGTGCTAATAGATCATCATTGGTGATCGACATCGTCTCCGGCACACCCACCACTGTATGATGCGTCCGTTTGTAGGCCAGCACCGCCTCAATATCGAGCCCTCGCTCATCATAGATTCCGCCCTGGCTGTCACTCACGGCAATAATGGTGGCGCCAGCTTCATCAAATAATTGTGCGGCAATCGCACCGACATTACCAAACCCCTGCACCGCGACACGTACCCCGGCAAGATCCTGAAAGCCGCACAGCGTGGTCTGCTCAAGAAACCGTTGTGTCGCAAAGAGTGCACCCCGTGCGGTGGCCTCGAGCCGCCCAAAGGAGCCGCCCAGTTCAATCGGCTTACCGGTCACCACTGGGCGATTATTACGCCGGGGATGCATCACCTCATAGGTATCGTAGATCCACGCCATGGTCTGAGCGTTGGTGTACATATCGGGCGCAGGAATATCTGAATTAGGACCGATGTTATCTCCCAGCTCGGTAATATAACGGCGCGTAATACGGCGCAGCTCATCTTCGCTCAATACCTTGGGATCACACACCACGCCACCTTTGGCGCCACCAAATGGAATATTGACCAGCGCACACTTCCAGGTCATCTCTGCTGCCAGGAACTGCACCTCTTCTACGGTGAGATCG
This sequence comes from uncultured Gammaproteobacteria bacterium, assembly GCA_945787155.1. GTDB lineage: Bacteria > Pseudomonadota > Gammaproteobacteria > SZUA-140 > SZUA-140 > SZUA-76. Next base: position 7,656 of record CALZHD010000070.1, on the reverse strand, counting down.
GGATGATAACGCACGCCGCCTTTTCCCGGCCCCAATACACGGTTATGTACTACTCGAAAACCCTGAAAGACCTGCACTGAGCCATCATCCATCTCGACCGGAAAATTGACGCTGATCGTACGCTTGGGCGAATGCAAAAAACCAAACAGACCACGGTGAAAGCCGTCCAGCAAGCTGGTCGCACACTGTAATCGCTGCATGCTGGTCTTTAACAGGTCCAGGTCTTCTTGATCGATGGGATACGCCTGCGCTTCACTCATTGTCATTCATCAACCCCTGTGTAAGACTTAGCCGATATTCAGCGCGCAGCAGCGCACAAACCGGTTAGCAATAGTATAGTCACATACTCACCGTTTTCGATAACAAACTTGTTTAATAGTTTCATAATTGGGGAGACAACATGGATATATCGCCACAATGCACGCCAGGAAAGCTCAGCCGTATATTCAGGTGCACTCGCTGGCTTCCGCTGCTTTCAATGTTACTGGTCGTCAATGCCAACGCGGCACTGGACAATGCCCCGGATGCAAAACTGCAACAGGCAATCAATGGCGACCACCGCAGCGCCGCCAATAAGGCGCGCGATGAGTATCGCAAGCCACTGGAAACCCTCAGCTGGCTCGGACTCAAAGATGATATGCACGTGGTCGAGATCAGCCCCGGGGGTGGCTGGTACACAGAAATCCTTGCGCCCTATTTAAGAGATAACGGTACCTTCTACGCCGCTGGTTTTGATGCCGAATCAAAAGTGCGCTTCTTTCGCCGTGCCACCAAAGCGTTCAAAGAAAAACTCGATGCAAATCCCGCCGTCTACGACAAGGTCATTGTCACTGTACTGGCACCACCTGCTAAAACCGAGATTGCCCCTCCGGGGACTGCCGATATCGTGCTCACCTTTCGTAATGTCCACAACTGGATGGGGGCAGGCAACAGCGATGCCATGCTTGCAGCGATGTATACCGCGCTCAAACCCGGCGGCATACTCGGGCTGGTCGAACATCGTGGCAATCCTGACGTTAAGCAAGACCCCAAGGCGAAATCAGGGTATGTCAATGAAGCCTACACCATCGCCCTGGCAGAAAAGGCGGGCTTTAAACTGGTGGCTAAATCCAATCTGCTAGCCAATCCCAAAGACAGTAAAGACCATAAAAAAGGCGTCTGGACACTACCGCCGACATTGCGCCTCGGGAAAAAAGACCAAAGTAAATACCTCGCCATTGGCGAGAGTGATCGCATGCTGCTCAAGTTCGTCAAATAACAGGAAAATTCAAACATCCATCATGTATATCGCAATGAACCGTTTCAAGATTGCACCTGGCAGTGAAGATGAATTCATCGAGATCTGGAAAAATCGCGACACCTTTCTCGAGAGCGTGCCCGGCTTCAAGGAATTTAATCTACTGCATGGCCCACAACACGATGACTACACCCTGTTTGCATCGCATTCGGTATGGGAATCAAAACGCGATTTTGAAAACTGGACAAAAAGATATCTACCTTGGACCACCGCAGTTTGAGGGGTTTGAGTCAGTAGTTTGACCAAAGGTCATAGCACCTACGCCCATAGTTCCAGCACAAAGTGACGCATCACTGACCCCAACAGATCACTGCGCGTAATGATGCCGACCAATTTCCCGTCGTCAGCAATCGGCACTGCACCGATGTGCCGCTCAACAAAGAGTCGTGCAATGTAGCGCACATCGGTGTCGACACTGGCGGTCAACACCGGTGATTTCATCAGCGTCCCCACCTGTGCGTCACCACTACGTGGCAACTCATGGCGGTAATCTTCGCTGACACCGGCAAGGTGACGCAGCAGGTCACGATCCGATACCATGCCGAGCAGCCCACCGGCCTCATTGGCCACCACTGGCACATGGCGAAATCCCCGCGACTGGAACAGCTGCATCGCCTCGTCCACCGTGGTCTCGGGCGTCAATGTCATTACCGGCGACACCATGATCTGCCGCGCCAGTAGCGACTCCATCGGCACATGCTCGGCCGCCTGATAAGCGCTTCTCGCGGCCCCACTCATCATCTGTTCAGCAACGAATACGTCATCTTCAAACTTGTGCTGGGGGTGATGGGCCTCATCGATCGCCCGCTTCGGCGCGATCTCTTCAGTCTCTTCCACCTCGCGGCGCGGGAAAAGTCTTTGCAGTGGCACCGGACTATTGAGTCCAGGGCCGATCAGAATAAAAGCCATAGACACCTCCCAGGATGATCAAACGCCACTGTCGTCCCACTCAACTGTAGTGCCTCCGCACCGCGATGTCGAGTTACAAACTCCAGCAACCTGCGAGACTAGTCAGCGCGCAACAAATCACATACTAATCCTGTGTGACAAATTGTCGCGCGACACTATGCCACATTCCCACGCCACAGGGTGATGGCTACTATTACCCTCTCAAAACAGAATAATCACAAACATGAGGAATGGACGCTTGCTTATGCTCCGATTCAACCACCACCCACTGAAACTCGCCCTGCTACTCGCCCTAACCTCCGGCTCAACATTTGCCGCAGACCCTACAACCCTCGGCACCGTCACCATTACCGGCACCAAAGAGGCGCAACCAGTGGCTGAAACCGCTGCTTCGGTGGGCGTGATCGATAGCGATGCCATCGCTGAACTCAAACCCGGCCATCCCAGCGAGATCATGGGCACCATCCCCGGCGTCCATGTCAATGTCACCGGCGGCGAAGGCCACATGACGGCGATCCGCCAGCCGATCACCACCAGCCCGGTCTATCTCTACCTCGAAGATGGCATCCCGACCCGCTCAACCGGTTTTTTCAACCACAACGCGCTGTATGAGATCAATCTGCCACAGGCCGGCGGCATTGAGGTGACCAAAGGGCCCGGCACTGCGCTCTATGGCAGTGATGCGATCGGTGGCGTGATCAATGTGATGACCCGCCCAGCCCCTCTGAAACCTGAAGCCGAGGTCACCGCAGAAGTCGGCGATCACGGCTGGAACCGTCTGCTCATCAGCGGCGGCAACACCAGGGGGGATGATGGCATCCGCGCCGACCTCAACATCACCAGCACCGATGGCTGGCGCGATGCGACCGAGTATGATCGCCAGTCCGGCACCGTGCGCTGGGATCGTTTTCTGACCAGTGGTGCCACCCTGAAGACAGTGATCACCGCCTCGAATATCGATCAGCAAACTGCCGGCACCTCGCGCCTCTCCAAAGAGGACTACCTCAACAATCCGACCAAAAACAAGACGCCGATCTCACTACGTAAGGTCGAGGCGCTGCGCATCTCCAGCGCCTACGAAAAAGAAGATGACAACACCCTGCTGAGCATTACCCCCTATGCGCGTTACAACAGCATGGAACTCCTCCCCAACTGGTCACTGACCTTCGACCCGCAGCACTACACCACAGAGAACCACTCCCTCGGACTGTTGACCAAATACCGTATCGACTTTACACCGATGCGCACCCGCCTGATTGTCGGTGTCGATATCGACCACAGCCCCGGCAGTCGCGATGAAAACGAGATCAACGCCACTAGAACTAACGGCATCTTCACCGCCTATACCGAAGGCGACAAGACCTATCAATATGATGTCGACTTCACCGGCATCGCCCCTTACGCCCACCTTGAAACATCGCCGAGTGAAAAATTACGCCTTAGTGCAGGGCTGCGCTTCGACTACATGGCGTATGACTACAGCAACCAGCTCGATGTCGTTACGACCGGAAAGCATCGTCGTCCGGAGAGTACCACGGTCGAGTTTGACCATCTGAGCCCAAAGCTTGGCGCCACCTACGCCTTCAGTGACAAATTCAACGGCTATGCCAATTACCGCAACACCTTCCGCGCACCAAGCCAGAACCAGCTCTTCCGCCAGGGGCAGGCGGTCAATACTGTCGATCTTGAACCGGTCGAAGCGGATAACTTCGAAGTGGGCGTGCGCGGTGAAACGGGCAGACACAACTACGAGGCCTCGCTTTATCACATGACCAAAGAGAATGACATCCTCTCATTTCGTAATACTGTCGATGGCACACGTGAAACCCAGAATGCAGGGGAAACGCTGCATCAGGGAATCGAGATCGGCTTCGGCAGTGCGCTTACCGATACCCTCAAACTCAGCATCAGTCACAGCTATGCCGAACACACCTATGAACAGTGGAGCCCCCGGAGCGGCGTTGAATACAGCGGTAACGAGATCAGCTCGGCACCACGTAACATCAGTGATGTGCGCCTCAACTGGCACGCCGATGCACTCAATGGCGGCCGCGTAGAACTGAACTGGGAACACCTCGGCAGCTACTGGCTCGACGATGAAAACACCCACCAATACGAAGGCCACGACCTTTACCATCTGCGTGCCAATTACTGGCTCAACAAACAACTGGAAATCTTTGGCCGTATCCATAACCTGAGCGATGAACGTTACGCCACCGGCGCCTCATTCAGTCAGTTTAATGGCGAAGAGTTTGCCCCCGGTCTGCCGCGCACCCTCTACGCCGGAGTCTCATATAAATGGCAATAATGCAAAAGCAATTATTAAAACGCTGCGCTGCAACCCTGGGGGTCTTGATCCTCGGGGTCGCTTCATTTTCGCTTAGTGCGAGTGAGTCGCCAAAGAGCCACAAGGGCATGTTGCATAAAGGGCATGCAGCCGCAGTGCCTGAAGGGCCGCCTTCGCTCCATAAGGGCTCGATCCCGACCGCCACCTTCAATGCCAATGGAAGACTCTGGAGCGTATGGGCCTTTGGCCCACACCTCTATGTCAACCACTCCGATGATAAAGGTAAAACATTTTCAAAACCGGCAAAGGTCAATGCCGAACCTGAAAAGATCTCGATTAACCCCGAGGCGCGTCCACATATCGTGACCGCCAGCAACGGCAACATCTATGTCAGTTATGCGATCAAGCTAAAAAAACGTTTCAGTGGTCATGTAAAGTTCAGCCGTTCAACCGATGGTGGTAAAAGCTTCTCAACACCGATCATCGTTAACGATAACCGCGACATGATCGGCCACAGCTTTCCTTCACTGAGTATCAATGCGAAGGATCAGATCTTTATCGCGTGGCTCGATTCACGCGACCGTGTCGCTGCCAAAAAAGCGGACAAAGAGTACAACGGCTCAGCACTCTACTACGCTGTTTCAGACGATCAAGGCGCCAGCTTCCAGCCCAATGCCAAAATCGCCGATACCACCTGCCAGTGCTGTCGGCTCGACGTGGCCATGGATGGCAACGACCTGCCGGTCGTCACCTGGCGCCACATCTATGGCGACAACATCCGCGATCAGGCGATCGTGCGCTTTACCTCGTCGAATAGTTTCGCCGCGCCACAGCGCATCAGCGAAGATCGCTGGCAGGTCGATGCCTGCCCGCATCACGGTTCGACATTGGCGATCGACAGTAAAGGCAGCTACCACACCGCGTGGTTCACCAATGGCGAGGCTCGCCAGGGACTCTTTTACGCGCGTTCCGATGATCAGGGCCAGCAGTTCACCACGCCACTGCCGTTTGGCGATCTCGACGCACAACCCAAACACCCATCATTGATCACCACCAGCGGCGCGCTCTATCTTGCATGGAAAGAGTTCGACGGAACAGAAAGCCACATCCGACTGATGCAGTCCAACGATGGCGGTGCAGTGTGGCAAACAGCCCGCACCATCGCCTCCACCAGTGATAGTTCCGACCACCCACTGCTGATCGTCAACGACCAGACACCCTATCTCTCATGGCACACTAAAGCCGAAGGGTACCGGCTGATTCCGTTGCAGTCAGAAAAGCCAGTCGCACTGCAAAAAGCGCCACAGCCGTTCACCACCGGCTCAATGGCACAGATCATCAACCAGCAGGAGAGTGCCGTCATCATCAACTTCTGGTCGATCGACTGTCCACCCTGCTACAAAGAGCTGAAAATGTGGGGCGAACTTAAAAAGCAGCACCCCGCATTGAATGTCGTACTGATCTCAACCGACGCCACTGAATTTAGAGACGAGGTGATGCAGACGACCACTGAACTCGGTGTTGCTCACCTGGAGTCCTGGCAGTTTGCCGACAGTGCAGAGCGTCTACGCTTTGAGATCGACAGCCGCTGGTTTGGCGAACTGCCGCGCACCTATTTTCGTGACCGTCGCGGCAACACTGAAGCGGTGAGCGGACTGGTGAAGCGCGAAATGGTAGAACAGTGGTTACAACAGAACATCGCCGCCGCAACCGTCGCGAGCACCGCCCACTAATCATGGTGTTGAGAGGCGAACATTTCATTGGCTTGACCATCGCGGTCTCACTACACGCCGGGCTTGCCGCGGCGTTGACGCTATCGACACCGCCCACACAGCAGGATGCAAAACTGGATCTCGGTTTTGAGATGGTCGAACTCTCCCCGCTAGAATCCCCTGTGACACCCTCGACCCCTGTTCGCAAAGAAACTGTCCCCACGCCGGTGAGCAAACCACCGCCGAAACCAGCGGCGGTCACGCAGGTCGCGCCACCGGAACCCATCGTCGAAGAATTGCCGACAGCCACACCAGCGCCACCCGTGCCAGCCGTGCCAGCATTAATTCAGGAACCCATGCCTGAGCGGGTATCGATCGCTGAACCTGAGCCAGTCCATGAACCAATCCAGGAACCAATCCAGGAACCAATCCAGGAACCAATCCAGGAACCAGTCCATGAGCCAGCACCCGCTGAGCGCAAGCCAGAAGCACCAGCGATGTTAACCGATACCAGCGATGCGCTAACCGCAGAGCAGGCCGCCGAGCTGCCGCTACTGCTCGCCAGCATCGATGACGATTACATCCCACCAGTGAGCCATAACAGCTACCTGCATAACCCCAAACCGCGCTACCCACGCGCAGCAAAAAAACGCGGCATGGAGGGGATGGTGATGATCAACGTGCGTGTCAGCCGCGACGGACATCCGGTCGAAGCGCTCATCCACACCTCATCCGGTTATGGCGTGCTCGACCGCGCCGCGCTCAATGCAGTACGCAACTGGCGCTTTGAGGCGGCACGCCGCGGCACGACACGCGTCGAAGGCGAAGTGCTGGTACCGATCCATTTCGAACTCAAAAATTCCTAGAGGTTATTAATGGCAGTAGAAAACACCCTGTGGCTCGCGTGGTGGCATGAGGCCGACATCGTCATTCAGGCGGTATTTATTTTACTCATTAGTATGTCGCTGTTGAGCTGGAGCCTGATGAGTTTCAAGGCGCAACAGTTACGTCGCATCCTCAAAGAAGAGCAGCAGGCCAGCGATCAATTGAATGAAGCGACGCAGTTAGATAGAGCACTACAGACGACACTCATCCCATCACAGCCCAGCCACGCCCTGCTGGACGAGGCGTTGAGGCAGCCCGACCACTACGATCGTGACGCGGTCTCCAGCCAGCTGAGTCAACGATTAAATGAAGAACGTCTACGCCTGGAGAGCGGCCTGACGCTGCTGGCATCGATCGGTAACTCGGCGCCGTTCATCGGTCTCTTTGGCACAGTATGGGGCATCATGCATGCGCTGCATACGCTGGGAGGTGGCGACACCGTACTGGCACTCGACACCATCGCAGGCCCGGTCTCCGAGGCACTGGTCGCGACTGCCGCCGGCATCTTCACCGCGGTGCCTGCGGTGGTCGCCTATAACCTGCTGGTACGCCGCCTGCGTTTTCTG
>CALZHD010000069.1 GCA_945787155.1 uncultured Gammaproteobacteria bacterium | reverse complement strand
AAGGGGTCCAGGTAAGGGGTCGGTGGTACATGAGAATGATTCTCGTTGTTTGGTGATGTAGCCTTAGCCTTTAAAACTCTTGTTGGTTTAGGAAAAGGAATTTCCTAAGCCAATAGGCTGGCTAACGGGATCGGACCAAGCCAACTACCTGTACAACAAGAATAAAAGCCTAAAATAAACACGTAAGGCGCACAAGGTAGGGCGTCAATAAGCGCTAGCGCATTGCGCCGCATGAAACCCTCAATCATAATTCTGCCATGCCCAACTATCGCCGAGCATGGCATCCTGGCGGAACTTACTTCTTTACCGTTAATCTACTGCAACGCGGTGGAAATGATCTGCTAGTGAAGCACATTGACCGACTACGAAGCCATGTTCGTATAGTTAAACAGCGGCACCCATTTGTCATTCATGGCTGGGTGGTATTGCCCGAATATGCATTGTGTGATCGAACTGCCTGAAGGCGATGTGGACTTCCCTGTGCGATGGCGCTTAATAAAAATGGGCTTTTCAAAAGCCCTCCCTCCGCAGGAGCGTTTATCAAGTGTTAGGCAACGACGAGGTGAAAGAGGGATCTGGCAACGTCGATACTGGGAACATTTGATTAAAGATGAAGCCGATTATCAGGCGCATATGGATTACATTCATTATAATCCAGTGAAACATTGGCTTGTCGAGATGGTGGCTGATTGGCCCTATTCTACTTTTCATCACCTGGTTAAGAAAGGTATTTACCCCCTGGATTGGGCGGGTGTAAACGAAAGCCTGCTAAGCTACTGTGATTGATGTTCGTTCGGCGCAATGCGCTAGCGCTTATTGACGCCCTACCTTGTGCGCCTTACGTGTTCGGGAGAGGGGGCTGTCCATGTCGTTCGTTTGATGCTTAGTGTGGTTAAGTCAGGCTATACCACGTGGCACGGGCCTTACCATGGCGCTGGATACGCCCGGCATTGACCAGTTCACGCAAGCGCACTTTTATTGTATTCTGATTGCCATCGGTCATCTCAACTATCTGTGCAATAGTTAAACGTTCATATTGTTTGAACAATGCCAAAATACTAATTGATAATGGTGGCAGTTCCGCATCACTTATCATTTTTTCCTGTGTTACCTTCGCGGCCAGCCTGGTTTTCTGTTTTTTCAAACAGCGTAGAAAAAAGCTTAGCCAGGGCTCCCAGTCCGGAACATCCTGTTTTAATGTTGTTTGCGTTCGCCGCAATGCTTTGTAGTAAAGCTCTTTGTTTTCTTCTACAACACTTTCCAGTGAAGCATAGGGCACATAGTCATATCCTGCACGCAACAGCAGTAAAGTGGTAAGAATACGTGACAGCCGACCATTGCCGTCCTGAAATGGGTGTATTGCGAGAAACACGACAGCAAAAACTGCAATGATCAACAGTGAGTGCATGGAGGTTTCGTCAATAGTCTTGATAGCCCATTTTACCAGCGCCTCCATTTCTCTCGGGGTATCAAAGGGAGGGGTTGTCTCAAACACAATACCTATTTCGTTTCCTTGTGGATCTTTGGCCACAACATGGTTTGGTAAGGTCTTATAGTTACCGCGGTGACGCTCATCCTTACTGCTATGCCGAAGCAGCCGCTGATGAAGTTGGCGGATATGATTTTCGCTTAGGTGTAAATCCTCGTAGCTTTGAAAGACCAGATCCATGGCTTCAGCATAACCGGCCACTTCCTGCTCATCGCGCGTTTTAAAGGCGGTGGAGGTTAAATTGGATAGCAGTGATTCGACCTCTTTATCACTGAGTCTGGCACCTTCGATTCGGGTAGAAGAACCGACACTTTCAATCGTGGCCACTTTGCGCAATTGTTGCAGATGTTCGGGAGACATTGTTTTGAGCGCGAGCCATTTTCCCTTGAACTCATCGATTTCTGCGATAAGCTGTAACAGCTCCTGGCCAATAGTGATTTTCGGTTCTTTCATTCAAGCCTTGCACCCGATTTTATACCCAATTTTACCCGATAATACCCGATTTGCCAGTGCTGTTTTGGTGGTTTAACCAGTGCCCAGGTTGGGAGCGTCTCTTAATCGACAGGCTTGTTAGTCATCACGTTTTATCGGATCCGCCGCATACCCCTCATCGGCCCCCAGCGCATAGGGTCGGAAGACATCCACCTTACGGAAAAACTGATCAACGATATAGATGCGGCCATCTTCATCGACGTCGATGCCGGAGGGGAGCATGTAGCTGCCAGGGACGCCGGACTGGCTGCGTTGCCCCATGAACATCAGTAGCTCACCGCTTTCATTGAAGATCTGCACATTACCGAAGGCGCTGTCGATGACGTAGACGTTGCCGTCGGCGTCAGTGGCGATCCCTTTGGGCCGCGCGAACTGGCCGGGATAACGGCCGATGCTGCCGAAGGCGAGTTTGAAGCTGTCATCGTTATTGAATGCCTGCACGCGGAAGTTGCCACCATCGACCACATACCAACCGCCGTTGATGTTGGTGGTGATCTGTAGCGGCAGGTTAAACTCGCCCTCTTTGATACCGCGCTGGCCGATGGTCTTGATCGCTTCACCGCTGGCGAGGTCAAACACGATGACGTTGTGGTGTTCAGATTCGACACCGCCTGTATCGACCACATAGAGGCGCGTGCCATCACTGCTGACGGCCACATCGGTCGGGCGTGTGAATGTCTCCTTGCTGCCCATGCGGCGCACAAATACCCCGTTGGTATCGTACTCCATGATGCGCAGTGCGCTGATGTCGGCGACAAAGAGATGACCGTTGGGGCCGACATCGATGCCGAGTGGCTTGCTCAGTGCTCCCGGTTTGCTGGTGCCGATCTGGCTAAAGCGTTTGCCGGGGATATCGAACAGCAGTACAGCGCGTTGTACCGAGTCGCTAACGTAGACCTTGCCTTTCTGTACCGCAATATCGAACGGCTTTACCATCCCGGTGGAGACGCGCGCTTCACCGGTGGCGAGTAGCCGAAAACGTTGTGCACGAGACATTTCTTCGATGTCATCATTGTAGAGCAGGGTGCGCTCGAAGATAAATCGCGGTTCGGCCGGTGCTGGCGGATAGACCGGTGGTTCAAACGGTGGTGCGGGTTCCGGGGTGGCGGCACAGCCTGTCAGCAGAAGCAGTGTGGCGGCAGCGATGATCGAGACGATCTGCCCAGAAAAGGGGCGATCTATTTGATATGGCATGTTTCACACAATCGGTCGGCACGGTCGCGCAGCAGCACCTGAATGTCTGGATTGTGTACGTTATGGCAGGAGGCGCATTCAACACGCTCGTCGTAGAGTTTGACGCCATTGTCGAAGCCGTATGGGCTGTCGGGCTGTCTGAAATCGAGATCTTTGGAGCTGAGCCCGGCATAACGCATCGAAATCGGATGATCGTTGGTGAGGTCGGTGCCGACATGTTTGATCGCAATGTTATGCGCGACACGGCCGTTGTGGCACTTGGCGCAGTTCATGGTGTTGTTGCCGCCGTTGATGCGCAGATGCATCGCGGCGTCTTCGCTACTGCGCCAGCCGTTGGGGCGGAAGACGGTCATGTCGACCCCCATGGTGCCGTCGTGGCACGAGAGGCACAGCAGGCTAATGGGGCTGGGTGCTTTGACCTTGTTATCGAGCGTGCGGCTATTATAGAGGTCGTAACTGTGCTCGGTGGCGGGGCGAAAACGGTTCCATCCTTCAATGCCGCCAAAGGGGGTGGAGTCGGCGCCTTCCTGTTCCGGCGGAATGTGGCAATAGACGCAGGAGGAGCCATAGTCGGAGAAGGCGAGGCCTGACATCGCGACCACACCGACGCGTGTGTTGAGTCCGGTAAAGTCATGCTTGGTGCCGAGGAGGGTGTTGGTGCCTTCGGCGGCGACCGCAGACAGCGATATTACGCATCCTAGCGAGAGGATGGCGATCGAATGGATAAATTGGTTAAGTCGCTGTTTCACGTAATTTATATCCTTGAGCTGCTGTTGATGCAGAACTTCGGCTGCTCAGGATCCCCCCGGTTGCACTACGTCTATTTTGCAGGCTTGGCTGCTTATTTAATGACCAAGAATAAAGCTATCATTGGCGTGGCGCAACTATTTGTTTTGCGTCACAATACGTAACTATGAATGCGATCATGATTGGACCGAAGTATTACACGGCATATCGGCGGGCGCTGACAGGGATATTTGCCATGGCACTGCTCTCTGCGGCGACAGTTAAGGCGATGCCTGGGATGATGGCAACAGAGGCCGAGGTTGTTGCCACACCATCGGGGGAGCTTGCGGAGCCATTGCCGTTGGCGGATTACGCGCCGCTTTATCGTCAGCACTGTTCGGCGTGCCATGGCGACAAGGGCGACGGTAAGAGTCGCGCGCAACATGGCTTGCGACCTGCACCGCGTAATTTTACCACTGCGGCGGCGTGGCAGGCGTTGAACCGTGAACGCATGATCACTTCGGTGACCTTTGGTCGCCCCAATACCGCGATGGTCGGTTGGCAGGGGCGTCTGGATGAGACGCAGATCGCCGGTGTTGTCGATTATGTGCGCGCTACATTTATGCGTGACCCTTCATTGGCGGATGCGACGGATGCGAATCCAGCGGCATCCCCCTCTCTGCTCGCGTTGAGCACCCCGGTAAGTACGGGTCGTAGTGGACGTACAATCTATAAGCGTCACTGTTCGGCGTGTCATGGAGATAAGGGGAACGGCTCTACCTGGACTAAAAATGGCCTCAATCCACCGCCACGTGATTTCACCAGCGACGAGGCGCGTGAGTATCTGAATCGAGAGCGGATGATCACTTCGGTGACCTATGGCCGCACGGGCACGGCGATGATGCCGTTTAGCTCGCGTCTCTCGGCGGATGAGATCGCTAAGGTGGTCGACTATATTCGGGGTGACTTCATGCGCGTGGCCGGCGTTGCCGCTAGCGCAGATGCTTCGGCGGATCAGGGCGATATTGCACCCAACCCTCATGCGGCAGCGCCACATATCCGTAATCACCCTGGAGGGGATACAACAGCAGGCGCAATGCCGCTTGCGGCCGGTCAACATCAGGCGCCCGCCAGTCATGCGCTTCCACCGCCGCCGCCATCACCGTCGCTGGTTGAATCCGATATGACGTTGCAGTTGCCGCATGGTCTGGTGGGGGATGTGGCCGCTGGGCGTGAGTTTTACATGGCCAACTGTTTTACCTGCCACGGCGTACGTGGCGATGGCCATGGGCCGCGCTCATCATTTATTACGCCGCGCCCGCGTAACTTTCTCGGTGAGCGGGCGCGCAAGACGCTTAATCGTCCGGCACTGTTCCGTGCCATCGCCACCGGCCTGCCCGGCACAGTGATGCCGTCGTGGAGCAAGGTGCTCAATAATCAGCAGATTGCGGATATCACAGAGTTTGTGTTTCAGACCTTTATTCAGCCCCAAAAAAAAGCCGAATCTCCAGCGGCGCTGACCACGGAGACTTCAGTCACGCCGGGAAAGTAGCGAGCGCCAGTGGCGCAGGTGACGGAGATCGAGGAGTAGCTGAAATCGAACTGGAAGCGGAAGGTCTGACATTGGATAGTCTGGAATCGGGTAGTCAGGCATCGAACGATTTGGCGTTCGGCCGTAATATCTATAATAACTACTGCTATTTTTGTCACGGTTACAGCGGCAATGCAAAGACGCTTGCTGCCACCTATCTCGATCCACCGCCGCGTAACTTTACCTCGCTGAAGCTGACGGACATCTCTCGCGAGGCGATGATTGAGTCAGTGACGCAAGGGCGTGAAGGCTCCGCGATGATGGCCTTTGCATCGGTATTGAGTCGTGCCGAGATTGAGGCGGTGGTCGACTACGTGCGGCGCGTTTTTATTGCGGGTGATGGCATCAATACCCGTTATCACACGTTGGAAAACGGCTGGGAGGATCACGAGCGCTATGCCCCTGCGTTTCCATTTGCAACGGGAGAGATTGCGCTTGATACGCCGTTGCAGCAGTTAACAGTGGAACAGCGCGAGGGACGGCAGCTGTTTCTTACCGCCTGTATTACCTGTCATGACCGTTCGCGCGTGGATGATGAGGGTAAGTGGTGGGATCCGCGTTCGGTTTCGTTTCCACGAGGTGGTTATCTGCCGGGCATGGCGGAAGAAGCGCATGCGATGGATGCTATCTCATCGGCGACGCCGTTTGCACGCCATGATATCGCGCCAACGGTTGAGGGGCTGACGCCACAACAACAGCGTGGCGAGCAGATATTTCAGGCCAACTGTGCCTTTTGCCATGGTGCTACCGCCACTGGGCGCAACTGGATCGGCAGTTTCCTGCAGCCGCACCCGCGTGACCTGACCGATGCGGAGGCGATGGCCGGGATGACTCACCAGCGGCTGACTCAGGTGATCAGCGACGGGCTGCCCGGTACCACCATGCCTGCCTGGCGCGGGCTGTTGAGTGTAGAGGAGATCGATGCCGTGGCCGCTTATGTGATGCGGGTGTTTGTGCCGAGTAGTGAGACAGTCCAGTAGTCTCTGTTTTGTTTATGATATGCGCCGGTTTTTTCTATTGCTTCCTTCGCGTATCATGCCTCTTTTATTTATCTATAACTTAAGCAGGACAGGTAATGAGTAGCAAACAGATTAAAGTGGCAGTCGTCGGCGGTACCGGTTATACCGGGGTCGAGTTGCTACGTCTGCTGGTTAATCACCCCCATGTTGAGATCGTCGCGGTCACCTCTCGTTCCGAAGCGGGACAGCCGGTGGCGGAGATGTATCCGAACCTGCGCGGTCATATCGATCTCGCCTTCAGTGAGCCTCGGGTGGAAATGCTTGCCGCTGCTGATGTGGTCTTCTTTGCGACGCCGAATGGGACGGCGATGAAGATGGTGCCGGCACTGCTGGATGCCGGTGTCAGGGTGATCGATCTGGCGGCCGATTTTCGACTCAGGGATGCTGAGTTGTGGCAGCAGTGGTACGGCATGGTGCACGCCTGTCCTGAATTACTGGATGAGGCGGTCTATGGGTTGCCAGAGGTGAATCGTGAGGCGATCCGTGTGGCGCGGCTGGTGGCGAACCCCGGTTGTTACCCGACGGCGGTTCAGCTTGGTTTTTTGCCGCTGATCGGAGCCGGGCTGGCCGCGACTGATCACCTGATCGCTGATGTTAAGTCCGGGGTCAGTGGGGCCGGGCGGCAGGCGAGTGTCGGCACCTTGTTGTGTGAGGCCAGTGAGAGCATGCGGGCCTATGCGGCGGAGGGGCATCGTCACCTGCCAGAGGTGAGGCAGGGGCTTGCCATTGCCGCCAACGGCGAGGTGGGTCTTACTTTTGTGCCACATTTAACGCCGATGATCCGTGGTATCCATGCCACACTTTACGCTCACGTGAGTGATCGCACTGCCGATCTACAGGATATGTTCGAACAGCGTTATAAAGATGAGCCATTTGTTGATGTGTTGTCCGCAGGTGCACTCCCTGAAACCCGTTCGGTCAAGGGCAGTAATATGTGCCGTATTGCGGTGGTGCGGCCACAGGGGCAGGATGTGGTGGTGGTGCTGTCGGTGATCGATAATCTGGTCAAAGGCGCAGCTGGGCAGGCATTACAGAATATGAACATTATGTTTGGGTTTGATGAGCGTGCCGGACTGAATGCCGTCGCATTGATGCCTTAGCGTTGAAAAAGCGGCGCTGAGTTGATAAACAGGGATCATTGATTGGTGGCAGTAAAAAGATCAAAACATGTGGTGGTTAAGCATCATCATCCACTCAAAAAATCGTTATGGTATTTTGTGATAGTGGTGATCTTGCTGGCGAGCGGTTGGTGGCTGTTTGATTATGGCCGTAGCCGTGCCGGGTTTGAAAGCTCCCAGGCGAGTGAGGAGCGAGACCGTTTGAGAGATCGTATCGAGCAACTTGAAGATGAAGCGGCGGCGTTGCGGGCACAAAAGGCGATTCATGAACGGGCTCGTGAGATTGATCGTCATGCCTATGATCAGATCGATAACTCCCTGAAGGAGCAGCAAAATGAGCTGCTGGAGCTCAAGGAGCAGGTGATTTTCTACCGTGGCATCGTGGGTTCTTCAGATCAGGTACGTGGTTTGCAGATCCTTAGCTTCCGGCTGGAGGATAATAGTGGTGAGCGCAATTTTCGATATCGCCTGATCCTGAATCAGCTGGAGAAGAGCAATCGGGTGATCAAGGGGCGAGTGCGTTTGACGCTGATCGGCCTGCAGGACGATGCTCAGGTGGAGCTGTCTCACGCCCAGTTTTCCAAACAGGAAGGGAAGGGCGAGCTGTTCCGTTTTAAATATTTTCAGGAGCTTGACGGCGATATTGTGTTGCCTGAGGGGTTTGTGCCGTTAAGGATAAAAGTAAAGGCGAGTTCGAGTGGCAAGAAGCCGAAGTCGATCGAACGAATCTATAGCTGGTCGGAACTGATGAGCTGAGAATCAGACGAATTTTAGAAGGAGAGTGTTATGTGGGGCGGTGGAAAACAGAAGCCAGAGAAGGTAGATACCCTGATTGGGCAACAGACTGAGCTGCGTGGCGATGTGGTCTTCAGCGGAGGTCTGCATGTGGATGGCAAGATTAAAGGCAGTGTGATTGCCGATGACGCTAGCCCTGCGGTGTTGGTGCTCAGTGAGCATGGCCTGATTGAAGGGGATATCCGTGTGCCATATATAGTAGTCAACGGTGTGGTGATCGGTGATATTCACGTGCACGAGACCGCTGAACTGGCACCGCACGCGCGCGTGACTGGCAATGTCTATTACAACCGCATCGAGATGTCGATGGGAGCGGAAGTTAACGGTAACCTTGTGCATATCGAAGAGCCGGTGAAAGAGCGGGAGGTGAATACTACGCCTGAGGCCCGAGAACTGGCATCAGAAGTTGAATCTTGAAAGCATCTTTTATACTTGACTAAAAAAGTAAGGTATGAGACGATTGCTACAATTAATACGTGTTAAGGACTGAATGACATGAGTGCTGTATCATTAGATATGCCCCCTCCACCACCTTCTTTGAAGTTTACCGACAATGCTGCGGCGAAGGTAAAGAGTCTGATCGAAGAAGAAGGCAATGATGCGCTGAAGTTGCGAGTATTTATCTCTGGCGGTGGTTGCTCCGGATTCCAGTATGGCTTTACCTTTGATGAGGAAGTCAATGATGGCGATACCGAGATTGAGAATGCGGGTGTGACGTTGCTGGTGGATCCAATGAGTTTTCAATACCTGACGGGTGCTGAGATTGATTATAGTGAGAGCATCGAGGGCGCGCAGTTTGTGATTCGCAACCCCAATGCAACCACTACCTGTGGTTGTGGGTCATCATTTTCGGTTTAAGTGTCAGTTGATAGTTTGTGATTGTTAAAGGGAGCCACTGGCTCCCTTTTTATTTGCCTTAAACTTATTATTCCTGGATCTGTTTTTTAAGTTCGCCGGGATAGATTCCGCCCAGCACGACCGGGTGTGTAGCGCCGGTGACCACTGGCAGATTGCCCGGTCGTCCCGCTAGTGTTTCTTTGGCAAGCCACGCGAACGCGATCGCCTCCACCCAGTCGGGTGATATCCCTAGCTCATTGGTCGAGTGGATGTTGTGTGTGGGCAGTTCGATTTGTAGCTGCTGCATCAATGCGCTGTTGTGCGCGCCACCACCACAGATGAACAACGCCTCTGTTCCAGTGCAATATTGTGTGATTGCCTGCGCGATCGAGGTGGCGGTGAGGCAACAAAGCGTCGCCTGTACAGTCTCGGGCGCGAGCGATTGTGGGTATGTTTTCAGTTGTCGGTCGAGCCACTCCATGTTGAACAGTTCTCGTCCAGTGCTCTTGGGGGGTGACTGGCTGAAGAAAGGGTCTCGTTGCATTTGCTGTAACAGCGTCTGGTCGGTTTCGCCCTGGATGCCCCAGGAGCCATCGCGATCGAAAGGTTGTTTGAGATTACGCATCGTCCAGCCATCCATTAGTATATTGCCGGGACCGGTGTCGAAGCCGCTGACGGTAGCATCAGCGGCGGCTGGCAGGTGGGTGATGTTGGCGATGCCGCCGATGTTCACGATTACGCGTCCCTGCTGAGGTGAGCGAAACACAGCGTTATGAAATGCAGGTACCAGCGGTGCCCCTTCGCCACCGGCCGCGAGATCACGGCGTCGAAAGTCGGCGACGGTAGTGATGCCGGTGCGTTCTGCAATCAGGTTGGCATCGCCGATCTGTAGTGAGCAGCCACTCTTTGGATAGTGTCGGATCGTCTGCCCATGGCTGCCGATAGCGGAGATGGCGGTGGCATCGATATTGGCTTTCTTCAAGAGTGCTGTGGTGGCCTCTGCGAAGCGGTTGCCCATTTGATGGTCGAGCGTGAGCATCAGTTCGAGCTCGTTGTCGCACCCTTGACTCAGCGTCAGTAATTGCTGGCGTAGCCCGGCTTCAATCGGATGATTGTGGGTGGCGATGAGTTTGGGTCGGTGGCCGGAATCGAAACTGAAATCGACCAGTGCAGCATCAATGCCATCGAGGCTGGTGCCTGACATCAATCCAATGAAGAGCGCACTCATGGCATCGGGCGTTGATTTAATTCAGCGCGAGGGTGCTGCGTTTCAGGACGTCGAGTTGTGCAAGATATGGGCGGCTCTTGGTATTGAAATCAGCGCGATATTTTTTCGCCAGCGGGGCAGCGTCAGGCAATTTCACCGTGAGCGGATTGCGTACCGCGCCGTTGAGTCTGAATTCATAGTGAAGGTGTGGGCCGGTGGCGAGGCCGGAGCTGCCGACATAACCGATGATCTGCCCCTGTTTAACACGTTTGCCATTTTTCATGCCGCGTGCATAATTTTTCATATGGGCATAGAGGGAGCTGTAGCGGCTGCCATGTTGGATGATGATGGTTCTACCGTAACCACCCTTGTTGCCACGATGGACGACTTTACCTTCACCGGTGGCGCGAATCGGTGTGCCGCGAGGCGCAGCGTAATCGACCCCTTTGTGAGCGCGAATCTTGTTTAATACTGGGTGTTTACGTTTTAGATTGAAGCGCGAGCTGATGCGCGAAAATTCGACTGGGGTCCGCAGGAACGCCTTGCGCATGCTCTTGCCATCGGGGGAGTAATAATCGCTGTCTCCCTTGCTATCGGTGTAGCGAACGGCGCGATAGGCCTTGCCACGATTGTTGAACTCAGCGGCGAGGATCTTGCCGTTGCGCAGCTTTTTGCCATCGAGGTAGTGTTCTTCGTAGACGACCGTGAAGCTGTCGCCTTTGCGTATGTCGAGGGCAAAATCGATGTCCCAGCCAAAGATGCCGGCCAGTTCCATGGTGAGATTGTCAGAAAGTCCGGCCTTCTGTGCGCCCAGAAATAGTGAGCTGTCGATGACACCGCTGCTGTTGGTGGTGCGCGTCTCGATTTGAAGTGCCTCTGTGGTGGCGGTGTAGCCACCGATATTATCGGAGCGTTGCGTAATATGCAGCGTTTTGGTCTGGTCAATATCGTAGCTGAGTGCTTTTAGCTGTTTGTCATCGGTAATATTCAGTTTTAGCTTGTCACCTGGAAAGAGGCGGGTGAGCACCTTGGCCTCTTTACCTAGCGACAGTACCTGGTGGAGCTGTTGTGGGCTGAGCCCCTGACGGCTGAAGATCAGCGAGAGGCTGTCGCCATTTTTGACCGTGACATTTTTCCACTTTCCAGCGGGATGAGCGGTGATGACCGTTTCTGGAACAGTGTTAATATTGTCGGTTTGACTGCTTTGCGGTAGCGCGAGAGGCATTGAGATATGTTCATCTGATCTCACTGCGATTGTCGCTGATGGCTTGATGGTCTCTTCAGTGGACAGGGTCGTCGTCTCGCTACGGATCGCTTCGGCATCATCGGATATGATCAGCAGCGTGGTCACCAGCGAGATGAGTCCCCCAGCAAGCATAAACAGGTAATGATGCTTGCGTTTGTTATCATGCGGCGTTTCAGGCAATCTCGCCTTATAGTCGCGTCCTATTAAAGGGGAGTGCTTCACAGAGTTCCTTTATCCTTGTTTTGCGTACCTTAGCGTGAGTCACATTGTAGGTCAATTAAATGGCGCGGCGAAACTCATATCTAAAAATGATATTATCTCGCCACTTGGCTGCCAGGGTGTTAGTTATTAAGCTGCTTTTCCTGTGCTGGCCTCTAGTTTATCGTGTAAAAAGCGAGAATTCTTAAATTTTTTAGTATTTTAAAGGTGTGGAGATGGGAGCGACAAATGATGCGCTTGAGTTGATTCGGCGGGGCGCTGAAGAAATTTTGGCAGAGGGTGAGCTGGAGGCGCGTCTGAAAGAGGGGCGGCCACTGAGAATTAAAGCAGGATTTGATCCCACAGCGCCTGATCTGCATCTTGGTCACACCGTTCTGATCAATAAGCTGCGCCAGTTTCAGGATCTGGGACATGAGGTGATGTTTCTGATTGGTGACTTTACCGGCATGATTGGTGATCCCACCGGTAAGAATGTGACGCGTAAGGCGCTGACGCGTGACCAGGTGATTGAAAATGCTCAGTCTTATGAGGCGCAGATCTTTAAGATACTCGACCCTGCGAAGACACTGGTGATGTTTAACTCCAGCTGGATGGGGGAGATGAGCGCTGCTGACCTGATCCAGTTGGCCGCGAAACACACCGTGGCGCGGATGCTGGAGCGGGATGATTTCAGCAAGCGTTATAATGGAGGGCAGCCGATCGCGATCCATGAATTTCTATATCCGCTAGTACAGGGCTATGACTCTGTCGCGATGAAGGCGGATGTCGAGCTGGGTGGAACTGATCAGAAATTCAATCTACTGGTTGGGCGCGAATTGCAGAAGCATTATGGCCAGAAACCGCAGGTGGTGTTGACCATGCCGATATTAGAGGGACTGGACGGTGTGCAGAAGATGTCCAAGTCGCTCAACAACTATATAGGGATCAACGAACCGCCGAATGAGATGTTTGGCAAGATTATGTCGATCTCCGATGAATTGATGTGGCGTTATTTTGAGCTTTTGAGTTTCAGGCCGATTGCCGAGATTGAGCAATTCAAGCAACAGATTAAAGAAGGTACCAATCCGCGCGATATAAAGTTCCTGTTGGGCGAGGAGATCGTAGGCCGTTTTCATAGTGAAGCTGAGGGTGTTCAGGCGCGCGAAGCCTTTGTGGCACGTTTTCAGAAGGGGGCGTTGCCGGATGATATTCCGGAGAAAACAATTGCTATAGAGGGCGGTGGTCTCGCGATTGCCAATTTATTAAAAGAGGCGGGGCTGACGTCAAGCACTTCAGACTCGATTCGTATGATCAAGCAGGGTGCGGTAAAGCTCGATGGCGAGCGTGTCGAAGACGGCAAGCGAGAGATGGCGCCAGGTTCAGCGCATATCTATCAGGTGGGTAAGCGCCGCATTGCGAAGGTCACGTTGGTGGGGTAGTGATGGGTGACGCAGGCGCCCTGAATTTGTTTTAAAAACAACTTGTAGTTTGCAGTTGCGTGCGTATAATGCGCTCCTCTGGTTTGGGCGGTGGCCTTGAAAACGGTCGTTGTTTCGCAGTTACTTGCAAGAGTAAGTGCACGGAAAGCCTGAA
>CALZHD010000068.1 GCA_945787155.1 uncultured Gammaproteobacteria bacterium | reverse complement strand
TCCACGGCCCACGGCACTGTCAACCTCAATGCTACTACCGTGCAATTCCAGAATTTTGAGACTGATAGCTAACCCCAATCCACCCGGTTGCGAACGACTCTCCGCGTCTTCTCCCTGATAAAAACGCTCAAAAATATGGGGCAGGTGTTGCAACGAGATGCCTGATCCTGTGTCACAAACTTTAGTTAGCAGTGAACCATTATTCGCCTCGAAATGAATGGACACATCTCCACTTGTTGTGTGCTTCACCGCATTACCGATAAGATTTTCGAAAACACGGGCAATCAGAGCGATATCTGCATATACAAAATAGGGGCTCTCGTCAGGCTCAATCTTCAATGAGATCTGTTTTTCCTGTGCCTGAAGCTGAAATTTTTGCATCACATCGTGCGCCAGTTCAGCAAGATTAAAGACTTCACACTGAGGCACGGTTTCATGCGCCTCCAGTTTAGCCAGCTCAAAAAGTTCGCTAATTAAATGGGTAAGACGATCACTGCTACGCATCGCAAGCTGTAGAAAATTTTGTTTTTCCTCATCACTCAACACATCCTTTTTAAGCGTCAATGTTTCCAGATAACCGTGAAGAATCGCGACCGGCGTGCGCAGGTCATGAGAAACATTCACCACTAATTCTCGGCGCAACCTGTCCTGCTGTTTTAGATCGTCTAACTGTGTCACGATACGCTGCGCCATTTCATCAAAGGTGCTGGTGAGGCGATCAATTTCATCGCCCTGTTGCCGCTGCTGTTTATCTGCGCTGAGTTGAGTGAAGTCGCTATCACGAAAGTGATTCATGCTTTCACTCAGGCGATTGATACGCCGTGTTAACTTGTAAAACAACACTAAACCGGCTAACAACCCCAGCAATAGACTACCGATCAACGCCCAACCACTTTGTCGCCAGATAAAGCTATCATTCATAAAGCGCGCAACATCGTCGTACTGCTCTCCACGTAGTACCACATAAAGGTAGCCCTCTGGTGCTTCAACACTTGGCACCTGAGTCACAGAAAAGATCTTACTCTGATCATGACTGCGCGGATCATCACCCATCAGCGGCAGTCGCTTGCCGCTGAGAAAGTCCATAATCGGTGCCAGTGACACACTGTTGCGTTTCACCTTGCCTGGATCCGCCGAGTAAGAAAGAATCTTGCCCTGCAGGTCGAGCAGATATATTTCGATACTTGGGTTGATCACCATATAGGCGGAAAAGGTCTCCTTTAACGCCATTTGGTTGATGCGGCCTGACTCCACCAGGTTGCGGTCTGCCACCAGTTTCTTTGCCAGGTCAAGATTAAGTTTTTGTTCCACTTCCTGCTGGTAATAACGGACGCTGGAGAGACTGAGAAAAGCGAAGATCACCCCCACTACCAGTAGCAGGACAACCAGTGTAAAAGCGAGCTTGGCATAGAGAGTACGCAACATTACTAAAGCGCGTCGTTAAATTTATAACCGACACCCCATACCGTCAGGATATATTGAGGATGTGCAGGGTCGGCTTCGATCTTGTTGCGCAAGCGATTGATATGAGAGTTTACGGTGTGCTCATAGCCTTCATAGCGATAATTCCACACTTGGTCCAGCAGTTCGGCACGACTATAGACCCGGCCGGGGTGGTTGGCAAAATGCCACAGGAGATCAAACTCCTTCGCTGTCAACTCGATCGTTTTTCCAGCCAGCAGCACTCGATGTTTGTCGGCTTCGATCAGCAGATCACCAAACTTCAATTGAGTATCGGTCGAGGGGATGGGACTGCCATCCACTGCCTCCATACGACGAAATTGCGCCTTGACCCGCGCCACCAGCTCCGGCAGGCTAAAGGGCTTGGTAATGTAATCATCCGCGCCGATCTCCAGCCCAAGCACCCGATCCAGCTCGGATGATTTCGCCGTCAACATGATGATCGGCACATACGCTGTATTGTTACGCAGACGCTTGCAGACCTCCAGCCCATCGATCACCGGCAACATCAGATCAAGAATCACCAGATCGTAGTCGCCCTGCTGATAGCGCTCCAGTCCGGCTGCGCCGTCGCTGGCGATATCTGCATCGCAGTTGATATCCTTGAGATGCAACTGAACCAGGTTAGCAATCTCCGAATTATCTTCGATGATAAGCACCTTGTGATTCATAAGCGGTCATCCGTCGTGATCATCAGACAAAACATAATAACAGGATTAATCAGGGTTAATTCTTGAAAACCGGCCCCCACCGTAGCGGAAGGGGGCACGGCCGTCTACTACTTAAGACGTGTGACGACGACCCGCATTGCCGGGTTATCGAATCGGTATGATGCGTCTAATGCCGATGATGCCAGACCATCCTCCTGTCCAACAACGCCTGCATGGACAGCGACAAAGTCACGATCATCACGATTGGCGCTGAATCCCTCGCCTCCCTGGCCTGGAAGATCCGCTGCGGCTTCACTGTTGCCTTCGCTCCCTGCATCGTAAACATTGGCATAGAGGGTAAGTTCATCTCCTTTCTTCAGTCGACTGATATCGGTACCGTTTAATGCGACAAAACCATCATTGGTGTTCACCAGCATTCCCGCAAGACTTAAATGGGGATCTCTTGCTGCGCCTTTGACGGTGAAAGATTCACTGCCACCGGGTGCAATGGCCGCTGTTCCTGCCGCTGTTCTAAGTACCGCGCGGTCAGCCTTTGCATCGCTGAGGAATTGACTATTGTCGCCGCCTTCGGCCAGCATCTCCAGCCCTTCGCTGGCCGCCACCCCCAACACAAAGGCATCGAACCCCGCTCGATGCAATATCACTCCCACGGGTGCAATGGCCTGATGATGGGTCAGATTGGTCACGTCTACCTGAAACTGATGTGCGACGCGTGAACCGGGCGGGCTATTCTCTTCGTGCTCACAACCTTGCAGCAACGCTGCGGTTAATATCGTGACTACGGTTAATGTTAATTTCATGATTGCCATAACCTCCTTAGTTGACCGTAATGACCAGCTCAACCACCGGGTTCAACCAACGGTGCACCGTGTTATTCAAATCACTTGCGCCACCGCTCGCATCACTATCTCCCAGACTGCCACGATGAATATGCACGGTGGTATTGTGCTCGACCGTGGTCACGCCAGTCCCTGCGGTACCCGCGTTACCACCGGGATCAGCAGGAATACCCAGCACGCCAGGCGCACCACCAACACCATTAATCAATTCGTTATTGGCCTCGGTGCCGGCATCGTAGGCATTCAGGTAGTAACGATAGATCCCTGCGTCTGTGGGGATCGCCAGGCTATCCAGGCCGACAAAACCATCATTGGTGGGCAATAACATCGCCGCCAATGAGAGACGATCATTAGCGTCATCTGTCATCATATTGAAGCTGGTCATGGCGCCCGGGGCGAGTAAACCTCCAGCAGGGTTTTCTACGGTATTGCCTGCGACTGCCTGTACGTCTGCTGTTAATCCAGCAATATCGCCCCCTTCGGCCATCGCCTGCAAATTACTTGAAGCGCTGCTTCCCTCCATAAACAGATGAGTATTCGCATCGTGCGCGGCCACTAATAAAGGCGTAAAATAAATACCGTGGGTTAGATTGGTAATCTTGATACTGAGATCCTGCGCCATCGCTGGGGCTGTGGCGAGAACACTTAATGCTATCAGGGCTGAAATCTGTTTTTTCATTATCCGTTCCTTTTGAGTTGATAATAATTAAAGATGACACCCCGCTATTTGACGCTGAAGTATTCACGACTTAATGGCGAAATATTCACGAATTCTTAACAAATCAAGCCAAATAAATATGACGCTGTCCTTTCAGCATGTAATGTTAAGAAAATGTGATATTCATGTAACTGGCAGGTGATCTCTAGCCGCTATAGTAGTCAGCATCAGAGGTAACAAAGAAGGTACTCAGATTATGAACCGACGAAATTTTCTCATCACTCTCGGGCTTGTTCCGCTCACCCTCGCGGCCCCACGCCTTTTCGGCGACAGCACGTCCATGAAAAACCTTATCGAAAAAATCGATAAGCCTGATGCCGAGTGGAAAAAACTACTGACCCCGGCACAATATAATGTGCTACGGGAAGAGGGTACCGAACGGCCTTTTTCAAGCCCATTGAATGACGAAAAAAGGCAAGGCACCTATGCCTGTGCGGGGTGCGAACTGCCCCTGTTCAGCTCAGATATGAAGTTTGACAGCGGCACAGGCTGGCCAAGCTTTTATACCACTCTGCCCAACCATGTTGAGACAAAAACTGACTTCAAACTGATTATTCCACGCACGGAGTACCACTGCGCACGCTGCGGCGGGCATCAGGGACATGTCTTTAATGATGGACCACAACCGACCGGTCAGCGCTGGTGCAATAACGGCCTCGCACTAACATTTATTCCTGCCTGATTAATCGATAAAGGAACATCCCAATGAATCACTACAAACTATTACTCATCATATTATTCCTCACGATTTCAGGCCTTGCTAAGGCGGCGCCAGCAGACCATCAGACCGCCATCTTTGCAGGTGGCTGTTTCTGGTGTACTGAGTCTGATTTTGACAAGATTGAGGGCGTTGTCGAAACGACCTCCGGCTATATTGGTGGCCACCAAAAAAATCCAACCTATAAACAGGTTTCTGCCGGTCGTACTGGCCATACTGAGGCGGTCAAGATCACCTTCGACGCCAGTCAGGTCAGTTACGCAGAATTACTGGATATCTTCTGGCATAGCATTGATCCGACCACTGTTGATAGCCAATTTTGTGACCACGGTAGCCAATATCGAAGTGAGATCTTTTATCACGATGAGCAGCAGAAAAAACTCGCCGAACAGTCAAAGGTTGCACTTGAGAACAATAAACCTTTTAGTGGCAGTATCGTCACCATGATCACTCAGGCAACTGAATTCTACCCAGCAGAAGATTATCATCAGGATTTTCACAATAAAAACCCAATACGCTATAAACTTTATCGCTATAACTGTGGGCGCGATAAACGTCTGACGCAACTGTGGGGGAAGACAGACTAAGAAACCGCTTGATTCATATGGGGTGAATGCGACAAATTGTCACATTCACCCCATTAAGATTCTCTTGTACGATCTCAGCTCAAGTTATCGCACATTTCGTCATAAGAGAAAAATAATGAATATACTAAAACGGAGTGCATGGTTGCTTGCGCTCACCTTACCGATCACTTCGCCAGCGGCTTTTGCAGACCACCCCTCTACCGCATTCGGCGTCAATCAGGCGGGACCGCTTATCACCATCCCTGCCGCCGCGCTGCCCGCTGGCAAGTGGTCCGCAGGACTTCGCACAGAACGACTCACCTTCTCCCCGCTTTCAGATACTGTGCTTGAACAGGCTGCGCTCGACGATGAGGATATACATAGCGTCGACTCACTGACAACACATTATGCAAGCCTGGCTTATGGCGTCACTGACAGGTTCACGCTGGGGCTAACCCTCCCCTATATCAGCCGTGAAGGCATCCGCGCAGGTGAGCTACATCTGGGCACCCCTGAAGTGCACGCTCACCAGGAAGCCGACGGTCTCGGCGATGCGACCCTGCTGGGGCAGTATCAGTTAGCATCATCCGACCCCGCCAATATCACCCTTGGCATGCTCTTTGGCATACAGCTTTCAACTGGCGATGATCAGGTTGCAGAAGCAGGCAGCCTGCTTGAGGCTGAATTCCAGCCAGGGAGTGGCACATGGCATCCGATGATCGGTGTGGCTGCCAGCAAACGCATCGGCAATAGCAATCTCGATGCCAACCTGCTCTATCTCCATAGCCGCGAAGGCTCGCAGCAGAGCCGTATCGGCAGTCTGCTCAATTACAACATCGCGTGGTCTCACCGCATCAATTCGGAAACAGTGGATGAAGGGCATGATCACAACAGTCATCGACACATCGACTGGGATCTCGTCATGGAGTTAAACGGCGAACTCCGCGACAAAACCGAAGCCCACCACCACAAAGAGGCACATAGTGGTGGCAATCTGATCTATCTCTCTCCCGGTGCCCGTCTGACGATTGCCGACAGGTTCAATCTCCATGCGTCAATCGGCATCCCCGTGCTTGATGACTCACACGGTACACAGGCCGATGTGGACTATCGAACCAATATTGGACTGTCACTGAGTTTCTAAATTAGGCAAACACTTTTTTTCAATGCAGCATAAAGCATGTAGGCAGCAATTGTATTAGTCGTAATAAACTTAAAAAATCAGTTTATAAGCCGATAATTCAACAAACGGCTTTACGGGACTCTATAATGGACGACAAACAATTTCAGGTAATCATCAATGGGCAGCTGGCTGAAGGTGCTGATCTCGACCAAACCAGGCAAAATATCGCCAGGCTCTTCAAGGCCACCATTGAAGCGGTCGCACCGATGTTTTCTGGCAAAAGAATCAGCGTCAAAAAAAATCTGGATCAAGCCACCGCAAAAAAATACCAGCAACTCATCATCAAGGCGGGCCTTAAAGCTGGCGTCGCCCCGATGTCCAACGCCGCGGCAGCAACGGAAACTGCGGCCGTCAAATCGCAATCCGCTGGGCTGGCCGACGCGACCATTGCCGCCGTCGGCTGCACGATGGATGATAGACCGCCCCCACCTGAGGCCAATATCGATACCAGCGCCTACGGCATCGATGAGGTCGGTATCACACTAGATGAAACACCCCCACCCGATCAACCTGACATCGATATCAGCGCATTCGATATAGATGAGGTTGGCATTATTCTCGATGAAACACCACCACCCAATGAACCCGACATCGACATCAGTGGCATTAGCATGAAAGAAACCGGTACTGACCTGACGGAATATGAACCCGTTCCTGAAGCCACGTTTGACCTGGATCAGCTCAGTATGGCCGAAGCGGGCGAAACACTGGTCGAGCACACTCCCGTTCCTCCCGCCGATATCGATACCGGCAAGCTAGAAGTCTCCGAGCCATAATACACGCGCAACTCAGTCGTGGTAGATGGCTGAGTTCAACCATGCAAAGTTCAGCTATCAGTTGAAATTGACACACATCGCTGGCATTCACAAACAAGCTCAGACGCCGCCCGAACTAAACTTGGAATAATTAAGCGCGCTGGCGTAGTATCCACCCTGTTAATCATATTTATCAGGCTGTCACCCTGACTCGAGCAATACATTCCTGCTACCAAAAACCATATGAGGAAGAAAAATGGAATACTTTGAAGACAACTCACTCTCCATTGGCCACACCCCGCTAATCAAGTTAAATAAGGTTATCTCCAGCAACAATGCATTGGTACTTGCAAAGATCGAGGGGCGTAACCCTGGCTATTCGGTTAAATGTCGCATCGGTGCCGCGATGATCTGGGAGGCCGAAAAGAGCGGCGCGCTCAAACCTGGCATGGAGGTCATCGAACCCACCAGCGGTAATACTGGCATTGCACTCGCCTTTGTTTGTGCATCACGTGGCTACAAAGTGACCTTTACCATGCCAGAGACCATGAGCCTCGAACGACGCAAGGTACTCAAAGCATTAGGGGCCAACCTGGTACTGACAGAAGGCCCCAAAGGCATGCCGGGCGCGATCGCCAAGGCAGAAGAACTGGCGGCACAAGACCCAGCGCATTTCTATATGCCAACGCAATTTAGTAATCCCGCCAATCCGGCCATTCATGAAACCACCACCGGTCCAGAAATCTGGGATGCCACCGATGGTGAAATCGATGTACTCATCGCAGGTGTGGGTACCGGCGGCACCATCACCGGCATATCACGTCACATCAAAAACAACTGTGGCAAGGCAATTGTTTCAGTTGCCGTCGAACCCACCGCCAGCCCGGTCATCAGTCAACGTCTTGCAGGTGAAGAAATAAAGCCGTCACCACATAAGATTCAGGGCATCGGGGCAGGCTTCATACCTGCTAACCTTGACCTCTCCATGGTTGATCGTGTTGAACAAGTCACTAACGAAGATGCAGTTGAATATGCACGACGCCTCGCCACCGAAGAAGGGATTCTGTCCGGTATCTCATGCGGTGCCGCCGTGGCAGTGGCGGACCGTTTGGCACAGCAACCTGAATACGAAGGTAAAACAATCGTCGTTATCCTGCCAGACTCTGGCGAGCGATATCTCTCAAGCGTGTTGTTTGAAGAGGCGAGTTAGCATCACTGGAGATCGGAGTAATGCTACTCCGATCTCCAGCTTCAAGCCCTGTAGAATAGGCACATCACCCACTGCCCAGCACTATCTTTTTTATCTTTAAGATAAAAACATCACGTCAATATCGCCAGGTATAAAACTGAATACCAATAACTTATAAAGTGCGTCCTGCCGGAGACTAATGTCACCCGGCAAGACTGCTTGCTACGATATGTTACAGGCAGGGATCTTCTACGTCAGATGGAGAACCAAAAACCTGTGAAAATGAATTTCCCTGAATAATTTGAACAATCTGCGTCATACCAAATGTAAAACTAAAGAACTGACAGAACGAATCAGGATCACTGGTATTACTCTGGGAAATGCTCATATTACCATTGGACATCGAAAATGAGCCAGTACCAAAGTTACTCGTATTGTTGAAATTGGTGTTGGTGTTGGTGTTGGTGTTTGCCCAACTGCTCCCTGTTGCGAAAAGGAAAATTGCGGCAAGTAATGCTATATAACGTATCTTCATCAGTACGACCTCCATATGATCATTTAGAATCGATGCTCAGAGAGATTAAAGGCAATATCCTCCTGTTAGTCAATCAATAAATCACCGTGCTCTTTTTAACCAAACATACTTCGCATTATTCGGGTGAGGCAACAGATTGTATCGCTAGAAAAATAACAAAAACGCGTTTGAAAAAACATCTAATCGTATCTTTCATTGGTGACTTATAGCACACGCACCCAACAATGCTCAGTCGATTGATCACCCTAAATTAGGGGAGCAATCAAATCACTGCCCGTGACACACAGGATAAATAAACATATAGCGAATATCACATTTTTATTTTGGGGCGGCACCTGTTCATCCACATCAGATTACTGCAAGGGGCTACTCACTATTCATGCCGCAAGGCTTCAATCGGATCCAGGCGCGCGGCTTTACGCGCCGGCACATAGCCGAACACCACGCCGACTACCGCTGAAAAGACAAACGCCAGCAGGATGATACTGCTGTCAAAAACCAACGGCACTTGCAAGGCTCCAGCGATGAAATAAGAGGCGATCAGGGCCAGCAGGATACCGGCAATGCCACCGACAGAAGACAGCACTACCGCCTCGACCAGGAACTGCCGTTGTACTTCGCGCTCTAGCGCACCGATGGCGAGACGGATGCCGATCTCGCGGGTACGTTCGGTCACGGAGACCAACATGATATTCATGATGCCGATACCGCCGACGATCAAACTCACCGCGGCGACAGCACCGAGCAAGGATGTCATGATTTCGGTGGTGCCGGTCATGGTCTTGGCGATCTCTTTCATGTCGATGATACTGAAGTCGTCTGCGTCACTAGGGCCGATGTGGCGCCGTTCCCTCATCAACAACGCCACATCACGTTGTGTCTTGCTGGTGTCATCGCGGGCGGAAAGGTAGATGTGGCTGACCTTCTGTTGGCCGGAGATAAGCCGCCAGTGGGCACGCAGCGGCATCAAGATGGCGTCGTCCTGATCCGAACCCATCGCCGACTGCCCCTTAGTGACCAGTAGGCCGATCACTTCGCAGGCGATCTTACCGAGGCGAATGGTTTCACCGAGGGGATCGAGATTGCCGAATAGTTCTCGCTGCACAGTGGCACCCAGCAGGCATACCGATGCACCAGCACGCTGTTCACCATCGCTGATGAGTCGACCGCGAGCCAGCGACCACTTGCGCACAATCAGGTAATCATTTTCCGTTCCGCTGACGCTGGTGGTCCAGTTGTTGTTGCCATAGACCACGGTGACCGCTTTGTTGGTGATGCCCGCAGCGGCAGCGACGGAAGGCAATTCGCGACGCAGCGCTTCGGCATCGCTCGCTTCCAGCGGTTTGGCAGCAGCACGAGAGCCTCGCAGGAAACGCTGTCCAGGGCGCAGGATCAGCATGTTGCTACCGAGGCTTTCGATCTGGGCACTAATCTTGGCAGTGGTACCGTTACCAATGGTGACCATGATGATCACGGCGGCAACACCGATAATGATGCCAAGCATAGTCAAGGTTGAGCGCAACAGATTGCGTCGGATCTCTCGCAGCGCTAAGGAAAGTGCGCTCCACCACATCAGTTACACACCTCGTTCTGAATGTGTCCGTCATGGAACTGCACCACCCGCGACGCGTAGGCGGCGATGTCGGCCTCGTGAGTAACCATAATAATAGTCAGGCCGCGCTCCTGATTGAGCCGCGCCAGCAGCGCCATGATCTCATGACCGCGGGCGCTGTCCAGATTGCCGGTCGGTTCATCGGCCAACAGCAGCGCCGGATCGGTCACCAACGCGCGGGCAATGGCGACGCGCTGTTGCTGACCGCCGGAGAGTTCGGCCGGGGTATGACCTTCGCGTCCATCCAGCCCCACCGCCGCCATCGCAGCCATCGCCCTGACGTAACGTTCGGCGCGGGGCATGCGGCGATAGATCAGTGGAAGCTCGACATTCTCTAGCGCCGTCGTACGCGCCAGCAGATTGAAGCCCTGAAACACAAAACCGATGAAGTGACGCCGTAACAGCGCACGCTGGTTGCGCGACAATGTTTCAACTGCGCTGTCCTGAAAGCGGTAACAACCCTGGCTGGGGTTATCAAGAAAACCGAGAATGTTCATACAAGTGGATTTACCTGAGCCACTCGGCCCCATCATGGCGATAAATTCACCGGCGTGGACGCTGAGATTGACATCGCGCAAGGCTTCCACGGCCGCCACCCCTTTGCCATAGGTTTTGCTCAGCTGCTGAAGTTCGATCATCACTTTTTGCTGCTGGCATCGGTGATGATGGCCATGCCTGCCTGCAGTTCGCCGTCGATAATCTGGGTAGTACGGCCGTCGCTAGGGCCAGTATTGACCTTGATGGCGCGCGGCTGATTGTCTTCCAGTACCCAAACCTGTTTGACCTTGTCGTTGCCCTGACGCGATGGCCGACTGCGACTGCCCCAGCGGGGCATGAGCTGATCCATAAAACCAGCTTTCTGTTGAGTGGGTGGTGGCGGTGGCACAAAACGCAGCGCGGCATTGGGGATGAGCAGCGTGTCACGAATCTGTTCAACGGTGATGTGAGCGGTGGCGGTCATACCAGGGCGCAGCAGCATCGCCTCGTTACTGAGCGCAAGGATGGTTTCGTAGCTGACCACACCCCCTTCACTCAAGGGGGCCAGACGCACCTGGGTAATGATGGCGGGAAAGAGCTGCTCGCTGTAGGCATCGACCGTAAAGATGGCGTTCTGCCCCTCAAGCACCTTGCCGATATCGGCCTCGTCCACCGCCACCCGCAACTCCATCTGGGTCAGGTTCTCCGCCAGCGTGAAGAGCACCGGCGCTTGCAGCGAGGCGGCGACCGTCTGGCCCGCTTCGATCTGGCGCTTGAGCACGATACCATCAATGGGAGAGCGGATCACCGCCTTGGCCAGGCGGGTCTTTTCAACATCCAGGGTGGCGCGAGCCTGAGAGACCTGCGCCCTGGCGCTGGCCTGGTCAGCATTGGCCCGCGCATAGGCAGCCTGGGCGGCGTCCATGTCCTGTGCGGTGCAGAGTCCCTTTGCTGCCAGCGTCTGACAACGCTTCAGTTTGAGGTCAGTCTCCAGCACGGTCGCTGCCGCCTGTAACACCCTGGCGCTGGCCACTTGCAGCGCCGCCTCGGTCTGCACCACCTTGGCCCGTTGTTCGTCAGTGTTGAGACGGGCCAGTTCCTGCCCCTGTTTGATTCGGTCATTGAAGTCGACCGACACACTTTCAATGATGCCCGACATTTCACTGCCGACATCCACCTGGTTGAGCGGCTCCAGCGTACCCGTCGCCGTGACCTGAATCGTAAGATCGCCACGAGCCACCTCGCTGGTGACGAATTGCAGCGGTTGGTCGTTGTCAGCCGGGAAAAGATAAAAGCCCGCGAAAATAACAACGGCAACCACCAGCATTGCAAAGACCACCCCCCTGCGGCGGGGACGCCCCTGTTCCAGTATCTGTTCAACCTTGGTGGAGGTGGGTGTCGCTTGATCCATAATGATGTTGTAACCCTTGAGATGAATTGCGTTTCTCAGAGAAAATATCTAAAAACTGGAACAGAGTACACCACAAACGCACTTCCTGATCTCCTCATCCTTTTACGCAAACCGTGTTCTAACCTCAATTTTTTTTGCCAGATCTTACGCTTCCGACTCCATCCGCAAATGGTATTAACCGCGCTGGGCCGCGCCGTTCAATCTTGCCCGCTTCAACAACGCCTGTTGCGCCGCGGCAACGTGCTCCGCCCTGCCCTGCCAGGCCTGTAATACCGGCTGTTGCAGGCTTGATGCCGGGGACAATACCATATTGTGCCAACACCGCGGGCAGTGGCGTGCCGTCATCAGCGCTCTGAGCAAGGGTCTCCTCGGATTCGATCACGCCGCTGTGTAGTCTTCAAGGCCGGGCAGCAGCGCGTGGTAAGCGCGGCGGTTCGCCTCAGTAGATTCAACATCGATCGGCGCAAAGCGTTTGGCGATGGTCGGCAGACTCTCGTCTGCGGCAAGATAGTGACACACAGCAAAGGCATCGACCCACCGATAGCAACGTGGTTCGCGCGACGTATTAATCACTCTGCCGAGACTGAAAAACCACTCATAATAGACTTAAAAATTTTACATTTTTTACTTCCAAAAAACATGTTACGTTTTGCATGCCAGTCGAAAGGGCTTAATTCATCATAAGGATAATACTCACAATCAAATTAACTCACATCTCACCACTTGCTACTTTACTCGTTTTTTTTGGAGTCCCTGCGTTAGCCGATAGCCCAATAAAACTCAATGTCGCTGACTCGCACTCTGTATCGAATAAAGGAAAAATCAACCTGTATCGCGTACAAATTCAAGGGCTAGAATTTGGGCGAGAACAAGAAGCACTTGATGCCGAAGTGTTAGTCACTCTTGATACTCAACCAGGCATGGTTTTTGGTTTAAGGCTTCACCCTGACTCTCCACCGGTTAATAAAGTAATAGCTGACACCTTGCATGACGCCTATTTGAACTAAACGCCAGTAACGCTACAACATCAAGTCGCGCCCGGTAAAAAGCATGCCAGGATTCACATAATCCAACTTGAAAGGTAACAGTTTTTTGTTCAAGTAGAGGGCGCATAACAGATGCGTCCTCTTTCCTGATAGACTAAATCCACGAAGTTTCCTGTCACACCACAGCGATAACAACGAAATACAAAATCACAAGCAATTTCGAGAACACAATGCACGGATGAATACTATGATAGATATAAGTATTGTGTCCCGAATGGCACTAAGTTAAGCCCCTTCAGCATCACCAAACAGATGCCGGAAATGTCGCAAAATGAGATAATTGGGCATGAAAAATCCCAACTTATATTTGCCTGGTTTTCACTTGGCTACATTGCGTCGTAAACCACGGTCAGAGGGCCAGAAATT
>CALZHD010000067.1 GCA_945787155.1 uncultured Gammaproteobacteria bacterium | reverse complement strand
AAGGGATTAAGCGCGCGTGTTTGAACTTGTACAATCCGGCGGCTGGTTGATGATACCGATCCTGCTCTGTTCGATGATCGCCTTTGCAATCATCGTTGAGCGCAGCTGGTCACTGCAGAAGAGAAAAATTTGTCCCAATGATCTGGTCTCAATCATCTGGAAGCTGGAAAAACAGAATAAACTCAATCCAGGTGAAATTGATCGTCTGCGCGAAGGCTCACCACTCGGAAAAATTCTCGCGGCTGGTCTCGTCAATCTTCGACACGAACGCGAGGTGATGAAAGAGAGCATCGAAGAGACTGGCCGACAGGTGGTCAATGAGCTAGAACGTTATCTCAACACCCTGGGCACTATCGCATCGATTACACCACTGCTGGGCCTGCTGGGCACGGTGATCGGCATGATCAAGGTCTTTGCTGCGATCACTACCGCTGGGGTGGGGGACCCGGCTGTATTAGCAGGCGGGATCTCAGAGGCATTGATTACCACCGCAACCGGTCTATCGGTCGCCATTCCAAGCCTGATCTTCTATCGCCACTTTCGCGGGAAAGTAGAAAGCCTCGTCTGCGTGATGGAGGCAGAATCGATCAAGATGGTTGAGGTATTGCATGGCGCTCGTGAAAACGTAGGCCGGGTATAGTTCGTTATAGATTGAGAGCCTAAACATTGAACCTGCGTCAATTCACTAAACAGGACCCTGAGGTCAACCTGACACCACTGATCGATGTGGTTTTTCTGTTGCTAATCTTTTTTATGGTATCGACGACCTTTACCAAGGAGTCAGAGATCACGGTTGACCTGCCAGAAGCCAGCGCGGAACCTGTTGAGGCCGTGCTTGCACCGATTGATTTGACGATTGATGTGAAAGGGCGTTTTTATATTAATCAACAGAAGGTGGTGAATCGCCAGATCGGTACGTTGAAAAAAGCGATCAAACTCGCCGTTGATGGCCGTAAAGATGTCTCGCTTGTGATCAGCGCTGACGCAAACACTCCTCATCAGGCGGTCATTACCGCGATGGATGCAGCAAGACAACTCGGCATCGTTAAACTCTCGATTGCCACCAAAAAATCGAACGATAGACCTTGAGCCGTCTTAGCCAGGAAAACCCACAGGAGATCACCGAGGGCGCGGAGATTTATCGCCGCCTGCTGGTCTATGTTATTCCCTATAAGTGGATCTTTGGTATCGCCATCATTGGGATGGCATTTATAGCCGCCACAGAGACCGGGCTCGCCGCGTTGATGAAGCCGCTACTTGATGGAGGTTTTGTTGAGAAAGATCCTGAATGGATAAAATTGCTACCACTGTTGTTCATTGGTCTGGCGTTGCTGCGTGGTGTGGGGACATTCATTGCGACCTTTTTGATGGCCTGGATCGGACGACGCGTCGTAAAGGAACTGCGCAAAGAGATGTTCCGACACATCTTGATGTTGCCCACCAGTTTTTATGATGCAAGTTCTTCGGGTCGACTCATATCGAAATTCACCTTTGATGTTGAGCAGGTTGCTGAGGCTGCCACGGATGCCATTACGATCGTAATTCGTGATGCGCTAACGGTGATGGGTTTACTTGTCTGGATGTTTTATCTGAATTGGCAACTCTCTCTGGTTTTTCTATTATTAGGCCCAGTAATCGTTGTATTGGTGAGTTATGTCAATAAACGCTTTCGTCGCATTAGTAGCCGTATCCAGGCGTCAATGGGGGATGTCACACAGGTCTCTGAAGAGGCGATTTCAGGGCATCGTGTGATCAAAACCTTTGGTGGTCAGGCCTACGAAGCGGCCCACTTTGAAGAGGCCAATGAAGGTAACCGCCGCCAGGTGATGAAGTTGATCGCCACCAGTGTTGCAAGTGTGCAGGTAATCCAGATGATCTCTGCCTTTGCGTTGGCTGGGATTATCTATCTTGCCACACTTGGCCCGATGCTGGAGACGATCACCGTCGGGGTGTTCATGTCTTTTCTGGCGGCGATGATGATGTTGCTTACTCCGATCAAAAGGCTTACCACCGTCAACGTCATTGTGCAGCGCGGCATCGCCGCGGCCAAGAGCCTCTTTGATCTGCTTGATGCTGCGGTTGAAAAAGATAGTGGCAAACGACAGATCGATCATGCCGCAGGCGTCGTTGAATACAAAGCGGTCTCCTTTGCTTACGAAAATAGCAAAGGGGTAGTACTTGATGATCTTACCTTTAATGTTGAAGCAGGGCAGAGTATCGCCTTTGTGGGTAAGTCGGGCAGCGGAAAAACGACCCTGGTAAGCCTGTTACCACGCTTCTATGAGTTGACGACAGGTAGTATCACCATCGATGGACATGATATTCGTGACCTTGCACTTGATAATCTGCGCCAACAAATTGCGCTGGTGGGTCAGGATGTCACCCTGTTCAACGACACCATTGCACGTAATATCGCCTATGGCAGTTTGAAGGATTGTAGTGAAACAGAGATTATTGATGCAGCCAAGGCAGCGCATGCGATGGAGTTCATTGAAACGCTGCCTGATGGTCTCAATACGATGGTGGGTGATAATGGAGTACTGCTTTCAGGTGGTCAGCGTCAACGACTTGCGATTGCGCGTGCGCTATTGAAAAATGCGCCTATCCTGATTCTCGACGAGGCGACCTCTGCGCTCGATACAGAATCTGAGCGATACATCCAGGCCGCGCTGGAAGTGCTGATGAAGGACCGCACAACCTTCGTCATTGCCCACCGTCTCTCTACTATCGAGAAGGCAGATATGATCATCGTGATGCATGATGGAAAAATTGTCGAGCGTGGCAAGCACGAGCAATTACTCGCGATGGGAGGGTACTATGCGAATCTCTATCATCTGCAGTATGAACCTGCGACGACCGCAGCTGCGCCGCAAGAAACCGCTGGCTAAAATCTTTGCTTATAAATAATATCCAGAATGAGCAGGATTGAGAGAATTTGGTACGAGGGTGGTTTAGCATTTATTCCGCTGCTGCCACTATCATGGTTATTCCGCTTGCTAGTCATGATTCGACATTGGCTGTATCAATATGGCTGGTTAAAAGTGAGTCGATTCCCGCGACCGCTTATCGTTGTTGGCAATGTCAGCGTCGGTGGTACCGGCAAGACTCCGTTTGTGATTTGGCTGGCTCATTTCTTACGTAGCGCCGGATATAAACCGGGCATTGTCTCGCGCGGCTACGGTGGCAATGCGACTGAATGGCCGCAGCAGGTCACACCCGATAGTGACCCGACTAAGGTCGGTGATGAAGCGGTGTTACTGGCGCGACGTTGCCAGTGTCCGATGACGGTAGCCCCAGATCGCGTGGCAGCTGTAGAGGCGCTATTGGAGGATAATGATTGCAACATCATCATCTCAGATGATGGCCTGCAACACTATGCGATGGGACGTGATATCGAGATCGCCATCGTTGATGGTCAGCGACGTTTTGGCAATGGACAGATGTTACCTGCAGGGCCTCTGCGTGAACCGATTGCGCGCCTGCGTGATGTCGACCTGATCATCGTCAATGGCGAGCAAACCTCTGTCGGTGAATACCGAATGACACTGACACGGAGTTACCTTTATAATTTACACGATGCTTCAGTACATAAAGAGATCGCGCTATTCAACGGTAAACTGGTGCATGCCATTGCAGGTATCGGACACCCAGAGAAATTTTTTGATTTACTCAAAAAATCGGGTGTTGAGGTCATTGCTCATCCCTTTGTGGACCATCATGCTTATTGTCTCGATGATCTGGATTTCGGTGATGCGAGGCCGGTGATCATGACTGAAAAAGATGCTGTTAAATGCGCTCACTTTGCGATGCCTAATCACTGGGTAATGGCGATTGAGATGACACCGGAACCGGAAGTGGAAGAGAATCTGTGGACCTTACTGAAAAAGGTTTGATGATATTATTAACAATAGGATGTAATCGTAATGGATAAGAAACTACTTGATATCCTGGCGTGCCCTTTATGCAAAGGACCTTTGGTGTATAAAGACGATCAGAATGAACTGATTTGTAAGGTCGATAGACTGGCGTATCAGATTCGTGACGACATCCCGGTCATGCTAGTTGATGAAGCAAGGGAACTACCTGCTGACGAGGAGGTTTAATGGGGTTTTATGTTGTTATTCCCGCGCGTTATGCCTCGACGCGTCTGCCTGGAAAACCACTGTGTGAGATCGCCGGTAAGACGATGATCCAGCATGTCTATGAACGTGCACTTGAGAGTGATGCTGAAAAGATCATCATCGCCACCGATGATCAGCGTATTCAGGAGGTAGCAAAAGGCTTTGGTGCTGAGGTCTGTATGACCTCCGATAGTCATCCCTCTGGTACGGATCGTTTGGCAGAAGTGGTCGATATTCTCGGCTGTCGTGATGACCAGATCATCATTAATCTGCAAGGTGATGAACCGCTGATGCCGGCAGCACTGATCAACCAGACAGCCAAAAATCTCGCCGATAATGCTGATGCGAGTGTTTCTACCTTATGCGAGCCTATTACTGATTGTGCCGAACTGTTTGACTGGCACTGCGTTAAAGTCGCGATGGATGCCAATGGTTACGCACTCTATTTCAGTCGCTCGGCGATACCCTGGCCGGGTGCTGCCTATACGTCAGATAGCGCATCACTGCCCAGTAATGTCGACTACTTTAGTCATGTTGGCCTATATGGCTATCGTGCAAAATTTATTAAAGAGTATGTGAGATGGTCGCCGTGCCCACACGAAATCGTTGAGTCCCTCGAGCAATTACGGGTCTTATGGCACGGTCACAAGATTCATGTCGGCATTACCGAGCACTACCCCGGTTTGAGTATCGATACTGAGGAAGAACTGGCGAAACTGGAAGTGTTAATAGCTAAACGCACTTAGCGTCTCATTAGAGGGCTGCCTTATACCAGCAGTTCTATACCCATCGCATCGGAGTCGAGACCACCATCCATTGTCATCAATACGGGAAGTGTTATGGTTTGTGGAACACGCCGGTGTGCTTCGCCGTGTTGGTCAGGCTGGATCGAGGTATGTTTTTCACAATCCTGAAGTACAAATGAAGGTCCATCTTCGAGTATTTCGATAATCTCGAAAATCACATCGCGGAAACGGACGCGTTGGCCAATCGAGTCACGCAGACCTTCAATCTCTGGTTTTACTGGTGTCATGCCCGGTACCTCTTGTGGGGTGAACAGAGAAAATATCCGTCAGCAGTCTCTGAAATATCCGTCAGCAGTCTCTGCTGGCCAAGACATGACTAGAATTTTATAGTTTAATATTACTAAATTCCACAAGTATCATGGTTTTAAGACTCAATTTATTTCGAATAGTGTGAGGTGAGTATATGGTTAAAGTGCTGTTTGTCTGTATGGGGAATATTTGTCGTTCACCGACGGCACAAGGCGTATTTGAACATCTTGTTGAGCAAAGTGGGTTGAACAGCCATATTGAAATCGACTCTGCTGGAACACATGCCTACCATGTTGGTGAGCCACCTGATAAGCGGGCGCAGGCAACCGCACTAAATCGCGGGGTAGATCTTAGTTCACAGCGTGCGCGGCGTGTGCAGGTGGGAGACTTTGAATATTATGACTACGTATTGGCGATGGATAACGATAACCTGACCAATCTCATTGCGATCTGTCCAGCTGGGATGGCGAGAAAAGTAGAGCTCTTCCTTGGCTATTCAACTCACTTCGATAACGAAGAGGTACCAGATCCCTATTATGGTGCTTCAACGGGTTTTGAAAGGGTTTTAGATATGGTTGAGTCTGCATCAGAGGGGTTGCTTGCGGAGATCAGACGGCAACATCTTAAGGAACCTCTGCTGAAATAGAAAAGATCACTGCTGATCAGGCAGTGACCTTTAATATCAATCATCTATCAGGACTTAGCTTCGTCGCCAGAGTTACCAGCAGCAGGTGCAGGTGCTGATGGCTTTGCAGTCGTAGCTTCCTGTGGCGCAGCCTTTTTAGTTTCAATTTGGACGAGTTGAGGCTTCGGCGTAGTTGATGCGCTTACCGGTGTTGGTTCTGATGATGGCATCGTGCTCTTCTTTACGGCAGCTTTCATCTCTTCCTGTTTTTTCTGGGGGATTGCGGCTGCAGTTGGGGTATCAGATACAGCTTTTTCTGATGATTTTACTGCCCATCGTTCCGTAGGCGCCTTGGTAGTTTCAACAGGCTTTTTCGGCATTGCACTATCGGTATTACCGGCAGGTACATTGGGAGTACTCGCTGATGGTTTAGCTGCTGCTGGTTTTGTTGCATCAGTAGCTTTAGACGTTTGACTAGTCGCATCGATGGTTTGAGGCTTTGGTGCTGACTTCTCAGCGACCTTAGCAACTGGTTTTGCAGTTGCGTCAGAAGGCACTGTTTGTACCGTTTGCTTCTCAACAACTGTAGAAGGCTGAGGTGCAGGAGTGCTAGGTGATTGTGCAGTGGTATCAGTGACAGCATTATCTGCTGTCGTTGCGTTATCGCTTGCCTGTCGGTTGCTGTCACGATTGCGATTACGACGACCACCGCGACGCCTGCGTGGACGAGTACTTTTGGGAGTGGCATTTTCAGTGCCATTCTCATTGGCTGCAGTTTGGCTAGCGGCGGGCGCGGCATCAACGGGCGTAACTGCAGTGCTACTTTTTTCTGCCTGTGAGGTTGTCGCGCCACTCTCTTTCTCCTGAGGGCTGTTACGGCGTCGCCCACCACGTCTTGAGCTGCTATCACGATTGCCACGCGTCGAAGAGGATGTCTTTTCGCGTTGTGAGCGACCACGTCCACCAGAACTCGACCTGGCTGGCCGTGCTTTATTAGTCGTAGTCGCCGGTTTTACGTCTGCTACTGTTTCTTCCTTATCGCCAGCACTGAAAAGCGTGCTCCACAGGCGTTTAATAAAGCCATTTTCATTTGAAGTTTCTGATGCGTTCCGAGTTGGAGCGGGCGTGCTTGGAACGACCCCTTTCACCGCAGGCTGCTCTGCGGTCACCTGAGGCGCAGCTGACATAATGGTCTCTTTTTGCTCTTCGACTTCAGTCGCCAGTTCATAGCTAGTGACGGTACCATGAGGCAGTTCATCCTGACGTTGACGCTGTATCGTGTAGTTAGGAATTTCCAGCGATGAATTAGCGATCAGCAGGATGCGGACATTTTGTCGTTTTTCGA
The DNA here is from genome assembly GCA_945787155.1 of uncultured Gammaproteobacteria bacterium. Lineage (GTDB taxonomy): Bacteria > Pseudomonadota > Gammaproteobacteria > SZUA-140 > SZUA-140 > SZUA-76. The sequence continues at coordinate 6,446 of CALZHD010000067.1, read as the reverse complement.
TGGCGGAAACGATTTCCCGCTTTTCATTGAGTAGATAAGTGGCGACATCAACGGGTAACTGCGCGATGATCTGCGCTGTCTGTTCTTTCATCGCATCTTCTTCGAGGATGCGCAGGATGGAGAGTGACAGCGACTCAACACTGCGAACCGAGCCGAGACCATTACAGCGCGGACAGGTGTGTTGACTCGATTCGCCCAGTGATGGTCTAAGGCGCTGACGAGACATTTCGAGCAGTCCAAAGCGGGAGATACGACCCACCTGGATGCGTGCACGATCTTTTTTCAGCGCTTCGCGAATGCGGTTTTCAACTTCTCGTTGGTTACGGCTGGGTGTCATGTCGATGAAATCGATAACGACCAGGCCGCCGATATCACGCAGGCGCAATTGACGTGCAATTTCATCCGCCGCTTCAAGGTTGGTCGTTAGCGCAGTCTCTTCGATGTCGCTGCCTTTCGTGGAGCGACTTGAGTTGATATCAATCGAGACCAGCGCTTCTGTCGGGTCGATCACAATCGAACCGCCGGATGGCAGGCGCAACTCATGCTGGAACGCGGCTTCAATCTGACTCTCAATTTGATAACGAGTGAATAGCGGTACTGGATCCTCATAGCGTTTGATCTTGTTCAGATTGTGAGGCATCACTTGCTGCATGAATTCACGCGCATTGTTATAGACCTCTTCATCATCGATCAGGATCTCTCCGATGTCAGGGCGAAGATAGTCACGAATGGCGCGAATAATAATGTTGCTCTCCTGATAGATCAGGAATGGTGCCGGCTTTTGCGGTGCTGCCGCTTCAATCGCTTCCCATACGCGGACAAGGTAGTCCATATCCCACTGCAGTTCTTCGTCACTCTTACCTACTCCGGCAGTACGCACAATCATCCCCATGCCGTCCGGAATAGTGAGGGCGTCGAGTACCTCACGGAGTTCAGATCGGTCATCACCCTCAATACGACGAGAGATACCGCCTGCTCGAGGATTATTTGGCATCAGCACCAGGTAACGTCCCGCAAGACTAATAAAAGTCGTCAGCGCTGCGCCCTTGGTGCCACGCTCTTCTTTGGAAATCTGAACAAGGATCTCCTGGCCTTCTTTTAAAACATCTTTGATCTCGAGGCGCTTGCCTTCTGGAGGTTGTTTACAAAAGACCGATGGAGCAACCTCCTTGAGCGGTAAAAAACCGTGGCGATCCGCACCATAATCGACAAATGCAGCTTCGAGACTCGGCTCGACACGCGTTATTTTTCCTTTATAAATATTAGATTTTTTCTGCTCTCTTGAAGGTGTTTCGATATCAAGATCATATAGACGTTGACCGTCTACGAGGGCGACACGCAACTCTTCTGGCTGAGTCGCGTTAATCAACATTCTTTTCATTTTTATAACAATCCCTATGGCGCCCACGCATTGCCATCAATTCGGAGATTGCCGAACTATAGTGTTTATTCTGATCGGACCGGGGATAGTCTCCACAGTCCAGTCTGCCTCAGCATAATTGCATGCTTCTTGGCTCTGTTCTTGTTCGGCTCTCACCATGCAAATGGCATGGGGGCGTAGCTATCACAGCGCTCGTAAATAGGGTCGAGCTGCCAATTACCCTTGCCCTCTACTGTTGAGGGCTCAAGATTGCGTTTCGTTTCAGTCTGACTTTTTATCTCTCTCGGCTCCGCTATCTTCCCGTTTGTCTGGGAGGGGGCCGAGCAGCGTTACTTCAAGTTGTGTAACGCAGTCAGTTTTGTCTTACGCAATATTGTGTAAAAAATATTTGTCATCCATACGTTAAATTCGGACAATCCGGATATCTCACGCCTTGAGGCAGGATACCACTGCGCCCAATATATCAAGATATCCGGGTAGTATCAAACCTATAAGATGAGTTATTTTATTGATATTACTGGAGAATGATTGAATTGAGCGAAAATACGACCAGACATCCTGTGCGGCTACTTACAATTGATAGCGGCCATGCAGGTCAACGGATCGACAATTTTTTGATGACAACCCTCAAAGGGGTGCCAAAAAGTCTCGTCTATCGTCTGCTACGCACCGGACAGGTGCGTGTTAATAAAGGTAGAATCAAGCAGACATATCGACTTCAAATAAATGATATTATAAGAGTTCCTCCAATATCCGTTCCTGCTGAAGGTGCCCAGGAAACCCCTTCGAAGGGTCTCTGTAATGCCATTCGAGAATCCATCATCTTCGAAAGTGATAAGCTGATAATACTTGATAAGCCGTCAGGGATTGCTGTCCACGGTGGCAGTGGCGTGCAGCATGGGGTCATCGAAATCATGCGGGCCATCAGGCCAGGTGAAAAAGGCATTGAGCTGGTGCATCGACTCGACCGACAGACCTCTGGCTGCTTATTGCTGGCAAAAAACCGCTCAGTACTGCTGGAGCTACATGAATTGCTGCGCGAAAATATGATCGATAAGCGCTATTACGCACTTGTTCAAGGTGACTGGGAGGGAGAAGCGCGCACGGTTGACTTGCCCATTGCAAAAGAACGCACCGATTCGGGCACGCGGATCGTCCGCGTCGATGCCGATGGACAGCCCTCAATCACACATTTCAGCGTGGTACGCCGTTTTGGTGAGATGACCCTGCTGGAGGCAAAGCCGCTTACCGGCCGCATGCACCAGATTCGCGTCCATGCCGCCCATATTGGCCATCCAATTTTGGGTGATGAGGTGTACGGTAAGCGTATATTAAATCGACAACTCAAAAAGCAGGGACTGAAACGCCTCTTTCTACACGCCCATGCACTCAATTTTATGCTGCCGAGCAGCATGAAGAAAATATCGGTCTCTGCACCCCTCAGCCCCGAGCTTGGGGCATTTATCAATTCACTGGAAAACTGATTAAATGATGAACAATAGATTCAAACTGTTGGTATTTGACTGGGATGGCACACTGATGGACTCTGAGGCACAAATCGTCTCTTCACTGGCCAATGTCATCGCCGAGCTGGAACTGGATGAACGCACCCACCATGCACTGCGCAGCGTGATTGGACTCGGGCTTCCCGAAGCGATTCGTCAGCTCTATCCTGATGAGGGGAGGGATACCGTTGAGCGCTTTGTCGAGCGTTATCGCCACTATTTTCTATCCGGTAATCAAGGTGCCTCGGTACTCTTCGAGGGAGCGATTGGCGTGATCCAACGCCTTCATGCAGAGGGGTATCTGCTCGCTGTCGCTACCGGCAAGAGCCGACGAGGGCTAGACCGCTCACTCGATGAGACCGACAGCGGCGAATATTTTCATGTTACCCGCTGTGCCGATGAGACATTTTCCAAGCCGCATCCACAGATGCTGCTGGAGATCATGACAGATCTCGACGTAGACCCTGATGAGACACTGATGATCGGCGATACTGAGTATGATTTACAGATGGCAGCACAGGCCGGTACCGCCTCACTAGGTGTCACTTATGGGGTGCATGTGCTGGATCGCCTGCTGGCCCACCAGCCGTTGGCATGTCTCGATGATATTTCCGAAGTGGGTAAACTGCTGTATAAGGGATGAATTAATGTGGCCGATAAGCAGATCAACGATTCATCTCCATGCTTCAAATAAACACTGCAATCACACTGTTATATAATAAAATCTAAGGATAGTACGGATACCATAATGTCAGACGAGATCAAAAACGAAACGCCGCAAACAGCGCAACAAGCGAGTGATCCCTGGATGGGGGAACAGAAAAAGACGCCTTCTCCGCAAGGAAAAAAGGATGACTGGCACCACGAAGTCATGGAGCGGTTGATTTTTAGCGCTCACAAAGAACAACGTCGCGCACGTCGCTGGAGCATCTTTTTCAAAACGCTCATGTTTGCCTACCTCATCGCGATCTTTGTCGTCTATATGCCCGATGATCTGAGCGATGTACCGAACAAGAGCAATAAGCATACTGCGTTGATTGAGATACGCGGCACAATTGCCGCTGACACAGAGGCCAACGCTGATAGTATCATCAGCGCGTTACGCGATGCCTTTAAAAATAAGCACTCTGAAGCGGTTATCATGCGCATAAACAGTCCCGGTGGTAGCCCGGTCCAGGCGGGTTATATTAATGATGAGATTAAACGGCTGCGTGCAAAGCATCCCAATAAACCACTCTACGCGGTGGTAACCGATATGTGCGCCTCTGGCGGATACTACATTGCGGCAGCAGCGGATGAAATCTATGCTGACAAAGCGAGCATCGTCGGCTCAATAGGGGTCATTATGAACGGCTTCGGTTTTGTTGATGCGATGGACAAGCTCGGTATTGAGCGTCGCATGATGACGGCGGGAGAGAACAAGGGTTTTATGGATCCATTCTCACCACTTAAGGCTGAGGACGAGCAACATATTAAAACGTTACTGGGGTCGATCCACCAGCAGTTTATCGACGTCGTCAAGGAAGGGCGGGGGGATCGTCTTAAAGATGACCCGGCAATATTCAGCGGCCTTGTCTGGACCGGTGAGCAGGCGATCGATGTTGGCCTGGTCGATGCGCTTGGCAGCAGTAGCTATGTCGCCCGTGAAGTCGTCGGTGCCGACAAGATTGTCGATTACACCTATGATAAGCCGGTATTTGAACGCTTTGTTGAGCGCCTGGGTGCCTCTATGGCCAGTGGCGTCACCTCAACGATGAATGAACTGTGGCGCTAGTCCGTTGCGATAAGATTGTTGGGCTTCGTGCCTCAGTCTAGCCTACCGGTCAAACAATATCACCGGCCCACTGAGATTTCAGTGGGCTTTTTTTAGGTGAGGAAGTCCAACAGACACGACACTTTGTACATGAGTTTTTGTTGATAAGTCGTTAAAGTACTGAGGCTCCAATTCGCTCGAGCATTCGAGTCAGCTGAATCAACGGCAAACCAATCAACGCGGTCGGGTCATCGCCATCAAGCCGCTCAAAGAGGGCAATGCCGAGTCCCTCTGATTTAAATGAGCCGACACAGTGATATGGTTGCTCTCTCTGAAGGTATGCTTCGATCATTTCAGTGCTGAGCTTGCGAAATTCAACATCGAATGGGACAACAATCTGTTGGGCGCTGCCATCTCGGCTATTCAGCAGACACAGCCCGGTTAGAAACGAGACCCGTTTACCAGAGGCGGCTTGTAGCTGTGCTGTCGCACGTTCATGGGTGCCCGGTTTTCCGAGGATCTTACCATCGAGCACGGCCACCTGATCTGAGCCGATAATGAGCGCATTGGGATGGTTCTTTGCCACTTCACTCGCCTTCAGAAAGGAAAGGCGGGCGACCAACGCTTCAGGGGATTCCCCATTTTCAGGGGTTTCATCGATATCCGGCGAAATCGCATCAAATGGGAGCTGGAGACGCTGGAGCAGCGCCTTTCTGAAAGGGGAGCTTGATGCCAGAATGATCTTTGCAGGGTTATTATTATTAATCATTGTTATATTTCATATGGTTATCGATGATATCTACTATATTAGGTACGCTGTTGTTTTTGATAGCTATCATCGAGAAAGGCACTATTCCAACGGCGACTCGCAGAACGCATGTTACCGGATTTTATTAATAATTTTTGACAGTTAGCGCGTCTCGCCCTAGAATTGCGGATTTATGTCGACCCGTTTACAAGAATATATAAAGCCGCTCAGTTTATGCGATCGTGGTGAACATCTCCAAGGCTTGATTCCTTTGACTGGAATGGACCGTCTGGCGGATTCATTGTGCCACCAAAATGGTGGGGTCGAAATAGATCTGACATTTGATATTGACCCGCAGGGCACTAAATTTTTACGCGGGCATTTGAATACCCGGTTAGCGCTGGAATGTCAGCGCTGCATGAAGGCGGTTGAAACCCCTATCGAGACTGATTTTTCGTTGGGATTTGTAGACTCTGAGACAGTCGGTAAAGAGCTGTCGAGTGAGTACGAACCTTATGTACTTGCGACGCCGACGGTGGTGTTACGGGAGCTGGTTGAAGATGAACTGATTTTGGCACTGCCGATCGTGGCATTTCATCCTGAAGATGAATGTGACGTGGCGGTACTTCAGCATGAGCCGGAGGAGGATATTCCGTTACCTGTTGAGGAAAAAAAGCCCAACCCGTTTACCGCGTTGGCTGGATTGAAAAAAGCGAAATCTGATAATGATTAACATTAGTTGAGAACATCAGGACGTGTTGAGTATTGAGTGTTGCGCGTCACACAGCACTTAAAAGAGTTGTGACAAGTTAAGCGTAAGTGTTTTTAGTTTTTTAAGGAGTAGTTAGCATGGCTGTACAAAAGAGTAAAAAATCAACATCTAGACGTGGCATGCGTCGTTCACACGACAGCCTCACGGCAAAGACCCTGTCAGTAGACACAAACTCAGGTGAGACTCATCTGCGTCATCATGTCACTGCTGATGGTTACTACAAAGGCAACAAAGTCGTCGAGAGCAAAGGCGAATAGACCTTGGGTCTAACCATTGCACTGGATGCG
>CALZHD010000066.1 GCA_945787155.1 uncultured Gammaproteobacteria bacterium | reverse complement strand
TAAGGCGCATGAAGAACAGATGGAAGCCAAAGACTGGGAGATGGCCAAGCTTTCCAGTGCTGTGGAGCAGTCCGCAGATTCGATAATGATCACTGACCGGCATGGCGTGATCGAATATGTTAACCCAGCCTTCGAGGAAATTACAGGTTATCGCCGAGATGAGGCGTATGGCAAGACACCCGCGATCATCAAATCTGGTCGCAATACCAGTGATGAGTATAAAAACCTGTGGCGAACTATCCTGCGCGGCGAGGTTTATCGCAATGTGCTGATTAATCGAAAAAAGGATGGTGTGCTCTATTACGAAGAGAAAACCATTTCGCCGTTTAAGGATAGCCATGGAAATATTACTCATTTTATCTCGTCGGGTAAGGATATTACCGCACGTATGCAGACGGAAGAGCGCCTGCATCATCTTGCCTATCATGATATTTTGACTGATCTACCCAATCGAGTAATGCTTGTTGAGCGTATCAATAATGCGATTAAACAGTCACGCGGCGCTGAACAGCGTTGTGCAGTGTTGTTTATTGACCTCGACCGTTTCAAAAACATCAATGATACGCTAGGGCACGGCGTAGGTGATCTATTGTTACAGGCCGTACCCGAGCGCCTGTTAAGCTGCGTGCGTGATCGTGATACGGTAGCACGTTTTGGTGGAGATGAATTTTCGTTATTGCTGGAGAAGGTTCCCAGCAGTGATGCGGTAGCGAAGGTGGCGGAAAAGCTGATCGATGTATTGGCAAAACCGTATAAAATTCATAACCAGGAGCTATACTTGACCGCTAGTATTGGTATCAGTCTCTCTCCTGATGACAGTACTGATGCCAATACGTTGATCAAGAATGCCGATACTGCGATGTATCGTGCTAAGGATAGCGGGCGTAATAATTACCAGTTTTATTCAACCGATATGGGGGTGCGTGCTTTTGAGCGCCTCACGCTTGAAACGAATTTGCGCTTTGCTCTGGAAAGAAATGAATTTGAACTCTTCTATCAGCCGCAGGTGGCGATGGAGAGTGGGGAGGTTATCGGCGCGGAGGCGTTGATTCGTTGGCAGCATCCTGAGTTTGGGTTGGTTGAGCCAGATAAATTTATCCCGCTGTTAGAAGATACAGGTTTGATTGTCGATGTTGGTGCTTGGCTGCTCAATACTGCCTGCATGCAGGGTAAGATGTTGATCGATCTTACTGGAGAGCCATTCAGGATTGCGGTTAACCTTTCCGGTAAGCAATTTTGTGATGAGGCATTGATCGGCATGATTAGTCAGGCGATCGAGGCTCAGCAGTTTCCGCCGTCTTTGCTCGATATTGAGATTACCGAGACAGTTTTGATGCAGAACGATAAGATTTCACTGGAAAATATCGGTGCATTAAAGGAGTTGGGTGTGCGGTTATCGGTCGATGATTTCGGCACCGGCTATTCATCGCTTAGTTACCTTAAGCGTTTTCCTGTGGATGTTATCAAAATTGATCGTGCTTTCATTCGCGATGTGACCAGTAATCCGGAAGATGCCGCGATTGTAACTGCCGTGATTGCTATGGCTCATAGTCTCAAGCTTGAGGTGGTGGCTGAAGGTGTGGAAAATCAAGATCAGGTTGATTTTCTGAGTTACTATGCATGCGATTATCTACAGGGCTTTCTATTTAGTAAGCCACTACCCGAGAATGAATTTCGCTTGCTATTAACTAGTGAAGGCTAGCGTTAGGACTGTCGTTTGTGCTTTATCGATTGGATGCAACGCGCAGTGGCTGGCTTTCATCAGGCTGTGAGATGTGAGGGAGATTCTGTCCAATCCACTTAACCAGTGGTGCCCACTCTATTCGTTCCTGTGTCACCAGCGATGGTTCCATTTCATGGATGCCGAACCCTGTTGCGGATGCATCAATGTAATAGTAGCTGTCGCTCAGAGTGGTAATGAATGGGATGTCGAGTGAAGCCAGGAATCGCTCTAGTGGTTGATAGAGTGGTGTCTGTTGTCTAACCCGATTAGCTATGATGCCAATTGGAATGCCTCTGGCACGAGTTTTGATAGTGAGCATGAGCTCTTGCACGAACTCAGCTGTTGCATGGATATCAGCGGGTGACGGGGCAACTGGAATAATGATCATGTCTGCGCGATCCACCGCTTCGCGCAGGAGGTCTCTACTGATGCCGGCGGGAGTATCGATAATAATGCGCTCGGTATCATGAGGTGTCTTCAACTGGAAGGCTCGAGTTATTCCCGTTCTTTTATGGCTTGCATCGACGAGATGGACAGGTGGGCGGTCGCTTTCTTCCCGCAGCGTTCCCCAGAAATGACTTGAACCCTGAGGATCATAGTCGATTAGTGCGGTGTTGAAACCGGAAGAGGCGTAGAGTGCCGCAAGATTCGTTGCAATTGTGGTTTTTCCACTGCCCCCTTTTGCGTTGAGTAACAATACTGACTGCATAACTTTATCCTTCTTACTCAAAATATATACTCTATAGCGTCATGATTACTGAAAAATATAATACTTATTTACTATATTGTATGTGAGTCACGTCACGACTTTGACATTGACTTTAGTTTGAGCAGCAAAGTTGCGATTGTTTCAATATCACAGACTTGCTCGCTGGCCTAACCGATCAGGGCGATGTTGGCTCTTAATATAATAGTTAATTATTTATAACTAATAGTATGGCTCTTGTGGCCTGCCACGTCTGTTTATCGCCAGCTCACTTTGAGTGTTTGTTCCTGCCTATTGCTCGCTATAGTGTCGACGTATATGCGTCATCCATCTGGCACTAGGGATTTACCCTGATGTTTTTTGCCAGTCAATTCTTTGACAGGATCTCTGTGTGTGTTTTTATCTATATGATTATTAATGATTAATAAGGTTTTCTATGTATGGCACGATGATTGCTTTTTTTAGGCTGGAAATCTGCTTATTAATCGATATGGAATGGAAAGGAAGTCTGATATGCCAATAGATGAAGAAAATGAAAAAGTTGAAAAGGGTGAGCCTGTAAATAAACCCAAGGGATCGATGCTGAAGGTGATCCTAATAGTTTTATCTATTGTTTTGGCTGTTGCTGGCAGTGTCGTTGCAACACTTTATTTCGCAGGCGTGTTTCCCGGTGGAAATGAAACAAGCGCCGAGGCGAGCGTCGATGATGGGAGCGGGGAAAGTAAAGGCAAAAGCAAAAAGAAGAAGGTTGCAAAGGGGCCACCCATCTATCTTCCTTTTGAAGATCCATTTGTTGTTAATTTCATCGACAAAAATCAAATTCGTTATTTACAGATTAATGTTGAGGTGATGGCGCGAGACCAGGATGTTATTGATTCTATTGGCGCGCACTTGCCAAAGATTAAAAATAATTTGCTAGTTCTCTTTAGTGATCTCGATTTTGACATGATTACAAATGTTGCCGGTAAACAGAAATTGCGAGACCTTGCGCTAGAAGAGCTTCGCAAGATTCTTAAGGATGAGACTGGTAATGGTGAAGTAGAGGCGCTTTATTTCACTGGTTTTGTAATGCAATAACACTGGAAATACTTATGTCCGTCAATGACCTGTTAACACAAGATGAGATTGATGCACTGCTTCATGGTGTCACTGGTGGTGACATAGATTCGGAAGATGACGCGCCGCTAGATGATGGCACAGCATATGAATATGATTTCAACAGCCAGGATCGGATTGTGCGTGGGCGTATGCCCACGTTGGAGATGATTAACGAACGCTTTGCTCGCCACTTCAGAATCAGTTTATTCAATATGTTGAGACGTACTGCAGAGATATCTGTAGGAAGCGTTCAGATGTTGAAGTTCGCTGAATATGTGCATAGCCTGTTCGTGCCCGCAAGTTTGAATTTAGTCAAACTGGATCCGTTGCGGGGTACTGGCTTGTTTGTGTTTGACCCAAATCTTGTTTTTACTGTCGTTGATAATTTTTTTGGTGGTGAAGGTAAATTTCACGCCAAGATTGAAGGGCGAGAATTTACGCCGACGGAACAACGCATCATTCAAATCATGCTTGACCTTAGTTTTAAAGATATGAAAGAGGCGTGGAATCCAGTGATGCCATTAAGTTTTAGTTTTCAGGGAATGGAAGTAAATCCACATTTCGCCAATATTGTGAGTCCGAGCGAGGTGGTGGTGGTGACGACATTCCATATCGAGCTAGATGGTGGTGGCGGAGATTTGCATGTGACGCTTCCATATTCAATGGTTGAACCGATTCGTGAACTTCTCGATGCGGGGGTTCAGAGCGATCGCGATGACAATGATGATCGCTGGTCAGTTGCTTTGGTGGAAGAGATTAAAGAGGCCAGTGTTGAGCTGAGTAGCATGCTAACAGAGACAGAGATAACGCTAGAAGATCTTAATGACCTTAAATGTGGCGATATTATACCAATCGAAGTTCCAGGAAATGTCACCCTTCGAGTTGAAGATATACCAGTTTTTAGAGGTGATTTTGGTGTTTCTGATGGGAAAAACGCGATCAAAATAACTGAGCGGGTCGTTCCCGAAAGTACGAAGCAGCTGAAAATAGTGACGGGGTAATAAGTATGAATGATACGACTGATAATAATGATGACGTGGGTGATGACTGGGCTGCTGCCATGAATGAGCAGGCCGAATCGGAGGCTTCTCCTGCTGATTTTCAAAATCTTCAGGCTGACGCAATGCCCGCTAGTGCGATGGAAGAAAATATTGAGATGATTCTCGATATTCCTGTGACTGTTTCAGTCGAGATTGGACGAAGCAAGATTAATATCAGGAATCTTCTTAAATTAAATCAGGGCTCAGTTGTCGAGCTTGACAGGTTAGCCGGTGAGCCAATGGATGTAATTGTGAATGGCACCCTGATTGCGCATGGTGAAGTCGTTGTTGTGAATGAAAAGTTTGGTGTCCGGCTTACTGATGTGATCAGCGCCACAGAGCGTGTCAAGAAGCTCAAATAATCGTTGTTATAAAGATGACTACACTGATAAAAATAATCGCCATCTTATCTGTATTGTTACCCTTTTCACTTTTTGCTAGTGAAATAGCAGGAGAAGTGCCAAAAATACCGAGCGTTATGGGTGCTGGCAACGTATTGCAAATTCTAGCGGGACTGTTTGTTGTTCTCGTGATGATCATCGGAACGGGATGGTTATTGAAACGATATGGTGGAATGGGCAGTGTGTCTAACGCTAATCTAAAGGTAGTTGCTGGAATTACTGTAGGCCAGCGAGAAAAAATAGTAGTGGTACAGGCGGGTGAAGTGCAGGTCTTAGTGGGGGTTTCACCAGGCAATATTCGTGCATTACATGTGCTCGAAAAAAATATCTGCGATGAGCGTCAGCTGAAAGTTGGTAATACGGCAGTAGAGAACAGTAGTAGTGGTTTTGTTGATCAGCTCAAGCAGCAGATTAAAGCGCGATCAGAATCATGAATAGAGTATTTTCTATAGTATTTCTGTATTTAGTATCGATTTCAATTGCATCTGCGGATGCAGGATTACCAGCGCTCACTGTCACTCCAGGTAGTAACGGCGGTGAAACCTATACGCTGAGCATTCAAATACTGGCACTAATGACAGTGCTGACGTTACTTCCGGCAGCTTTGATGATGATGACTTCATTCACACGTATCATCATTGTGCTAGCAATTCTACGTCAGGCACTCGGTACTGCACAGACTCCAACCACACAGACGCTGATAGGCCTTGCTCTATTTCTTACTATTTTTATCATGATGCCAGTTTTCGAGGCTGGTTATGATGCTGGCCTCAAGCCCTATATGGAGGAAAAAATTGAAGTAGAAGAGGCCGTGGAAAAATCGATTGAACCATTTCGTAAATTCATGCTTGCTCAAACACGAGATAGTGACCTTAATTTGTTTGCGAGTCTTTCAGGAAATGAAGATATCGATTCATACGAAGATGTGCCTCTATCTATGTTGTTGCCAGCCTTTGTTACCAGTGAGTTGAAAACGGCCTTTCAAATAGGATTTATGATATTTATTCCTTTTTTAATTATTGATTTGGTTGTAGCAAGTGTTTTGATGGCGATGGGTATGATGATGCTGTCTCCATTGATAATTTCATTGCCATTTAAGTTAATGTTATTTGTGTTAGTCGATGGTTGGGCGTTGATTATGGGAACGCTTGCATCAAGCTTTTATATTTGACCGATGGTGAGGAATCTGATATGAGCCCGGAAGATGTACTGACCTTAGGACGATCTGCACTTGAGGTTACTATTATGATCATTGCATTGATGTTGATTCCGGCGCTTGTCGTAGGTTTGATGGTGAGTATGTTTCAGGCGGCAACACAGATTAATGAAGCGACACTTAGTTTCATCCCAAAACTTTTTATTACCTTTATTGTAATGCTGATTGGCGGACCGTGGATATTACAGGTAATGACCAGCTACACACGACAGTTGATCCAGAATATCCCGATGATGATTGGATGATAAAACCATGGTTGAGTATTTCCTGCTGTGAATTTCAGCGATGAACAACTGATAAATCTTGTAACCAGCTATTTTTGGCCGTTTACCAGAATTGCTGCATTTATTGCAGTAGTACCTATCTTTGGTACTCGTATTGTGCCAGCCAGAATACGTCTGTTGATCGCAATATCATTGACGATGGTTATTGTCCCTGTGCTTCCATCTCCTCCTGTTGCCGTTGATCCACTTGGATTAGATGGGTTATTGACTACCGCAGCACAGGTGATGATCGGTCTGGCAATGGGGTTCGCACTGAAGCTGATATTTAGTGCGATTGAAACGGGTGGTCATATGATGGCGCAGACAATGGGGCTAGGTTTTGCTCAAATGAACGACCCGGCTAACGGTGTTACGGTGCCCGTTGTCAGCCAATTTTATATCATTATGGCGACGTTGCTATTTCTGGCCCTCAATGGACATTTAGTGTTGATTGATGTGCTTGCTGAGAGTTTCCAGGTGCTTCCGATTTCAATGCAAGGTATTAGTCATGATGGTATGTGGGTGCTGATTTCATGGTCCAGCTGGATCTTTACGGGTGCTGTATTAATGTCGTTGCCCGTGGTAGTCGCGTTACTACTGGTGAATGTAGCATTTGGTGTGATGATGCGTGCCGCGCCACAGTTAAACGTGTTTGCCGTTGGCTTTCCATTAACACTGACGTTTGGTTTTATATTTATGTTGGTATCACTGCCGATTTTCTTACCTCAATTTAGTGACCTGGTCGAAAATGCATTTATGACTGTTGGTAATATGGTTTCTGCGAGATAGACGATGGCAGATAATAATACAGGCCAGGAAAGAACAGAAGAGGCAACCCCGAAACGATTACAGGAATCGAGAGAAAAGGGGCAGGTCGCACGTTCACGAGAACTTAGCACGATGAGTTTACTGCTCGCTTCTGCCACGGGATTTTTGATGTTTGGTGATAAGCTCGTAGCCGATATTATGGGGTTGATGCGAGAATCATTTACCGCGAGTCGTGTTGATCTTATGGATACTAATAATATCCCGCTTTTCCTTGAAAACTCCATTGCTGAAGCGCTTTTTGCCTTGATACCTTTTTTTGTCATTGTGATGGCGGCTGCATTTTTTTCACCGATGGCGCTGAGTGGTTGGTCTTTTAGTACTAAAGCACTGGCGTTTAAGTGGGACAAGCTGGATCCAATTAAGGGAGTGGGGCGTGTTTTTTCTATAAAAGGACTAATGGAGCTGGTCAAGGCCTTAGCGAAATTTATGCTAGTGATGACGATAGCGCTATTAATTCTGTGGAACCAGTCTGAGCTGTTTATTCTTCTTGGGGTGAAGAGTGTTGAACCAGCAGTCGCTCAAGCGGGAAATTTGCTGATGTGGGCTTTCATTTTGCTAAGTTGTGCGACGATTGTGATTGCAGCTATTGATGTGCCATTTCAATTATGGGATCACGCCCGTCAGCTAAAAATGACGCGCCAGGAAGTTAAGGATGAGTACAAGCAGACGGAAGGTAATCCGGAGATGAAGCGCAAAGTACGCGAAGCGCAGATGGCGATGGCGGAAAAGCGCATGATGGAAGAGGTACCAAAGGCGGATGTGATAGTGACAAATCCGACGCATTATGCTGTCGCAATAAAATATGATCAGTTAAAAATGGGGGCGCCTATTGTCGTTGCAAAAGGTAAAGACCTGGTGGCGGCAAAGATCAGAAGTCTTGCATATAGCAATAATATCCCATTGTTAGAAGCACCTCCATTATCTCGCGCACTCTATCACAGTACTGAATTGAATGATGAAGTGCCTGCTGGTCTCTATCTTGCAGTAGCTCAGGTACTGGCATATGTCTACCAGTTAAGGCAAAAACAGTCTCGCTTTGATGAGGCGTTGAAGATAGATGATCTACCGATTCCCGATGATCTAAAGCGTGACGAGTAAGGTGAAGTTATGGCTCAAGCAAGTGTGTTAGATACCGCGCGTCAAATCAGTCGAAATGGACTGATCGGTGCTCCTCTGTTATTAATGTCTATTTTGGCAATGATGGTAGTTCCATTGCCGCCAATTTTACTCGATCTATTTTTCACCTTTAATATAGCATTATCATTGATTGTTATTCTCTCTGGTATTTATTCGAAACGACCGCTCGATTTTGCTGTCTTTCCAACGGTATTGTTAATTGCAACGTTACTGCGACTGGCACTTAACATTGCCTCTACTCGTGTGGTGTTATTGGAGGGGCATACTGGCACCAACGCTGCCGGTGATGTGATCGAAGCCTTTGGTGACTTTGTGGTGGGTGGCAACTACGCCGTTGGTCTAGTGGTGTTTGCGATTCTTGTGATTATCAATTTTGTGGTGGTTACCAAGGGTGCTGGGCGTATTTCAGAGGTGAGCGCACGCTTTACACTCGATGCGATGCCTGGTAAACAGATGGCGATCGATGCTGATCTGAATGCGGGGGCGATTGATCAAGATGAGGCGATGCGTCGTCGCTCTGATGTGGTATCAGAGGCGGATTTTTACGGCTCAATGGATGGTGCCAGTAAATTTGTACGTGGTGATGCCATTGCAGGTATTTTAATCCTTTTTATTAATATTGTGGGTGGGTTAGCAATCGGCATCTTACAGCATGACATGGCGTTTGCTGATGCCATGCGTAACTACACCTTGTTGACGATTGGTGATGGTCTGGTTGCACAAATCCCGTCGCTGATCCTATCAACTGCAGCTGCCATCATGGTGACACGCGTTTCCAGTGAGCAGGATATGGGGCAGCAATTTGCCTCACAGATGTTCGAAAGTCCACGTGCCCTTGGCGTGACAGCGGGCGTGATTGGTATTCTTGGTTTGATCCCTGGCATGCCTAATCTGGTGTTTCTGGGTATTGCCTCACTTGCGGGCGGCGCTGCTTATTATTTATCGATACGGACGGTTCGGGATGTTGATGAAGAGCTGGTTGAGGAGGCGTTGGCTCAGCAAGCTCAGGCGCCAGCAGCCGGTGAGGTGACAGAGGAGAATAAAGACCTTAGTTGGGATGATGTTGTGCCGGTCGATGTGATAGGGCTGGAGGTTGGGTACAAACTGATCCCGTTGGTTGATAAAAATCAAAATGGGCAACTAATGGCGCGTATTAAAGGAATACGAAAAAAATTAACCCAGGAAATAGGCTTTTTGATTCCACCTGTACACATTCGTGACAATCTCGAGTTATCGCCCGGTGCTTATCGCATCACATTAATGGGTGTCGCTGTCGGTGAGTCTGATATCTATCCGGATCGCGAAATGGCGATTAATCCAGGGCAGGTGTTTGGCACGCTTACCGGGGTGCCGACTAAAGATCCCGCTTTTGGCATGGATGCGGTCTGGATTGACCCGGGCCAGCGTGAACAGGCACAAACGATGGGCTACACCGTGGTCGATGCCAGCACAGTGGTGGCGACGCATATCAGTCAATTGTTACAGAGTCAGGCCTGTGATCTGTTGGGTCGTGAAGAGGTTCAGCACCTGCTTGATGGTTTGAGTACAAGTGCGCCGAAGCTGGTCGAGGGACTCGTACCAGATGTCATGCCGCTGGGTGTTATCCAGAAGGTGCTGCGTAACCTGCTGGAGGAAAACATTCCGATTCGTGATATGCGTACAGTCGTCGAGACACTTGCGGTTGAAGGTACCAGAAGTCAAGATCCTGACGCGTTGACTGCTGCGGTAAGAGTGAGCCTAGGTAGAATGATAGTTCAAAATATCAATGGCTTATCTTCTGAACTTCCTGTTATTTCCCTTGATCCATCTTTGGAACAGTTATTGCAGGAATCTATGCAAAGTGGTGGTGGATTGGAGCCAGGGCTGGCAGAAAGAATTCATCAGTCATTGTTGGAATCGGCGCAACGACAGGAGATGGCAGGGCAGCCAGCAGTGTTAGTGGTATCAGCACCGTTGAGGCCAATGTTGGCACGGTTATAACAGACAGATAAAGATTATCGCGAACATTGGTAGACCAGACTAGCGGTAACTGAGTGTGTGATGAGGTGATCAGAGTGACGAAGCAACAGATGACAGATAGATGTAGCAATCGCGGGGGGAGATTATGAAAATTAAACGTTATTTTGCCCCGGATGTACGTCAGGCGATGCGCATGGTGCGCGATTCTCAGGGGCCTGATGCGGTGATTTTATCAAATAAGCGTGTTGATGGCGGTATCGAGATAGTCGCCGCGATTGATTATGATGAATCAATTATGCCGCAGTCAGTAGCAGCTACCACTGGTTCGATAGCGGATGGTAGAAAGGCTGATTTAAATAACCCAACACCTGATTCACAGATGAAGTCGCAATCTCAGTCACAATATGGCAGGGCTGCTGCACAGATGAGTGCGGCAGCACGTTATGAAGGTGATTTTTCCGCTGAGTCTAATAATGGCGCACGCGTGCAAGCACCACTTTCTAGTATCCAGTGGGGACAGGAACCCGCGATTGTCGAGATGCAGACAGAATTGAAAAACCTGCGTGGCATGCTTGAAAAACAGCTTTCGGGATTGGCATGCGATGAATTCACTCGTCGTTATCCCCACAAGGCGGAATTGATCCAGCAATTGATGGCGCTTGGATTGAGTGATTCATTATGTAAGGCAGTGGTGGAAGAGATACCGGAACGGAGTCATCCAGACGATCTTTTTAGAAATTCACTGGAGTGTTTATCAGGAATGATTTCTGTGGCGAACGACGAAATTCTTAATGAAGGTGGTGTTGTCGCTCTAGTAGGGCCGACAGGTGTTGGCAAGACTACCACTGCGGCAAAGCTTGCAGCACGCTATGCATTGCGTCACGGCAACCGTCATGTGGCGTTGGTAACGATAGATAACTATCGTGTTTGTGCACACGAACAACTACGTACCTATGGCAGAATTCTCGATATTCCAGTTAAAACGGCCGATAGTAGACAAGAGCTACGTAAGGTGCTTGATGATCTTTGTGATCGTCGTTTGGTTTTGATCGATACAGCGGGAATGAGTCAGCGTGATAGTCACTTGTCAGAGCAGGCATCGATATTGTGTGGTGATGATATGTTCATTAAGTCATCGTTAGTGGTTTCAGCTACGTCACAGGTGTCAAGCATACAGGAAGTCATTCAGGCCTTTGGGGTGTTCAATCCTGCGAGTTTGATTATGACCAAGCTTGATGAGGCAACAAGTTTAGGGGGTGCGCTTGATATGGCGATTCAGTACGGCATACCTATTTCATATGTATGTGATGGTCAGCAGGTTCCAGAAGATTTGCACATGGCACGGGCCTATGATCTTGTGAATCGCTGTGTTGATATTGTAGAAAGAACTGTTCCCAATGGCGATGATGGAAGCGGGGTAGGCTTAATGGCCCAATCAAGTGAAAGGGGTGCGATAAATGCTAATGTCTGAGCCAGGAGTCAGTCAAATGTCAGGCCTACGCAATGTTGCAAATCCAAATCCGGTACGTGTGATTACAGTCACGAGTGGTAAGGGTGGAGTTGGTAAAACGAATGTATCAGTGAATATGTCAGTAGCACTTGCCGCGAGTGGGCAAAATGTACTACTGATGGATGCGGATTTAGGATTGGCTAATGTGGATGTCTTGCTGGGATTGCAACCCTCATACAACCTTTCGCACGTGGTTAATGGTGAGCGCTCGCTGGAAGAAGTGATGGTGTCTGGCCCTGAAGGACTTAAGGTGATTCCTGCTTCATCTGGTTTGAAGAACATGGAGTGAACTGAGTTTTAACCCTGATGTACTGGTGATAGATACTGCCGCGGGTGTTTCAGATAGTGTTGTGACATTTAGTCGGGCATCTCATGAAGTGATTGTAGTGGTATGTGATGAGCCAGCTTCAATAACCGATGCCTATGCAACGATCAAATTATTAAGCCGTGATCATGGACTTTATCGCTTCCGTATCGTGGCGAATATGGTGCGTAGCTCTCAGGAAGGTGTCGAGCTTTATAAAAAACTTGTTAAAGTAACAAATCGTTTTCTTGATGCAACACTCGATTATATGGGCGCAGTACCATATGACGAATATTTAAGAAAGGCGATCCAGAAACAGCGCTCAGTGGTTGATGCATACCCTCGAAGTAAGGCATCAATTGCATTTAAAAAACTGGCGCAGAAGACGGATCAATGGCCAACCCCGGACTCGGCGAGTGGATACCTCGAATTTTTCGTCGAGAGATTGTTTCAATCCAGTAATGATGGAACGACAACACGATATGAATAATCTAGCTATGTACGTAACTATCCAAGATGATGAAAGACCTGCCAGAAAAGGTGCTGATGACCTGGTGACACGCTATGCACCGTTAGTGAAACGGATTGCGTATCACATAATGAGCCGTCTTCCCCCAAGCGTTCAGGTCGACGACCTGATTCAGGCCGGAATGATCGGTTTACTGGAAGCCTCACGTAATTACGATGCCAAACAAGGCGCAAGCTTTGAGACTTATGCTGGTATTCGTGTTCGAGGGTCGATGCTTGATGAAATCCGAAAAGGTGATTGGGCACCACGATCAGTACACCGTAAAGCTAGGCAGGTCGCTGAAGCGGTACGAAAGATCGAAAATGAGACTGGACGAGATGCGCGTGATCATGAGGTTGCTGCAGCTTTGGAGATGCCATTAGACAAATACCATAAAACACTACAGGATGCGAGTAGTTGTCGTTTGTTAAGTTTTGAAGATATGGGAATGAACGAGGATTCAGTGCCTTCAAAACTGAGTGGTCCGGCAACAAATCCGTTCGATGGTGTACAGAAAGATGATTTCAAAAAAAACCTTGCAGAGGCTATTTCAGGACTGCCGGAACGCGAGCGCCTGGTATTAACACTTTATTATGATGAAGAGCTCAATCTGCGTGAAATTGGTTCAGTCATCGGTGTGAGTGAGTCACGTGTGAGTCAGATTCACAGTCAGGCACTGATCCGGTTGCAGGCAAGACTTGGTCACTGGGTAAACAACGATTGATTTTTAGTGGGAGGCGACTACCTTGGATAAAGATATGAAAATACTCATTGTAGATGACTTTTCTACAATGCGACGGATCATAAAAAACCTCTTGCGTGATCTTGGTTTTAGCAACACTTCTGAAGCGGATGATGGTAATACAGCGCTGCCAATGTTGAAGGCGGGTGATTTTGATTTCCTTGTGACAGATTGGAATATGCCTGGAATGGAGGGTATTGATCTGTTAAAGGCGGTTCGTGCTGATGATAAATTGGCCAATCTTCCGGTATTACTGGTGACTGCCGAGGCAAAAAAAGAACAAATTGTCGAAGCCGCTCAGGCAGGTGTGAATGGTTATGTTGTGAAGCCATTTAATGCAGCAACGCTAAAAGAAAAAATTGAAAAAATCTTTGAGCGAATTGAGGCAGCGCAATAATAAATTCCATGGAAGGAGATGTAGAGATGGCATTTAACGAGTCAATTTTGAGTGAACGATGTCTGGAACAGGCACGTGGATTGGTCAGCAGCATTGAAGGTGGTGATGAAGATAAGGCTATTAGTTATCTGAGAGAGATTAGCCGGATTAATGAGACAGAAATATTTCAAGAACTTGGCCGGTTAACTAGAGAACTGCACGATACTCTGATTGGGTTTGGTGTTGAGAGTGATATCTCCTATCTTGCAGAATATGATATTCCTGATGCCAGAGAACGATTAAGTCACGTGATTGATGTGACTGATCAGGCCGCCCATAAATCGTTAACTGCTGTAGAAAAAGCGATCCCTGTGTGTGAAGAACTTGAGAACAGTGCTTCGAAAATTGAGCTCCAATGGAAACGTTTTATCTCACGCGACCTGTCAGCCGATGAGTTTCGCGAACTTTCTCGTGAGATTGGTGGTCACCTTGAAATTTCATCTGACCGTTACACAAAAATCAAAGCACACCTTAATGCGATACTTATGGCGCAGGATTTTCAGGATATTACTGGGCAAATCATACGTCGTGTGATTGGGCTTGTGCAGGATGTAGAAGACAAGCTGATTGACCTGATTAAGCTTTCAGGAAGTCTAGATAATGATGAAAAGAATAAAGCAGAAGGAAAACCGATTGAGAAAGTACTAGAGGGTCCTCAAGTACCCGGACAAGAAACTGCAACAGCATTAAAGAGCCAGGATGAGGTTGATGACCTGCTCTCAAGCTTAGGATTCTAGTGATAACATGGCGATTGATACAGATGATGAAATCCTACAGGACTTTCTTGTAGAGGCAGATGAGATACTTGAAAAGCTGGGTGAGCAGCTTGTTGATCTTGAGCAAAATCCACAAGATTCTGAGTTGTTGAATGCTGTTTTTCGTGGATTTCATACGATTAAAGGTGGTGCTGGATTTTTAGCACTTACGGCACTGGTTGAAGTATGTCATCATGCTGAAGATGTGTTTAATATCTTGCGGCAAGGTGATCGTATCGTCGATGCAACTTTGATGGATGCCTTTCTAAGGGTTACCGATAGTGTTAATGACATGTTTGATGAGATCAAGGAGGGGATTGACCCCACACCTGCCGATCCTGAACTGATTCAGACGTTAGAAAAATTTCTTTCAGAAGAAGGTACAGCACCTGAACCAGAAGCAACGCCGGAATCAGATCCCGCATCATCTACTGAAACGGAAGCACCATTACCAGAGATGTCGAGTAGTGACGAGGGTAATAATGTTACTACATCTGTCAGCAGTGATGAAATTACCGATGATGAGTTTGAATCGTTGCTGGATCAGCTGCATGGCGGTGCGGCCCCTGGGGTTGCCGGCACTAGTCAGCCTGAGGCTAAAGTTTCAGCAGAGGAATGCAGTGGCGCGGAAAGCACACCAAACACGCCAAACGATGAAATCACTGATGATGAATTCGAATCACTTTTGGATCAGTTACATGATGGCGGTGCTCCTAAGGGATCACTGACTCCAGTATCAAACGGAATTGATACAGAAGCGGCCTCAAAGTGTGTTGATGATTGTGACATCGCGTCAGATGGGAGCTTGATTACTGAGGATGAATTTGAGGATCTTCTTGATCAGTTGCATGGAAAAATTGAAAAACCAGCTAGTACATCGAAAGGCACTAGTACAGTAACGCCTGTTACTTCCTCTGATGAGTCTAAAGTAAAAAAAGATACGCCTACCGCAAGCGAAAAAAAGCCTGTTGCAACCGCATCAGCTACAGTAACACCTGATAAACCAGTGTCGAAAAAGAAAGAGGGAGCACCTGCACAGGCTGAGACATCGGTGCGAGTTGATACTAAGCGACTTGATGACATTATGAACCTTGTTGGTGAGCTGGTATTGGTTCGAAATCGGCTCTCGACGCTTGAAGCATCCAAGTCCGATGAAACCATGACACAGGCAGTTGCTAATCTTGATCTTGTGACCACCGATCTTCAAAACTCGGTAATGAAGACGAGAATGCAACCGATCAAAAAAGTATTTGGACGGTTTCCCAGAGTAGTACGTGACCTTGCACGGAGCCTAAATAAAGAGGTGGGTCTTGAGTTGTTTGGTGAAGAGACTGATCTTGATAAAAATCTTGTTGAAGCATTGGCTGACCCTCTTGTCCATCTGATTCGAAATTCAGTAGATCATGGTATCGAGATGCCAGATGTGCGTAAAAAAACAGGAAAGAACCCTGCTGGTAGCGTTGTTTTGTCAGCGGCACAGGAAGGTGATCATATCCTGTTGACGATCGATGATGACGGGGCTGGAATGGATGCAAATAAACTGAGGAATATTGCTATTAGCAAAGGACTGTTTGATGAAGATTCTGCCGCAAGACTGGATGATAAGGAATGTTTCAATCTGATCTTTATGCCTGGGTTTTCGACTAAAGAAGAGATCTCGGATATCTCGGGTCGTGGTGTGGGAATGGATGTGGTCAAAACTCGCATTGCACAACTGAATGGCTCGATTGAAATCAATTCAGAACTAGGTAAAGGAAGTCGGATTGCAATTAAGTTGCCTTTGACATTGGCGATTATGCCGACATTGATGGTATTACTCGGAGAACAAGTTTTTGCATTGCCACTGGTGAGTGTTGTTGAAATATTTAATCTTGATTTAACTGAGTCCAAGATTATTGATGGGCAGTCCGTGGTGTTGATCAGGAATAAAGCATTGCCCATTTTTTATCTGCGAGAGTGGTTGATTAAAGGGGCAAGACGCGGTGAGCTGCAGAAAGAAGGTCATGTCGTTATAGTTAGCTCAGGAGCACAACAAGTGGGTTTTGTCGTTGACCAGTTGATCGGTCAGGAAGAGGTTGTGATTAAGCCTCTAGGATCGATGCTGCATGGCACTCGTGGTCTGGCTGGCGCAACGATAACAGGAAATGGAAAAATATCACTGATTCTTGATGTACCAGAATTATTGATGACCTATGCATGATGGCTGGCTAGGGGACGATTGTGACTGTTCGCGTACTTATTGTTGATGATTCTAACTTTTTCAGGCGAAGTCTGACAGAGATGCTGAATGCCGACAAGCACATTGAGGTTGTTGGTAGTGCCGTTGATGGCGCTGATGCGATTAAAATGGCGCATGAACTCAAGCCTGATGTCATTACTATGGATATTGAGATGCCCGTGATGGATGGCATTACTGCGACAAAAAAAATCATGGCGCAGATACCGACGCCCATTTTAATCTTTTCATCACTAAGTGTTGAAGGGGCAAAGGCAACGCTGGATGCTCTTGATGCTGGTGCAATCGATTTTTTATCTAAAAAATTTGACGATAATGCAACTGATCGCGATATGGCAAAACGTTTACTGTGTGCCCGTGTCAGGGTATTGGGCGCAAGGGGTTTGCTTAAAAATGGTGTCGCTACTTCCCGCAGATATGCTCATAGGGTAAATGCTTCCAAGTCACTTCACTCAAGTGAAATAGATGCAAAACTTGATTTGAATGAAATCAAGCTGATTGCTATTGGTACATCAACGGGTGGGCCGGTCGCATTGCAGAGTATATTGACAGCGATTCCAGCAGATTTTCCACTACCAATTATAGTTATCCAGCATATGCCTGCAAGTTTTACCCCATCATTTTCAGAGCGACTTGATTCTTTATGTGATATCGATGTCAAGCATGTGAATGATGGTGACGAAGTTTTGCCTGGAACTGCTTTTATTGCTCCGGGTGGCGTTCAGATGCTGATTAGCAAAGAGGGGAAGCGCATGGTCCTCAAGATTGAAGAGGCAACTCAGAGCCAGACCTATAAGCCGAGTGTTGATGTTACTTTCTCTTCCCTTGCGAATATCTGTTCATCTGATGTGCTGGCGATTGTTTTGACTGGCATGGGTAGTGATGGTCGTGAAGGTGCGAGACTACTGAAACAAAAAGGCGCCACAATCTGGGCTCAAGATGAAGAAAGCTCTGTCATCTACGGGATGCCGATGGTGATTGCCAATGCTGGACTTGCCGATGCTGTTTTGTCGCTTAAAGAAATATCATCATTGCTTGGAAAAAAGGGTTAAACGATGGATATCCTGACAGTCGCAGGTGTCATTCTAGCTGCGGTAGCGATTCTTGGTGGTAACTATCTTGAAGGGGGACATCTAGAGTCATTAATGTTACCAGTCGCTTTTTTGATTGTTGCTGGTGGAACACTCTCATGTATTCTCGTGCAAACTCCTATGGATGTTTTTATGAAGTCACTCAAGCTTGCTGGATGGGTGCTTTTCCCCCCCAAACTAGCGGCTACCGAAGCGGTTGAAAAAATCATTAACTGGAGCAATATTGCACGCAAAGAAGGGTTGTTAGGCCTTGAAGCATTAGCCGAAGACGAACCAGATTTATTTGCAAGAAAAGGACTACAATTGCTGGTCGATGGTAGTGAACCTGAGTCGATTCGAGGAATTATGGAGGTTGAGCTAGATACTAAAGAACATCACGATACTCAGGCAGCAAAGGTCTGGGAGGGGATGGGAGGGTATGCGCCCACTATTGGGATTATTGGTGCGGTAATGGGCTTGATTCATGTGATGCAAAATCTTTCTGACCCGAGCAAGTTGGGATCTGGTATTGCGGTGGCGTTTGTCGCAACAATTTATGGCGTTGGTTTGGCCAATATATTCTTCTTACCTATGGGAAATAAAATTAAATCGATTATTCATGATCAGACAAAATTTCGTGAAATGATTATTGAGGGAGTCGTTGCGATTGCAGAAGGTGAAAACCCTAGAAGCATTGAAACAAAGCTTCAGGGATTTATTCATTAGTGGCTGAGTCTGATGGCACGCAAAAAGAAGCATGAAGAACACGAAAATCATGAGCGCTGGCTAGTCTCATACGCAGACTTTATTACGTTACTGTTTGCTTTTTTTGTGGTGATGTATTCAGTCTCGTCAGTTAATGAAGGTAAATACCGTGTACTGTCAGATGCAATTGTTGCTGCATTCCAGCAATCGCAACGATCGTTAAAACCAATCCAGGTTGGAGCAGCCGCTCGCTCGCCTCAGTCAGCCAATCTTGAGTTTGAAGACACTGCTAATCCGATTAAAGTGCCTGAAGGCCCACTAAGATTACCCTCTCGCGGAAACAAAATCGAAGGTGATAACAAGGAAGATGAGGCGGATTTTTCTGAATTTCCAACGGCAGATGAGCGCCTGATGCAAGAAGGTGATGGTAGCGATGATGGTATGGGGGCTTTTAATCAACAAGGCTTGGGTGAAGCACAATTAGGTTCGCTTGCGAATGAAATAGCGGCTGCGATGCAGCCGTTAATCGATCGTGATTTGATCTCGGTAAAGCGAAATAAGCGCTGGATTGAAGTCGAGATCAATACTAGCATTCTTTTTTCCAGTGGTAGTGCGAAAATGCATGAACAGTCATTACCGATACTTGAGGCGTTGTCGCGTATTCTTTCAGCCTTTCCTAATGATATGCGGGTTGAAGGATTTACAGATAACCTTCCTATTAAGAGTCAAGTTTATCCTTCTAACTGGGAACTCTCTGCTGCGCGTTCAGCTAGTGTAGTACGTCTGTTTTCAATGTATGGGATTGAGCCTGAAAGGATGGCGGCGATTGGATATGGTGAGTTTCGTCCACTCGCGAGTAATGATACGCAGGAAGGCCGTATAAAAAATCGTCGTGTTGTCGTCGTGATAACGGCCAATCGACATATGAGAAAAGATCAGCCATTAATTAAGGAAAAACCTCCAGCACCGAAAATAACACCAGATGCTGACGCAGACGCAGCTGCTGCGGTTGGAAAATCTGATGTTATCGAAGTCGCTGGTGATACTGAGAGCGCTAAAATTAAGGGGGATGTGGAGATTGAAAGCACTGAGGATACAGAAGCCGATGAAGTCAATGAAACCGATGAAATTGCTAAAGCCTCTGAAATTGATGAGACCTCGGATACTATTGAGATAGCTGGTGCTACTGAAACCAATAGTGTGATTGTAACATCTAATACGGTTGAATCGGTCGTTGTTGATGAAGTCTCTCGCATTGATGATTATGAACGCCTTGATGCGATGATTGAGTCATCAGGATTGCACCGTACGAAACCATTTGTCCTGGATGAACAGCTGTCTCCGAAAAAAACTCATCGTGAGTTGCAGGTAATCGATAACCCAGTCTCAAGACCAGAATTATTAATTGCATCACCGATAAAGCTTCGTTCGCCGATTTCAGCTCCATCAGCCAATATTGCTGACCGTCATTCAGGCCTTGTTGATTCTATTAAAAGGGGCGACTAGTGAGGATCTGGGCTATTGCAAATCAAAAAGGTGGGGTCGGTAAAACGACCACGGCAGTGACACTGGCGGGGCTGTTATCGCAGCGGGGGCAGCGTGTTTTAGTCGTCGATATGGATTCTCACGGTTCGATGACATCTTACATGGGGTATGATCCTGATAGTGATGGCAGCAGCCTCTATAGCCTCTTCCATAGTGGAAGTGGCTCTGTTACCTCCATGATTCGTAAGACGCAGTTTGGTAAGATCTCGATTTTTACCGCGTCAACGGCACTTGCAACACTTGATCGACAGCTTGGTACGCAGGATGGTAAAGGGCTCGTTGTTGCTGGTGGGCTGAGCCAGATAAGTGATGACTATGATTATGCATTGCTTGATTGTCCTCCAACATTAGGTGTGTTGATGGTTAACGCGCTGGCTGCTTGCCATTATTTGGTCGTCCCTGTGCAGTCTGAGTTTTTAGCGTTGAAAGGACTGGAACGCATGATGCGGACGATCACGATGATGAATCATGCACGTATGAGTCCAATACCATACCTTATTGTCCCGACACTTTTCGATCGTCGTACTCGCGCTTCGGGGCAGGCATTGGAAAATATGAAAGAGCGTTACCCGGCAGCATTATGGAAGAGCATCATTCCTGTTGACACTCAGTTTCGTGAGGCTAGCCGTGCAGGAAGCCCCATTTCTCTTGTCGCATCTCGTTCGCGAGGGTCAATTGCGTATAATGAACTACTGGAGGATCTCCTGATGCTTGATAAACCTGACCTTGAGGTAGTTGCATGATGAGTGAAGAAAAAGCACCTGCGTTGGCAGCACAGCAGAAGGCATTAACCCAGTATCTGGATTCACTATTGATGGAAATTCCAGATGTGATGCTGGATGAAGTCGTTACTGAGACATTGGTAGCGCCGCGTGTAGAAGTGGTTGTACCGGCGTCTCATCTGGTGACAGAAGAGGTTATTGTTGATGATGAATCGGCTGAACAGACTTTTGACAGTGACGTTAAGATAGATGAAGGTTCTTATGATATTCCTGTATGGGGGATAGCACCTTTTAAAGCGCTCTTTTTCAATGTTGGTGAGACAACACTTGCCGCGCCATTAGAGAAGCTTGGTGCTGTCTTAACTGATTGTGATGAGATCAAGGTGTTGCCGGGAACCTCAGCGTACTATTTAGGGGTGATGGTGCATTGTGGTAACACCATTCGAATTATCGACTTTGAGCGCTTTGTGGCGGAATCAAGCGGTGCTGAAATGAATTCGTCTGCTGCTGGTTTAATGCCGCCAAATCGGATTATTTTAATTGAAGGCGAAGGTATTGGTATCGCCTGTCGGGATGTCGCAGAGGTGGAGGAGATTGATCCCAGTACGGTACGCTGGCGAAGCGGAAAGAGCAGCCGTCCCTGGTACAGGGGGATAGTGGTGGAAAAGATGTGTGCGCTACTTGATATCGATATGCTGATGTCTGTGCTGAATGATGATGCTAATCATTAGTGATTAAGTTGTCATGAAAGAGGAAAAACAGGCTGAGGTTGGTATGTCTTATGCATGTTAAATAGTAAATATAGCTGGTGTCTATTCGTTGACGCCGATAGCGATAGAATGATGTGCCTGATTAAATTGAAGGGAGTGTTAGTATGAATCAAAAGGCAGTAGACCCTCAGGATGAGGTGCTTCAGTGGGTTACTTTCCAACTTGAATCTGAGTCCTATGGAATCAATGTGATGCAGGTTCAAGAGGTGCTACGGGTAAGTGAAATAACACCTGTGCCTGGAGCACCTTCGTATATTCTTGGCATTATAAATTTACGTGGCAATGTCGTCACGGTGCTAGATACTCGAATGCGTTTTGGGTTACCTCCTTATGAAACGGATGATGCTTCACGCATTGTGATCGTCGAATCCAAGGGTAACGTGCTAGGTATTCTGGTAGATAGAGTGACAGAGGTAGTTTACCTGCGTTCATCAGATATCGAAACGGCACCTAATGTCGGTAATGATGAAAGTGCAAAGTATATTCAGGGGGTTTATAGCAGTGAAGGAAATCTTTTGATTCTGGTTGACGTTAATAAATTATTATCCAATGATGAATGGCAGGAGGTTGCTGAGTTGTAGTCCTCAAAGTGATACATGATGGTTGGTATAGACAGCATTACTCCGGTTAGACCGTATAGCAAGCCTAAAGGAAAAGTCTTTGGCAAGAGGTTAGTGGATCGTGAGCACAGACAGCAAAAATATAGTGATGATAATGTGCGAAAAGAGCAAGAGAATGAGCGTGCTAGGAAATCCCATTTCGATGATTATGCATGAGGTGATACACGATGGAGTATAGCGAATATTTTATGATGCTACTGGGTGTTGTCAATATGCTTCTGATCATCCTTGTGTTTTGGTTGTTTTTTCAACAGCGTCGAGATAATCAACGTAATGAGCGCAAGATAAAGTTATTGAATGATGATGTAAGTTCGCTTTGTGCAGGTGCCGCAGGCGTTGGTGGGTATCTCAATAAGCTTGAGCAAAAGGTAAAGCGAGTGTTGGAGCGGCAGGATAATTTAGATTTGCGTGATCCATCTGACAGGGCGCTTGATCAGGCAAGCCGTATGGTGCGCCAGGGGGCTACTGTGGAAGAGTTAACTTCAACATGCGGTTTAGTGCGTGCTGAGGCTGAGTTGTTAATACTGCTGCATCGTGCGAAATCAGACCTTGATGATAATAGTCAGTTGCGCGTGGTTTCAGGGTAAAGGCAGACATTGAAGGCTTCAATACCTTCAAACATTGAGTCCGGTTTTCCTATGAAGTAACCCTGAGCATGGTCGATTCCATAGGATCTGATCATCTCCAGAATCTCTTCATTCTCTACAAATTCTGCAACGGTTTTTTTGCCTAGCGTTTTAGATATTTCTACCATTGATTTAACCAGCGTTTGATCGATTGGGTCATTAGCTAGATTGGTAATAAAACTGCCATCGATTTTTAGATAATCAACTGGGAACTGTTTCAGATAACTGAACGAATTAAAGCCTACGCCAAAATCATCAAGCGCAAATTTACACCCCAGCTCCCGCAACTTTATAATCATCTCTCGGGTCTGTTCATAATTCGCAATAGCGGCTGTTTCAGTGATCTCAAAGGTAATTCGTTTAGCATCAATATTAGACTCATACAGACAATCTTTAATCCACTGAAACAAACCGGGGTCATGAAACACATGGCTCGAAAGGTTGATATTCATGGAGATATGGGATTTATCTTCAGGTAGTCGTTGTAAAATTTTGATCGCTTGCTTGATGACCCAGTTGTCAATGTCATGAATCATGCCTATGCGCTCAGCGACTGGAATAAAGCATTCGGGAGAGATGATTTCATTATTTTCATCGTACATACGAATCAATGCTTCATAATAATCTATTTTATTAGTAGTGAGATTTATGACCGGCTGAAACATTAGAAAGAATCGATTGTTAGTCAACGCATTCCTGATTTTAGGTGTCCAGTGGGCCTCATCTCGCAATGAGTGAACTTCTTCATCCATATCATCGTAAAGATGGATCATGTTGCGACCATGTTTCTTTGCAACAAAACAAGCTTGATCGGCACGTGATAACATTTCACTGGCCGTTATCTTTTCATTCGGTGTGATCACAGAAATTCCAATGCTCACGCCTATGTTGTAGGCCCTGTCATCGACCTCAAATGAGAACGACTTTATTGCATGGCGAATTACTTCAGCAAATTCGAGTGTCTCTTTCTGGTTTGAGTTCTGGATAAGAATGGTGTATTCGTCAGCACTGATTCGGGCAAGTAATTTTTCATCATCGAAGCATCTACGTAGGAGCTTGGCGATGTTGACTAATAACTGGTCGCCTGCTTGATGTCCTTCAAGATCATTGATCACTTTGAATTGATCAAGATCAATGTGAAGTAGTGCGATCTTCTGAGATGTTTTTCTACAGTGAATAATTGCACTTTCCAGGGCCGTTACGAGTCGACGACGGCTGTACAGTCCGGTTAGGTTATCATGGTTAAGCAGGTACTGAAGACGGGCATCAATTCCCTTGCGTTCGGCCAGTTCTATTTCCAGCTCGCGTGCATTAATTGCTCTGATAATGCGTTCTTTTTTTAGCAGCAGTGCTGAATAGATATGCGGAGTGAAATGTGCTGGGCGCAATGGGGTATAGATGACGTTGGTGACACCACTATCAAATGCTGCCTTGGTACTTGCTTCGAGCCACTCTGGATCCGATGCGATGAGGATGACAGGAATGTCGCGCCATGCCTTATTTTGATTGATACGCTCGCATATCTGATGCCATTCGATATCTGGCAGGGTGCTGCTGGTTAGAATTAGGTCGATTGGTTCGTGTTCATGTTGTAGTGATTGGTCCATTTCAGAGAAGAGTTCACCTCCGCTGGCTGTCATTTGTGTGTTCTTGAAACCACTTCGATGTAATAGCGCTTCGGTAAGAATGGCACTATGGTTATCCTCAATGGCAATAACAATACGCATTGCATTGAGTCCTTCGGCTTGATTCGTTACGTGGTTACAAGCTAAGGTAACGTGTTTACCATCGTGTGATGGAAGTGCCTTAGTAGAAAATTGATCGCTTATGGTCATTCTCTTAAATAATTCGTGTATTGATTTAGTGTGTCAGCCTGTACTTGTTGTAGCGGCACAATGTTCTTTTTTCTTATGATTAACTGCATAAAAAACAGTTTTTTCATAACGCGGTTTCGGATAATAAATGCAATTCCAGAGGATGATGGCCAGCTGATATAGTTCGTCATTTTTCTCGCCAAAGGAAAATGCATCAATGAGCCATCATCAGCTGACCGAAAATGAAAGATACCAGATTTACGTCATGAAGAAAGCATGTCACAGCCAAAAAAATATTGCAGATATGCTTGGCAGGCATCCATCCACGATTAGCCGGGAGCTAAAACGGAATTCAGGACTAAAAGGTTACCGCCCCGCTCAGGCACAACGTCTTTCAGATAACCGCCGCAAAGAGGCCTACAAGGCCTTTAAGGTGACAGAAGGCGTAAAAGAGTGGGTTGATAGGCTTGTTCGTCAAGAATTGAGCCCGCAGCAGGTGGTCGACTATTTAGCAGAGCACAAAAAACTGTCTCTTCACCATGAAACGATTTATCAGCTTATTTATGCAGATAAAGCAGCAGGCGGAGACATGTATACGCACATGAGAATTGCTTCAAAAGCCTACCGCAAGCGATATGGACTCAACGATCGCCGGGGAAAAATCAAGGACCGCGTTGACATTGATGAACGGCCGGTAGTCGTTGATAGGCGCAACAGGATCGGAGATTGGGAAGGCGATACGGTTATTGGAAAGGGGCACTCTGGGGTCTTGCTGACGATGGTGGAGCGTAAAACGCTATATACCATCATCGTTCGTCTTGATAGTAAAAAAGCTGATCTACTGGCTGAAGCAGCCGTGTGTAATATGAGCCACCTGAAGCGCCAGGTTAAAACAATCACATTTGATAATGGACTAGAGTTTGCCGATCACAAAGCGATTGCTAAAGGTCTAGAGGCTGATATCTACTTTGCACACCCCTATGCTTCATGGGAACGAGGTATCAACGAGAATACAAATGGGCTAATCCGCCAATATTTCCCAAAAGGAACGGATTTTTCAAAGGTAACTGACGAAGACATCCAGCA
>CALZHD010000065.1 GCA_945787155.1 uncultured Gammaproteobacteria bacterium | reverse complement strand
ATTCCCGCTGCAGTGCTAGCGCTGCTAGTGCAAGGGTTATTTGAACTGATCGAGCGTGGGTTATTACCGAAAGGCCTTCGAATACAGACGAGCGATGTAAAGTCGGCAAGTTAGGGAAATGTAAGTGCCATGAGTTTCGAGATAAGGCCCGAACATATACCCTGGGTTCATTTTGGTAATGACGCGGATCTCGAATCCCATAATTGATAAATATAGAAAAAGAATCCTTCTTGTCGCACGATGCCATTTTTATACCCATAAGCAATTAGCTTTCAGCGGGTATTTGGGAACTGTAATATATGTCAGCGCTATAACTTATAGTGCAAATACCCAGACACCCTTATCGGCCACATCAAAGTGCATTTTCTGCGTAGTAGAAATATTTGATTTATATTTTATTCCACAGACGAAATGCTAAGATAAAGAAGACCAGATTTTAACTACATATTAACGATCTAGCGATTCAGTCAAGTGAAAACGTTACAGCAAGTAGGTGCGCCGAATGAATTATGTAGTCAAAAAAGTTCACTGTATATTGATTTACATGTTCGATTGACCTGCTTTTGAAGGTTATTACATTTTTCTGCTTAAACACCTTGCCAGTAGCATTAAAACTTATCTGCTGAGTGTCCAATCTCATATGTCCGTAAAGCTGTACTTAAGACCTTCGTTTGCAATTATCGAAGGGCAATTAATAGCGGATGGTGTGAGTAGAAGCTAAGAAATAGAACGGCAACTCACACGACAGACCTGTCGTTCGAGGCCAATAAGCTGAAGGACAGGAACGAACTCAACCATTGGTACCTAACACTGCCTGTCAGCTCAAATCTGAGCTAGCACACCCCAGAGCTTGCGTCGTACCCCTCCTCACTGGCCCTCGTTCTCCGCTTCTGCCGCCTTCTCTAGTTCAGCTTCAAAACCAAATGCCCGCATGTCGCTCATCCGCTGGGGATAGAGGATGCCATCAAGGTGGTCGCATTCATGCTGCACCACGCGGGCGTGAAAGTCGCGCACCTCACGGTCGATCTTCACGCCAAACTGATCAAACCCACTGTAGCGGATGTGAGTATAACGCGGCACCCGTCCACGCAGGCCGGGGACGCTGAGACATCCTTCCCACCCTTCTTCGACCTCATCGCTTAACGGCTCGATCACAGGATTGATCAACACCGTCATCGGGATCGACTCTTCATCGGGATAACGCGGGTTAGCGGCAATACCAAAGACCACCACACGCTGACTGACACCGATCTGTGGTGCCGCAAGCCCCGCGCCATCCTGCGCTGCCATGGTATCCAGCAGATCCTTAATCAACGCATTTAACGCCGGGTTGTTAAATGTGGGGACTGCTTCAGCTACCTTTAACAAGACGGGATCACCCATCCTGAGCACCTTTTTCACTGACATTCTAAACTCCTGCAACCATCATCACATATACAATACATAGTGTCCGTTGGATTAAATTCAACATATCACAACAGATCATCACCTATCCTGCTTTAGCGTGGCATCCTCGTCAAGCACGACTGTTTTCCATAGCAACTAATCTGCGTCATTTGATTATTATGAACCCAGAAGGAGTCAAAGGTTTCCTTTGAAAAACATCTGCCATCAAACATTCGGTGACTACCAGCTTTATTGCCTGCCTATCGAAGAAATATCTCGACTACATGAATTCGCCATCTTTCACGTAGACAGCGAGACCCTGTTCCTGACAGATCTCATTTTCAATGTCGGTAGTGATATATCACTATGGGACAAGTATTTTCTGCGACTCAACGATGCGTATAAATTGCCCACGGCGAACCGATTATAGACAACCTTCAAGTGGGCACCATAACCGCGTCAATAACCTTCAATGATGTAGTCAATCGCATCCTGCACGACTTTACGCCACGCCTGCTCAAGCTCACCATCAAAGTCAGGGTCATGTTCCGCCAATGCCGTCGCCAGACTATCAACCCAGAAGCTGTAGTATTCTGGCTTGATATCCAAACCATCTCGTTGATGTGATTCGCGGATTCGTTTGATCGCATTTCTGGCAATCCTGTTTCCCTGCGGAAAAAGAATCACCATATTGACCGCCTGTGAAAGCAGTTCCTGCTGCTTCTCAATATCGGTCGCTGCGAGTTTGCGCGCAACAATGGGGCTGCTCTGCATGAAAAACTCATAAAAGCGATCCATAAACTGTCGTTTTGAGATCGCACGCCCATAGCTCAGCCGTACCTTTGAAATCTCTTCCTTCATTTTCACCCTCAGTGTATACGTAACACCCGGTGAGCCACCATAAGACAGCCAACATATCAATGCATGTATACCCACCCATGGGTAACTGAGAATCAATGACCAATATGGAAATTTCTGAGACTCTTCTTCAGAAATTATCAGGGATTAAGAACTTCATGCATGCCAATCAACGGCATGACTCCTCCTCCACCCCTTATGTTGTAATTGACTTTCTGTTATTGTTTGCACAAATCCAGCACTTATGATTATTCTTCTATGACCCGCATCTTTTTCTTATATCCGTTAATACTGCTTACTGCGATTCTCAGCACCTCGAGCAACGCCCAGACAGAACCTGAGGCGGATGAGCGCTGGTTTCAGGCCGAAATTATTGTCTTTGAGATACGAGAACAAAACGCTATAGGTTTGCAAGAAATATGGCCTGACGATCCAGGCCTGCCAAACTACGATGATATTATTGAACTCAGCCCCTTTGTTGAGCTCAACGTCACTGATGAAGCCAAGCTCACCCCCGAGCAAGCAGCAACCCTCGCTGAAGAAAAAAGCAGTACCGAGCCACCCTTCCAACGGTTGCCAGAAGAAGCGCTCACGATGACTGAGATCGCAAAGGCACTCGCTCATTCAGCCAATTATGTCCCGCTCCTGCACATTGCCTGGCGCCAGCCGGTTACAGCAAAAGAAACAGCACAAACCATCTACCTACATGATGACCAGATCCATAATGGCCACCAGGAACAGCCCCCCCTGGAAACAGCCCCTGCTTTTGTCGATATCAACAATTTTATGCCCCCACCCGAACTGGTAGAGACACCAGCTCTGCTAGCCACTCAGGATGAGCTAGATAAAGCATCAAAGCTGAACTCCATCAATAGACTCGATGGCACTGTCAAACTGCATCTTGGGCGATATCTTCATTTGGAGGCAGACCTGCTCTATCGTAGCCAGATAGAACCGATAGCGAGTAATACTTTTTTGATGAGCCTGAGTGAAGAAAAGCAACCACAAACCCTGTTTCGTATGCAACAGACACGTCGCATGCGTAGCGGAGAACTGCACTATTTCGACCATCCTAAATTTGGCCTGCTGGTGCAAATCACCCCGTATGAATTACCAGAACCAGCGCCCGAACCTGAACCTGAACCAGCACCTGAACAGGAGGCCATCCTAACTCCCCCTGGTTCATTGTCGAACGAAGACAGTAAGGGCGCTAAACCACTGCCATAAACACGCCCCAACCGCTCACAAACGTAACAATAGTTGTTCTAGAACGCTGCGCACCCGCTCCATCCCAGTGGTGAGATTCAATTCGATTTCTGCCATCGAGATGACCGAGCCATCCCCTTTGCCTGCTGCCCAATTGGCTGAGACCGCGCAACAGGCGTAATCCAGCTCAAGCTCTCGCGCCAGTGTCGCTTCAGGCATCCCCGTCATACCGACCATGGTGCAACCATCTCTTTCCATCCGTGCAATCTCGGCAGCAGTCTCAAGCCGTGGCCCCTGGGTCGCGCCATAGGTGCCCGTTTCGCAGATAGACAGACCCATTGCCTGACACTGTTCTATCAGCAATGCGCGCAATGCCTTACAGTAGGGGTAACTAAAATCAATATGGGTCACCTCACTCAGGTCATCTTCGAAATAGGTACTCGGACGACCCCAGGTGTAGTCAATAATCTGATCTGGAATGGCCAATGCACCCGGCGGTAAAGCCTCATGAATTCCCCCCACGGCGGCCACTGCCAACACCTGCTTTACCCCAGCATTATGTAACGCCCAGAGATTCGCACGGTAGTTGATACGATGCGGTGGAATGGTATGGTCATCACCGTGACGCGCCAGAAACAGCACCTCTTTACCATTCAACACCCCATGTGTCAGTGGCCCTGAAGGCTCGCCAAACGGCGTCTGGATCATCTCTCGTTTAGTGATCTCCAAACCGTTTAATGAAGTTAACCCTGTGCCGCCAATGATTGCTAATTCTGTCATCGTCTACTCACTCATCATCGCTGCAAACCGCGTAGATACCCGGTGCATTTCGCAGGTACCCTTTATAGTCCATGCCATAACCAAACAGATAGCGATCCACCACATTGAGCCCCACAAAATCTGCCAGAGGAGCATGCTTGCGGTCATGTAGCTTATTAACCAGCACCGCACTCACCACTCGCGCTGCGCCCTGCTGCTCACAAAAATCGATGATTGCCTGAAGCGTTATTCCTTCATCATGAATATCATCCACCAGTAACACAGTACGTCCTTTCAACTCGTGATGTGGCGCCACCTTCCAGTCGAGTTCGCCACCACGCGTCTCACCGCCATAACGTGAAGCATGGATATAATCGACCTGTAATGGGAATTGCAGGCGTGATAACAGTAGCCCCGTCGCAATCAAACCGCCCTGCATCACACAGATTACCAGCGGTGCACTATCGCCAAGCTGTTGCGTAATCGATGCCGCCATGCGGTCAAATGCAGCATCGACCTCGGCTATCGTATGAAGGCAATCAGCACGTGCCAGTACTGCCTGCGCTGTTTCAAAACTCACGGACATATATACTCTCTTAATTAATCGACAGGTAATTTAGGAAAACGGTGCGTTGGAAAACGACCGCTGACGGTATGTAGAAATGCAGCAATGTCTGCTATCTGATCACGTGTAAGCCGCTTATTCAGTTGCGTGGCACCCATCACCCGAATCGCCTCTTCCAGCGTCTTCACTGAACCGTTATGAAAATAGGGAGCGGTCAACGCCACATTACGCAACACCGGTACACGCCACATGCGGCGATCGGTTTCATCTTTGGTGACATTGTAACGCCCGATATCATCGGCCAGCCGGTAACGCGCTTCATCTTTAGTATTCGGGTAATTGGGAAAGAGCTCATAAAATCCCTCGCCCATCTCAAAAGCAAGGCCCGGTACCGGCCCAGAAAGATTGACCCAGAAATGACACGAGGCACAACCGACCTCAATAAATGCTTCATAACCACGTTTGGCCTGTCGCGAGATCGCCTTTTCATCACCGCGTAGATAACGATCAAAGTCACTATCAGGAGTACGCAAAGTACGGATGTAAGCGGCTAGCGCCTGAGTAATCGTGTCATAACTCAGTGCCACGCCGGCACCAAAGGCGTTGGCAAAGACCTGCTTATAATCACCCGTCGCCCAGATGCGTTCAACCACCGCTGACGCATCTTTCATCCCCATCTCGGTCGGACTGATGAGGTGTTCTTTGATCGCCGCTTCAAGACTCACCGCACGGCCATCCCAGAAATAGACCGTCTGATAGGCAACGTTATAAAGCGTCGGCGCAGAACGCGTGCCCTGCATTCCCAATGCACCACGTGATACCGCCTTGCCATCATCACCGGCCGACATCACGTTGTGACAAGCGTTACAGGAGACCGTATAAGTCGCCGAGAGTCGCTTATCGAAATAGAGCTGCTTGCCTAATGCAATCTTGGCCGGTGTCTGAGGATTATCACTCGGAATCGGTGGCTGTGCCGGCAGCGGCTGAAAAGGCTCAAAGCCAGCGTGTCCCGCGGCGGACAGCAGCATCAAAGATGATGCGACCAGTGTTAACCATCGACTCATTTCAACTCAACCCTTTTAATCAAAATTATTTACAATAATCCCAGCGTGTGCGGCTCATCATAGGCCACCACCTTTTCCACGGCGGCCTGCCACTGAGGATCGGCCAGCAGTGCCTCACGTGTTATCGCTCGCTTGCCATGCAGGCGAGACAGGCGCAGCTGCGAGGTAGGATTATGCCAGTTTTTAAGCCGTTCTAACACGCTCACCACCGCATCAAACTGCTTACAGACCAGCACCATGTCACAACCGGCATTGATCGCCGCCTCCGCACGGTCGGCAATATCACCGACCACACTCGCCCCTTCCATTTCGAGGTCATCACTAAAGATCACCCCCTGAAATTTGAGACGCTTGCGCAATACCTCCTGTAACCAGAAGGGCGAAAAACCCGCCAGGTTGGGATCGACCTGCTCATAGATCACATGCGCCACCATCACCGCCTCCATGCCAAAATGGGCCATGCGCTCAAACGGTACCAAGTCTTCCATCTGTAGATCTTCGTAGCGTCGCCTGTCGATCGGCAGTGCGAGGTGAGAATCCTCAACCACACCACCATGACCGGGATAATGCTTGCCAGTCGCGGCCATGCCGGCGCGGTGCATGCCAATCATATATTGATGGGCGAGATCGGCCACTATCTCCGGGTTATGATGAAAGGCGCGGTCACCGATCACCTCGCAGATACCCCGCCCGAGATCGAGTACTGGCGCAAAACTAAAATCGATGCCGATGGCTCGCATCTCCACCGCCATCAACCAGCCGCTCAGCTCAGCCAGTTCGCGTGCCGCTTTAGGGTTATGATCATACGCCTTGCCGAGTTGCGCCACGGCAGGTAGCTCAGTAAAACCGGCACGAAAGCGCTGCACCCTGCCCCCTTCATGGTCGACCGTCACCAGTAACTTCGGTGTGCGCAGCGCATGTATCTCAGCGATCAATGCCGTCACCTGCTCAGGAGATTCGTAATTTCGACTGAAGAGGATCACCCCGCCGATCAGTGGATGTTGCAACAGCTTGCGCTCTTCAGCACTTAGCTGAAGCGTCGCAATCCCCATCATCACTGGCCCTAGTGCCATTCGTCACCTCTCAATAAACTACCCAACAGCACGCTGACGGGATATTAGTTACGTCATACCGACGTAGACCGGTATCCATCTAAAATTAAGATACTAACCTTCATTCAATTTACCACTCCGCCCCAACATGGATTCTGGCCTACGCCAGAATGATGGTATTGTGATTATTTACGCTCACGCGTACGCACATCTAGCCAGTCACGCAAGCGGTCGCCCAACAGATTAACCGACAACACCACCAGCATCAACGCAATGCCCGGCACCAGTACCATGTGCGGCGCAACCAGCATATAACGCGTACCGTCACGGATCATACTCCCCCACGATGGGGTCGGCGGTTGAATGCCAAGGCCGAGGAATGACAAACCCGCCTCGGCGATCACTACGCTGGCGATCGCAAAGGTCGCCTCAATAATCAGTGGTGCAGCAATCAACGGAATCAAGTGCCTAAAAATAATACGGGCACGGCCCGCACCGAGAGCGATCGCCGCCTGCACATGGTCGCGGTTTTTCAACGTCATCACCTGCGCGCGCGACAGCCGCGCAAAGCCGACCCAACCCACCACACAGAGTGCTATCACTACGTTATCGATCCCCGGTCCCATTAATCCCGCCAACGCAATCGCCAGTAAAATCCCGGGGAAAGCGAGAAAGATATCGATGATGCGCACAATCAAATGATCGAACCAGCCACCGACAAAGGCACTGAGCGAGCCTATCGTCACACCAATTAGCAGTGAAATGATCACCACACTCACCGACACAATAAATGAAGTACGTGCGCCCACGATCAGGCGATCCCATAGCGAGCGTCCGAGATCATCATAACCAAACCAGGCGGTGCCGTCCGGTGGTAACAGGATGCGACTCAGCTCGATGTGATCCGGTGTTAAAGCAAACAGCGGCCCAAGCAATGCGAGCACAAACCACAATAGAAAGATTCCTGCAGGAAACCAGAGCCGCATCACTGCCCCTCTCCGAGTCGAATGCGGGGATCCATCCATGCGTAGACCAGATCGGTCAATGTGTTGACCACCACGTAAGTCAAACTGATCAACAAAATGCAGGCCTGCACCACTGGGTAGTCACGACGATTGATCGCATCAATGGTCAACTGCCCAATACCCGGCCACGAAAAGACGATCTCGGTAATCATCGCCCCACCCAGCAATGCGCCCAGCTGCAGGCCGAGCAGCGTAATCACTGGCAGCATCGCATTTTTCAAACCGTGATTGATGATGATCGCACGTTCTGAGAGTCCTTTAGCACGTGCGGTACGCATATAGTCTTCAGACATCACCTCTAGTAACGTTGCGCGAATCATCCGTGCAAGGATCGCCGCAAGCGCGGTACCCAGTGTCAGCGCCGGCAGCACCAGCGATGCAATGCCCGACTGTCCACTCACCGGCAGCCACCCAAGCCATAATGAAAAGAACAGGATCAACAACGGCCCCATCCAGAAATTGGGAATCGAGATACCAAATAACGAAAAAAACATCGCGCCACTGTCCCATGCGGTATCTTTTTTCATCGCAGCCATAATACCCAATGGAAAGGCAATTACGACTGCGACCAGCAGGCCCGCCGCCGCCAGCGTCGCAGTCGCCGGAATGCGCTCCATCAGCAGTTCCACAATCGGTCGCTTAGAGTGCAGTGACTCACCCAGATCAAGATGCAGCAGTCCGTTAAAATAGTTCAGCAACTGCACCCAGATCGGCTGATCAAGCCCAAGTGCAGCACGCAGCGCCTCACGATCCGCCGGCTGACTCGACTCACCCAGCATCACCTCGACCGGATCACCCGGCACCAGGTGGATCAAAAAGAAGACCAGACAGGAGACGCCGAAGATGACCACCAGTGCACTGAGCAGACGTGAAAAGAGAAAGTTGATCATCGTTCTCTATCCATTAATCAACACAGGCGTGCCGATCTCTACGCGACCAAACAGTTCGACCAGTTCATCGTTGCGCATACGGATACAACCATGTGAAGCGGGCTCTCCCATCGGTTCGCTATCCGGGGTGCCGTGGATATAGATGTAGCGCCGCATTGAATCGACATTGCCGAGACGATTCTTTCCTACCTCACAACCACTCAACCACAGGATGCGGCTCAGCACCCAGTCGCGTCCCGGCTGTTCAGCATCGAGTTCGGGAGTGTAGATTTCGCCGGTTGGGCGGCGCCCGACAAAGACGGCATTCGGTTCACACCCATCGCCTATTTTTGCACGAATGATATGTCGGCCACGCGGTGTGCATTCACTGCCCATTGTTTCGCCGGCACCATTTTTGGCGGTCGAGATCGCCACGTCCATCAAGACCTCGTCGCCTTTGATCAGACGCAGTCGTTGTGTTGCAATGTCGATACTAATTTCGGCCATACTTTACTATCCGTTATTGCTTGCTGACATTCAACAACCCATCATAATTCCCATCCCGTGCAATCGTATAACCAGCCACGTGGTCACGTGCGATGAAGACGTGATCTTCATACCACAGAGGTACAAATGGCAGCTGCTGTAACAGATGACCCTGAAGCTGTTGATAAAGCTGTGCTTGCGTCTCGATTGAAGTTGCCGACTCGGCAGTCTCAATCAACCTGTCTGTCTCGGCATCCACAAAGCGGCCACGATTCGCCCCCTCCGGTGGAATCGCGGTGCTATGAAACACGTAACGAAAGATATCGGGCAATTTGATACCGACCCACATCAGGCTGTACATCTGAAAGCGTCCTGCCTTGATGTCACCATAAAAGGTCCCCCAGTCATAGCTCTTCAACTCCACCTTGATGCCAACCTCGGCGAGCTGTTGTTGCATCACCGTCGCAAGGCGCAGACGAAATGGATCACTGGAGGTTTTATAAGTCAGATGCAACGGCGTGTCACGACTATAGCCGAGCGGCTTTAACAACGCCCTGGCTGCACCGGGGTCATATGAAATCTGGTGCAATCCCGGCACACCGGCCCAATGGTCCGGCGGCAACAGTGCATTCGCAGGACGCGCCGACTCACCGAGTACATATTTGATGATCGAGTCACGATCCAACGCATGAGCAATCGCCTGACGGATCTGATATTTCCCAGTAAACTCATCTTCCATATTGAAACCGAGGTAAGCGAAGTTGGAGCCAGCACCACGGGAGATTTTCACACCCGGCTCCTGTTGCAGATAGCGGATCAATTCTGGCGGTAGATCATTTTGCATCATGTCGATCTCACCGCGCATCAGCTTCAATACCCGCACGGTTGGGTCCGTGACCTCAACGAACTCCAGCAGCAGGTCATCACTGCGGCGCTTCAATCTCAGGTGCGTATCATCCGGCCATGCATCGAGTTGATAGGCTCCGCTGCCTACTGGTGCACGGTTAAACGCATGGCCAGATTCAATCAACTGCTTTGGCAGGATGCCGATGCCTAGTCTCCCCGGAAACAGTAGATCTGCCTCTTTGAGAAAAAACTCGATCACCTCGTCACCCCTGGTTTCGATACGTTCGATAGTACGCGCGAGCGAGAGGCGATGGGGTGAGGCGTTGGCCGCATCAAGGATAAACGCATAGGTCGCCTTTACATCGGCACTGGTCAATAGCTCTCCACTACTGAAGGGTGCGCGCTCAGGAACAAGTGTAAAACGATAATGCAGTGGCGTGATTTTTTGCCAGCTCGCCAGTGATGGTGTTGGCATCGAGGCCACATCGAAATCAACCAGTCGTTGGTAGAGCAGACGATTAATCCGTGATGAAGTGGCATCGGTGGCGAAGCGCGGATCGAGCGTGACCGGCATCTTCGACAGCCCAAAACGTAACGCACCGTTATCCGGTGCGGCGCAGGAAACTAGCAATAGTAGCGACAGCGGCAGTAACAGGATCAGCGCGAAGAACCGTTTTCCTGTCAAACGCTGCATGGGCTAGTCGGTCCACTCACAATAGGGGTGCGTCACCAGACAGACGT
Source organism: uncultured Gammaproteobacteria bacterium (assembly GCA_945787155.1). Classification (GTDB taxonomy): domain Bacteria; phylum Pseudomonadota; class Gammaproteobacteria; order SZUA-140; family SZUA-140; genus SZUA-76. The sequence goes on along the minus strand of CALZHD010000065.1, from coordinate 3,541 downwards.
TATAATAACGCGGATCATCGGAGACCTCATCACCAATCCATGCCGGACGCTCAAAGGCTTCATTTTCATCTTGCAGCTCAATTTCTGCCACAACCAGGCCTGCATTCGCGCCTTCAAAGACATCGATCTCCCAAGTGTGATTGCCACGTTTAACAAAGTAACGCACCTTCTCGATCAACGGCCCTTCACTGAAACTGGCCAGCATCTCATCGGCATCAGCCAATGGAATCTCATATTCATACTCGCTGCGTGTGATTCCAAGTGTGGCACTCTTGAAGTTGAGATACGCCTTTTCGCCAGAGGTTCGAATACGAATCGAGACACGTTCAGAGTTAGAGAGATACCCCTGCGAATAGTGGCAGGAGGTACTGACCTCTTCACGCCACGCATCACTCACCAGCAGAAATTTTCTTTCGATCTCTTTTGCCATGTAATTTTGCCTCTACTCGCCACGCTCAAACAACGCGATCGCCTCGACATGCGAGGTGTGCGGGAACATATCCATCACGCCCACATGCGTCATCCGGTAACTGTGTTTATTCACCAGCTCATCGGCATCACGCGCCAGAGTCGCAGGATTACAGGAGACATAGACGATCAGTTTTGGTGCCAGCTTTGCCAGTGGTGCCATCATCTCCAGCGCGCCGGCACGCGCCGGATCAAGCAGCACCTTATCAAACTGCTGTTTTTCAAGCGCAAGTCCGACTTGCGATAACAGCTCAGGCTTACTCAGATCGGCCGCATAAAATTCTGCGTTATCGATACCGTTGTGCTCTGCATTATGACGAGCCAGTTCGACCAACGGCTCATCCCCTTCGATGCCGACAATCAATGCCACCCGTCGCGCCATCGGCAGGGTGAAATTCCCCAGGCCACAAAAGAGATCCATCACCCGGTCTTGCGGCTGAAGATCGAGCAGCGTAATCACCTGATCGATCATCTTGCGATTGATCTCGGCATTGACCTGTACAAAATTCATCGGGCCAAAATGGTATTCGACCTCATGTTGAGGCAGACGGTAGCAGAGTGCGGTATTGCTATTAGCCTTAGCCGCTTCCGGCCATAATAGATGAACGGTATCCGGCCCTTTGGGCTGTAGATAGAGCAATACTTTGTGCTGTTGTGCAAAGCGACGCAGCTTATCGATATCACTATCGATAAAGGGTTCCAGATGGCGAAAAACCATCGCTGTGCCATCATCACCGACCGCTATTTCAATCTGCGGGATCTTCATATAAATCGATAATTCACCCACCAACTGTTTCAGCGCATTAAGCTGCTCACCAACCGATGGGTGCAACACCTCGCAGCGCTCAAGATCGGCTAGGTAGGGACTGCTCTTCTCGCGAAAGCCGACCAGCACTTTCTCTTTCTTGATGACATATTTAACGCCGAGACGTGCCTTACGGCGGTAGCCCCACAGCGGGCCGGTCATCGGGTATAGCAGCTGCTCCGCTTGAACATTGCCGATGTGTTTGAGGTTATCGAGCAGCACCTGCTGCTTGGCGTGAATCTGTGTCTCCGCCGCCATGTGTTGCAGACTACAACCGCCGCAAACACCAAAGTGCGCACAGCCGGGAGTGACGCGTTCAGGCGATGCCTTGATGACATGGGCGGTACCGCCCTCATCATAATTGCCTCTGCGTTTTAGATAAGAGAAGAGCACCTCTTCACCCGGCAACGCGCCATCAATGAAGACCGCTTTACCGTTGATGTGAGCCACCCCGCGCGCATCATGACTCAGAGACTCAATCGTTGCATAGGCACTCTGCTTGATATCAATGCGGCCACTTTGGTTCGAAGAGCGCCCTCGTGAACGCCGCTGTTTACGTGCCATCTATCTACCCTGTTCTCAAGCTGAAAAAACCGAGGTCGACAGATAACGATCACCACGATCACAAATAATGACCACGATCACTGCATCGCTGACTTCCTGTGAAAGCTGCAATGCGGCACTCATCGCGCCACCGGAAGAGATCCCGGCAAAGATCCCCTCGCGTCGCGCCAACTCACGTGTAGTCTCTTCCGCTGCCTCCTGACTGACATCGATAATGCGGTCAACGCGTCGCTCATCGTAGATTTTGGGTAGATACTCCTTCGGCCAACGGCGAATCCCCGGAATCTGCGCGCCATCCATCGGCTGCACACCAACAATCTGGATATCTGGATTCTGTTCTTTCAGGAAACGAGAGGTGCCCATGATCGTGCCGGTAGTGCCCATCGAGCTGACAAGATGGGTAATCTTTCCACCAGTATCACGCCAGATCTCAGGGCCAGTGCCGTTGTAATGAGCCTCAGGGTTATCCTGATTCGAGAACTGATCGAGCATCACCCCTTCACCATTCGCCACCATCTCACGCGCGCGATCAATCGCCGCCTCCATGCTGCCCGCTTCCGGGGTCAATATAATCTCTGCGCCATAGGCCTTCATACTGGCACGGCGCTCGATACTCATATGATCCGGCATAATCAGGATCAAACTATACCCCTTGATCGCCGCCGCCATCGCCAGTGCGATACCGGTGTTACCACTGGTTGGTTCGATCAGCGTATCACCCGGCTTGATCTGACCACGCGCCTCTGCATGCTGAATCATACTGAGCGCTGGGCGATCCTTCACCGAACCCGCAGGATTATTACCTTCGAGCTTCGCAAGAATCACATTACTACTATCCCCCGGCAGGCGCTGCAGCCGGGCCAATGGGGTGTTACCAACAAAATTTTCAATCGTGGGGTACGACATACTGAGATCCATTTATACAAAAAACTACTTCATACACATAAATGTGATGCTATATGAAAATAACATCACATAAAAAATATTATCGCGAGAATTCGATTACATTACTGTCATTCAACGATGAGTTCGATATCGCCTGCTGCTCACTCAACTCTGGCACCAGTTCATACAGGATGGACTGCACCCGATCTTCGTCAAACTCATCACATGCCGCCTGTAACAAGGCCATTTTTTGTTCGATAATCGCCCAATCAGAATCACTCGAACGTGCCAACAATATTTTTTTATGCTCTGTTTTCAACAAATCCTCTTGCTGGTAAAACAGCTCTTCATAAAGTTTTTCGCCAGGCCTTAGCCCAGTGTATTTAATCTCAATATCTTCGCCGGGAACTTTCCCAGACAGGCGAATCATCTGTTCCGCCAGATAACTGATCTTAAGAGGCTCTCCCATATCCAGTACAAATATCTCACCACCCGCACCCATTGTGGCCGCTTGTAAGATCAATCGGCTTGCTTCAGGGATCGTCATGAAATAACGCGTGATATCAGCATGTGTCACCGTAACAGGGCCACCATTGGCAATTTGTTCCTTGAAAAGCGGCACCACGCTCCCCGCAGAACCCAGTACATTCCCGAAGCGTACAGTGATGTAGTGTGTTTCAACACGAGCGTTCAGTGCCTGGCAGTAAATTTCCGAGGCGCGTTTAGTTGCCCCCATCACATTCGCAGGGTTCACCGCCTTGTCGGTAGAGATCATCACAAATGATTTACAGCCCACGCTAGCGGCGGCCTGAGCCATCA
>CALZHD010000064.1 GCA_945787155.1 uncultured Gammaproteobacteria bacterium | reverse complement strand
CGTGGCGACACCTGCGATGTTACCAGTACCGATGGTTGCGGAGAGTGCCGTCATCAGCGCCTGAAATGGGGTGATGTCACCTTTTTCATCGGAGTGACGGCCGCGCCACAACAGGCCAAAGGCTGCAAGGGTGTGTCGCCATGGCATGGCATGCAGGCCGATGGTGAGATAGATGCCGACGCCGAGTAGCAGTATTAGCGTTACCGGTCCCCAGATAAAGCTGCTGATATGATCTAATAGGGTAGAAATCGCTTCCATGACTGTCTTTGCTTTTATTTTTAATGGGTATGGATTTGCATGGGAGTTATACCGCCTTAGTCCATTTTCGCAGCGAGCGAACAAATAAAAAGGGGGAGCATATTGCTCCCCCCTTTATTTAAAACCTTGATTCAGACGTGGTCGTAATCTACGTCTGAGCGAGGTTTATGACGGTACTCGAGAGACAATCAGAATGGCGATTGTCACAACGATGGGTATCGCTATTAATACTGTGAGTACGTCTTTTGTGTCATATTGAAGTTGCTTGTAGCGATTCATGGTGTGATCTCCCCAATCAAGTCTTAAAAATGCCGAGCAGCCACTATGCCGCCTAATCTCGACTAAAATACTGATGCTAATTTCGCATGTATCGCAAGTGAGGTCAATAGCTTCTGATGCGTGAAATCATTCCGTTTCGTCAGCCATTAATGAGGCAAAGAGGTCGTGTTCGTCGGCGTCTATGACGGTGACATCGATAAAATCCCCTGGCTGCAGTTCAGCGTGCTCGGCAATGTGAACCAGGCCATCTATCTCCGGAGCATCTGCTGCTGAGCGCGCCACAATACCTGCCTCGTTGACTTCATCGACAATCACCACCATTTCGCGGCCAATGAGTTTTTGGCGTTTGTTGGCGCTGATCTGAGCTTGAATGGCCATGAACTGCGCCAGGCGTTCCTGTTTAACCTCCTCGGGAACGTGATTGGGCAGTGCATTCGCAACTGCCCCATCGACTGCCGAATAGGCAAAGGCACCCACACGGTCGAGTTGTGCCTCTTGTAGAAAGTCGAGCAGATAGTGGAAGTCAGACTCGGTTTCACCCGGAAAACCAACGACGAAGGTGCTACGCAGCGTGATGTCAGGGCAGATTGAGCGCCAGTTACGGATTCTCTGCAGGGTGTTTTCACTGTGCGCGGGCCTTTTCATGGCTTTCAATATCGACGGACTTGCATGTTGAAACGGGATATCGAGGTAAGGCAGGATCTTGCCCTCGGCCATCAGTGGGATCACTTCATCGACGTGGGGATAAGGGTAGACGTAGTGAAGACGCACCCAGGCATCCAGTTCACCCAGTGCCTCAACGAGTGGAAAAAAACGAGTTTTCAGTGGCTTGCCATTCCAGAAATCGAGTTTGTAGCGGGTATCGACGCCATAGGCGCTGGTGTCCTGTGAAATCACCAGCAGTTCGCGCACGCCCGCATTGACGAGGTTCTCTGCTTCCTGCATCACCTCGCCGACTGGACGGCTGATCAGATCGCCGCGAAGTGATGGAATGATGCAAAAGGTACAGCGATGGTTGCAGCCCTCGGAAATTTTCAGATAGGCGTAATGCTTGGGGGTTAGCTTGATCCCTTGAGGGGGCACCAGGCTGGTGTAAGGGTCATGCTGCGGTGGTAGATAGGTGTGAACGGCATCCATTACTTCATGGGCTGCATGGGGACCGGTCACTGCGAGTACGTCGGGAAACTGTTCCTGAATCAAGTTGCCTTGTGCGCCAAGACAGCCTGTCACGATCACCTTACCGTTTTCATGAAGCGCTTCGCCAATGGCGTCCAGTGATTCTTCGATGGCATCGTCAATGAAGCCACAGGTGTTAACGACGACCATATCAGCCTGGTCGTAGCTGGGACTGATTTCGTAGCCTTCGGCGCGAAGGCGGGTGATGATCTGCTCAGAATCGACGAGTGCTTTGGGGCAGCCGAGGCTGACGAAACCGATTTTAGCTGGAGATTGAGTCATTGTGTCACTTTAGGGTATTTGTTCAAGATGTTGAACTTTAAGAGAATAATTGTACTTAGTAGAATGTTTGATGATGGCCATTTTACCTTAAGTATAAAATTATCACTGCATTTTCTTTTCCTTTGTCTGCTTATTTATACGGCGTATCACTTGTTCCATCGCCACCGCGTGACTAGAATGCATGCATTCCTGAATTTGAACGATGAGCAGATGTACGGGTGATCAATGACAATGAATTGTGCAATATATAAAAGCAATAAAAAAGCGGATTACTACCTGTACCTTAGGCAAGATGCTGAGCAAAAGGAGGATTTCTCCTGCCTGCCTGACACGCTGTCATCGTTGCTTGGGAAGCTGGAGTTTGTGATGGCGTTAGAATTGTCTAAATCACGTCAACTAGCTCAGGCCGATGTTCATGAGGTAATAGCGTCTCTTCAGGAAAATGGTTTCTACTTACAGAGACCGCCACGTCATGAAATAATAAATTTCATAGAAAACAGTAAATTATGATTGTTGTTTTAGGTTTTTCAAAAATCTGCCGATAGAGGGCCAAAGGTGTAATCTGATGGTGGGTTACGTATGTATGATCGCATTCTATTGTTGGGAGGAATGATTTGTGACGGATTCGACGATTTTAAGAGATGAAGAGATCCCTAAATGGGATATTGCTCTGGAAGGGTTAGCTAAAGAGACTTATCACCAGGAGGCAAGAGGGTTGAATGTGGATGATTTCCATAAGCTGGCTGTCGATAATAAAATTCGCTTTGATGATATTATGGTGACGATGTTTGAACTCTGTATTTATGGTGAATGGCAGTATAGAAAGGATTCTCAGCTCATCGAGATTACGCGAGATACGCTTGACAGTTTGTTTGTAAATGCGCGTTTGCAGGAAAAGGATATGCGTGATTTCACTGGCGACTGGCGTCCAGTCGAGTAATTATTTTCAATGTTAGATTAAACCACAGGAATGATTGAGTATGTCACGTCACGGTCCGCTTTCCCTGAAACCATTTTTGATATCGTTATTACGTGAGGCATATGACGATAAACAGGGTAACTTGCAAATGAGTGATCTCAAGGCCTTGGCAGCAGAGTATTCCATGCGTCTCGATGACATTGTGAGTACGTTAATTGGACTCACTAATGAGGGTGGCTGGTGTTATCAGGATGAGAATGGACAGTCAATGGCGATTGATAGTGAATTGCTACAGGGTAGAGGGCGCTTGAGCGAGAGTGACCTGGAAAAACTTAGCGGTGCATGGCGGCCAATAATGGTAGAGGGTTAACCGTCTAAAAATACATTTTTATGTGCTGAATCATTGATTGCGATCACTCCAGGGTGCTTTAGCTTGCGCTCTGGAGAGATGGCATAGAACTCTTCATGGATCTTGTCAGTTGATCCTATTGCAACCACGTTGTGTTGTTGTTCAACATCTTTTTTGATCACGGTCGGTGCAGTGAAAATCCCGACACCGGCCTGTCCAAAGGTCTTGATTAAGGCGCTGTCATCAAACTCCCCTACAATGATAGGACGAATCTCCAGACTGTCGAACCACTGCATAATTTCACGTCGAATGGCATTGCCAGCAACCGGTAGCAGCATGGGGGCCTGATCAAGTGAACGTGGAAACCCAGATTGATATTTTTGTGCTAGTGAGGGTGCCGCAAAAAAGGTGATGCCACAGGTACCCAGTTGGTGATTGAATGCACGCACATTCATCGAAGGTCTTATCGGGCGATCAGATATGACGACGTCAAGTTTGTGAGTGGCGATATTTGCCAGTAGATTATCCAGGCTATCTTCATGGCAGATGATGCGTACTGGCTCATCCAGCTGGAGGGCGGGTTCAATTAATCGATGAGCAATCAGTTTGGGAATGACATCGGTAATACCGATCGATAGTCGCAGTGGACTGCCTTCGGCAGCGCGATTTGAGAGTACGTTTTGAAGTTCAGCGCCGAGCAGAAAAATATCATCGGCATATTCGAGGGCGACACGTCCAGCTTCAGTGAGCATCAGGTTTCTGCCCGACCTGGAAAAGAGTTTCTTTCCCACTGATTTTTCAAGCAGGCTTAATTGTCCGCTGATTGTTTGTGGTGTTAGATGCAGTTGTTCGCTGGCACGGGCAATACTTCCTTCCTTGGCAACGACCCAGAAGTAGTGGAGGTGTTTATAGTTGATACTGTTCATTTGCCATGCCTCGATTCGAATTAATCGACATGTAAAATAGTAATAATCGATTTTTTCTGATTAAAAATAGCGTTTATAATCTCTTTTTAAAAATTTTTCCAGTAAAAATCTTAATATTATTCAGGGGATTTTATGGGGTTATTAATCGCGATGCAATTTATTGCCGGGTGCTGGTCTTATTGCGCAGATCTCCGTACTATCCCATTTCGTCTGGATAACTCCTGATGCGCAAAATTTTTTCACTGAACTAACTTTTGAGAGTGATTATATAGCAATGACAGGAGCGATCTTATTTGCCTCTGCCACCTGTTTGTTGCAGGTGACGGCGTTTTATTTTGCACACATTCGTAGATTTCATGTGAGTGTGATGGTCTCGTTATTGATTTGTGACCTTAGCTTCCCAATCTACCTCTTTATGACACGTGACTGGTATAACCAGTTGATCGTTCAGGGTGATATCCTGACCTTTGGTGTGTGGATTCACTTTATGTTGGTGATTACTTTGTATGTGCTGTATGCGGTGCAGGTGCAAGTCGCCCGAGCAATTGTTTCAGGTAAAGAAGATGCTGAACGGATAATGGCGCTAAGAAAAGATCATCGAGCGCAAGGGATCGGCATTCTGGTCACGCGGCCTATGATGATATTCACTGGCGCTCTATTAGCCCCGGAAGTGGCCACCGCAGTCGTAGGATAGTTGACGTTTAGGTTTATCATCACTGCGAGCTGTTGCTATATCAATTGACGTTTGCTGCGTATAATCTGCCGCTCAGAATTTACTCAGCCAGTGGTCGACAGCTCCCCCTGACGGCTTGCCTCCCATAGTAAAGTGATAGAATAGAGAACACAGAGAATGAAACAGTCCGACAATAAATCCTCCAAACGAAAATATTTCGCCCCCTGGGAAAAGACATTTGATCGTGTGGTAACGCCATTCGAGGAGTTTATTCACAAAGAGACCACGAGTGGTTTCTTGTTAATGGGCTGCGCCTTACTCGCGCTGATAGCTGCCAATAGTGTCTTTGCTGAAAGTTACCAGCATTTTGTCCATACCAGCATCGGGCTTAACATCGGGGGGTGGGAGATCGAAAAGACCCTGCATCACTGGGTTAATGATGGTCTGATGGCACTGTTCTTTTTTGTGGTCGGGCTTGAGTTGAAGCGTGAAATTCTGGTGGGTGAACTGGCGGACCCTAAACAGGCGGTTTTGCCTATTCTGGCCGCCATCGGTGGCATGCTCATTCCGGCGTTAATCTATTACGCTATCAATGCCGGTAGTGATGGGGCGCGGGGATGGGGCATTCCAATGGCGACAGATATTGCCTTTGCGATTGGTGCGCTGGTGTTATTGGGAAGTCGTGTTCCAAAGGCGTTGATTACCTTTCTTGTCGCATTGGCGATTGTCGATGATCTTGGTGCAGTGATTGTCATTGCGCTGTTTTACACCGAGCAGTTAATGTTTGAGCCACTGGGTATCGCTTGTTTGCTGTTTGCCGTACTGGTCTTTTTTAATGTTGCTGGAATCCGCAAGCCGCTGCCCTATTTTCTGATCGGAACACTGCTTTGGTTCGCGCTGCTTAAATCGGGAGTTCATGCCACTTTGGCGGGTGTGCTGACGGCATTGATGATCCCGGCACGCCCTAAATATGACCCAGTATTGTTTAGTCAGCGCGTTAAGGAACTGATTGCTCGCTTCGATAAGAGCTATCGTCCCGGCGAGAGCATCATGAAAAATGATGAGCAGAAGGCGATAGTGCAGACACTGGAGGACGGGGTACATGCGGTCGAAACACCATTGCAACGACTGGAGCACAGCATGCACATGCCAGTGGCTTTCCTGATTATCCCACTATTTGCCTTTATCAATGCGGGTATTCCCATCGAGTTTGCATCTATCGGTGAGACAATGAGGCATCCAGTGACACTGGGTGTGATTGTCGGTTTGATCGCAGGTAAGTTCATTGGTGTCGCGGGTATTAGCTGGGTAGCACTGAAGATGGGGCTCTGCCGCTTGCCGGAAGGGGTTACTTTTGCTCAGATTGCCGGCGTTGCGCTGTTGAGTGGCATCGGTTTTACGATGTCGATCTTTGTCGCTGAACTTGGGTTTGCAGGACAGTCAGAATACCTGCTGATGGCAAAAACGGGTGTTCTAGTGGGGTCACTGGTCGCTGGAATAGCGGGGTACATGTGGCTTCTGACTTGTACGAAGTCGGTAGAAATATCAAAAAATTAGTCAATATAATCACTGGATGCGTGTTTCTGTTGGTTTTTGCTGTATTTCGATTAATAAATAGTCGCGTGATGCCGAAGACAGTAGGTATGAGGGGATACCCTGATTGGCCATTAGAGTCATTGATCTGATAGAGAGGTCCCCGTAACGAGTGTTGGAGCGGGTTCACAAAAATGCAGACGGTGCTGGTGATCAATTCGAAAGGTGGCAGTGGAAAAACGACCATCGCGTCAAATCTTGCGAGCCTCTTTGCGGCCTCGCACTTAAAGACTGTATTGATGGATTATGACCCGCAAGGATCGAGCCTTCATTGGAATAAGGTGCGTGAACAGAGCGATTTTCCGCCAATCCGCTTGATTGATGCCAGTCACGCAAAGATCGGTGTGACGCGGACCTTTCAACTCAATATTCCAGGTGATATAGAGCGGGTAGTTATCGATGCCCCCGCTGGTATGTGCAAAAAGATGTTGAGTGAAATGGTAGCTAAGGCGGATGTGATAGTAGTACCGGTAGTACCTTCGTCAATCGATATCCATGCTTCATCTATGTTTATTTATGAGTTGAAGCTGATCATCAATGCATCTCGTCGGAATAATACTGCGATTGGCATCGTGGCTAATCGAGTACGCCGTGATGAGGCGCTTTACCAGCCCCTACGGCATTTTCTCGATGAACTCAGGATTCCGTTTATCACCACCTTTACCGATAGTGATCACTATATTCGAGCTGTAGAACTTGGCATGGGAATACATGAAATGAGTCCTCAGGCCGTCAGACTTGAATTGTCGCAGTGGATACCCTTGGTCAGGTGGTTAGCTACCCACAGGGTGGTAAGCGCTCAGACACCTGACATGCCATTGTCATTGGATGTGGCCACCGTGCCTTAATCCTGGGAGCTTCTGATTAACTCATTGAGGCGCTATTATTGCCATTGTGTTAGTGATTGATTACTGTAAAGTTAAGTTTGAATTAACCGATATAATTCAAAAGATTAACAAAACGAGATGAACTCGAGGCAGAGTCTGTTAATGAATGATGTGAAAGATTCATTGTCCCAAAATAGTGCTGCAACAGTAGCATTACCAAATGCGCTTGCGCGGTCCCTTGTTAAGCAGTGTCGAGAACATACTGAGGGTTATGTTCGTACCTTGTTTGATTCACTGGCAAAGCAACTGGATGAAGATCTTTTAAAGCTTGTGGAGAAGACCCAGGAGGAGGAGAAGGCACAGCGTTATACTGACGCGATGATTAAACTGCGTAGTGAGCGTCGACATTTAACTGATCAGTTTAGACTTGTCTATTCACAATTACTCAGTCAGGCGCTCAATCCGGATGGCCTTGGTGGTGATTTTTCTGATGGATCAGAGGGTGGTCTTTCGCTGGTTGATGAAGCACAACTTGAGGAGTCGCTGGTTGTTGAGCAGATTACCGCTAAAATATTTGAGCAATACAGTGATGAACTCTACGCGCTGGAACAACGTTTGAGGTTGATGCTACCCGGACTGAAAATGGATGAAGGTAAAATTCCGTTTGGTTCGACACCTATCTGTAAAGCCGTTGAAGCGCTGTTGCAGCCGTTAGAATTTGAGATCAAAGTCAAACTTGCGATATATCGATCTCTCGAAAGGACGCTGCTTGAGTCGATGGGAGGTCTCTTTGATGAGCTGAATGAACTTTTATGCCAGGCAGGGGTATTGCCTGAGATTAAAAGAAAGGCGAAAAAGAGTGAATCGTCGGAACCTGTACGAAAAAAAGTCGCCGAACCCGCCTCACATCAAGATCAAGGTCAAGGTCAAGGCCAGGGCCAAGGCCCGGGTGAAGGAGAGGGTGGCACGGGGGGCGGCGACGGCACAGGATCGGGGCATGGATTTCAAGGCATCCAGCAATTGGCGGGGTTGTTTGCAGAAGGTATGTCTGGCGATCCAGCAAAACAGGAGGCGCTGGTAGCAACGCCGGTAACACCGCAGTTAGTTGAGGCGCTTTCTGGACTGCAGGTTTCCAGTGAGCTACTCGATGCGGGTGCTGGCATTTCGGGTGAAGAATTCAAGGCGCGTATCAAGGCACAGTTGAGTGAGCGAGAAGGGGCTCCTGCTGGTGGAATTAGTCAGCTCGATGATGAAACCATTGATGTTATTAGCATGATCTTTGATGATCTGATGGAGGATGAAAATCTGCCTGACTTTATCAAAGCCCTGCTTGGACGTTTGCAGATTCCCGTATTAAAAGTAGCGATTATCGACCGGGTCTTTTTTTCTGAGAAAGATCATCCGGCAAGAATGTTGCTGAACGAATTGACGATCGCGGGGCAGATCGCCAGTGTGGATGATGGCAGTGAAAAGAGCGCGGGCATTATTTATAAAAAGATTGAATCAGTGGTGATGCGTCTGATGCGAGAGTTTAAGGGAGATCTCGCTATTTTTGAGAGCTGTCTTGTAGAACTACGCGCATTCATGGCAGAGCAGGAGGCTGGCTTTCAGCAGGCACAGCAGGAGATTGGAGAGCTTGCGCAGAAAAACGGCTTTGAGGCGAAGGCAAAAAAAAATGTTGCTGAAGAGATTGCAGGTCGGTTGTTGAATCGTGTTGTGCCTCTCGATGTTAAGGAATTCTTAATGGGGAGTTGGCGCCAGGTGTTATCGACCATCATTTTGAATGAAGGTGAAGAGAGTGTGGCGCTACAGCAAGCGGAACAGGTTATTGATGATCTGATCTGGAGTGTTGAGCCATTAAAGAATCCAGAGGCAAAGAAGAAACTACTATTGGTTGTGCCATTGATTCTCGATGCCCTGAAAGATGGACTGGTGATGATCGATTATACTGAAGCACAGATTCAAGATGTTAATCAGATGCTGGAACGTTATCATATCGAGAACATCAAAAGCGGAAAGCCGGCTCCGCCGGTATCGCCAATTCGGGCTGAAAGTAAGTCGCCGCCTGTCGATGAAATTGATCAATTGCTGATGGATCTGGAGGACGAACTTGGCCTCCCCGCAGATAAACGTATCGGAAGTGAGGCGCTCTCTCACTCCTCATCTGAGAGCGGAGGTTCTGATGAGTTTGAACAGATGATGAAGGCAATGGGGTTTGATGAAGGGTTAGGTAATGATGATGCTCCTCACATCGATGATCGATATACTGTGCTGGTTGGTGCGATGGAAGAAGGGATGTGGGTTGAATTGCTAGACGAACAGGGAGAATCGAAGCGGACTAAGTTAGCGTGGAAGGGGGATGAGTTTACTAAGTACGCCTTTGTAAACTGGCGTTACAAAGTGGTCGCTGAAAAATCCTATTATGGGTTAGCCGATGAGTTCAGGCAGGGAAATGCTGCTATTATTGAAGACCTGCCACTGTTTGATCGGGCGTTTGATAGTGTCTTTACTAAAATCATGCAGCTGGCAGGATAGTCAATTACTTTACGTTTGAGGAATAATAATGAAACAGGGTTTGGGACGGCTGCTGGCCGTTATTCTTTTGCTCTCCATTTTCGGATGTGCGAGTGAAACTAACCAGGATACTTCATGGGTACTGGGGAAATGGGTGTTGGGGCACAATCCAGAAGGTGATAATGAAGATGTATTGATCTTTGATTCGGATGACAGCGTGACGGTGCTCGCTGAAAATGGTGGAAAAATTCAGGGAGGCTATTTACTTACAGGTAATACTTTGAAAATTTCGCTACCGACCCAGCGCAAGACCATTGAGGTTGAATTTGAAGTATCATCTGATCACAGTAGGCTGATATATGAAAGCGGTGCCTACTATATCAAACAATAATGTGTTGTTCTGCCATCATCTGATGTCGGCAGGGCGAATATGTCAGGTAGCAGTAGCGGCCTGATTTTTAATTTGGAGGAAATATGGCTGAAACAGTGGACGAAATTACGATTGACTACTCGGAAGATGGAGTGGAACTGGTAAAGCAGCTTGATAAAGAAGTGCTAACCAAGGGGGCCTGGTCGACAATTATTTTTAAATATCAGGATTGGGATAAGCGTAAAGAGGAGTACAGCCCAATTCGCTTTACGATCCGACGTTATCAAAAACGTAATGGAGAATATATGCAGAAGTCGAAGTTCAATATTTCGAGCAAAGAGCAGGCAGGGAAAATTATTGCAGCCTTGCAAAAGTGGTCAGCTGAAGAAGATTGATATCGTCAAATTAAAATATTATTAGCAAACTTTGAAATTTAGACTCGGATGACTACAGAAATCCCGATGTTTACCGACATTATTTAAAGTAGTATCTTGAAATATATGGAGTTTGCATCGCAGGTGGATAATGGGACGACCTTCCAAAAATAAATCACTGGATGAGCTGTGGGAAAGTTCTTACCTTGCTGGTGGGAACGCCGCTTATCTTGAGCAGCTGTACGAAAATTATCTGGAAGATCCAAACTCAATAGAAGGGGCCTGGCGCGAGCGTTTCGAAACCCTTCCATGTGTCAATGGTACTGATAAAGATATCTCGCATGCTGGGATTCAGGAGTCATTTCGCCAGCTGGCAAGGCAAAAGCAGATTCGAGCCAGTAGTGCACAGTTGGCACCCTCTGTCGGCTCCGCACAAGGAGAAAAACAAGCGCGGATTCTACAGTTCATCGATTCATATCGTTTTTTGGGCCACCTTCAGGCAACACTTGATCCCCTTGGAATGACCGAGCTGGCGGAGGTTGTTGAGCTAAGACTTGCTCACTATGGGCTTGCAGAACAGGATATGGAGGTTGTTTTCCAGACTGGAACGCTTGTCATTGATGGTGCTCATAGTGCGCCACTGAAAAGCATTATTGAACAACTGAAGCGGCTTTACTGCGGTAATGCTGGTATTGAGTATATGCATATTGCAGAGGCGGCCGAACGTAACTGGATTATGCAGCGTGTCGAGGCGGGATATGGCTCGGGTACCTTTTCTAGCGAGGTTAAAAAGCAGTTGCTGGATCGCATCACGGCAGCAGAGGGCCTTGAGCGCTACCTTCATACTAAGTATACCGGTCAAAAAAGGTTCTCACTGGAAGGGGCTGAGTCTCTGATCCCATTATTGGATAAGATTGTGAAGCGTGGCGGTAGCCACGGTGTCAAAGAGATCATCGTTGGCATGGCACATCGTGGTCGGTTGAATGTTTTGATTAATATCATGGGTAAAAACCCTTCAGATCTCTTTCTCGAATTTGAAGGAAAGGCGAGAAATAACGATGAAGGGACGGGGGATGTAAAATACCATCTTGGTTTTTCATCTAATATCAATACGCCAGGCGGATCTGTTCATATGGCGCTTGCCTTCAACCCATCCCATCTGGAGATTGTGGGGCCGGTAGTCGAAGGATCTGTTCGCGCCAGGCAGGAAGGGCGCAATGACTATGCGGGTGACCAGGTGGTGCCGGTAGTGATTCACGGCGATGCAGCATTTGCGGGTCAGGGAGTGGTGATGGAGACACTTAATATGTCTCAGTCGCGAGGTTATGCCACTAAGGGTACGATCCACATCGTGATCAACAATCAGGTCGGTTTTACTACTAGTAATCAGAAGGATGCACGTTCTACCCTCTACTGCACCGATGTCGCGAAGATGGTCAGTGCGCCAATCTTCCATGTTAATGGGGATGATCCGGAGGCAGTGTTGTTTGTCACCCAGATCGCACTTGATTATCGCATGACCTTTCATAAGGACGTAGTGATTGATCTGGTCTGTTATCGTCGTCATGGCCACAGTGAGGCAGATGAACCATCCGCCACGCAGCCCATGATGTATCAGCAGATTAAGTCAATGAAAACGACCAGGGCGCTATACGCTGATGCACTTACCAGTGAGGGGGTGATTGGTGAAGGTGAAGCCGCGGAATATATGAACAGGTTCCGTGATGCACTCGATGCTGGTGATGGTGTAGTACCTGAGTTTATCCAAGAGGAAGAGATTGAAAACCCTTATACCTTTGACTGGAGTCCTTATCTGAATGGTGACATTACGTTGCCGGTTGATACGCGGATCGAACTGACCAAGCTACGCCAGTATGCGGAGCAGATGCACCAGTTACCGGAAGGTTTTGTGCTGCACTCCAATGTGGATAAGATCTTTAATAGCCGACATAAGATGGCAGCGGGTGGGCTTCCTGTTGACTGGGGGTTTGCGGAGAACATGGCCTACGCAACGCTGATGAAGGACGGCTATAGCGTTAGGCTTTCCGGTCAGGATTGTGGACGTGGTACTTTTTTCCATCGTCATGCCGTGCTCTATAATCAGCAGGATGGGGAAACCCATGTGCCACTGCGTAATCTGACTGAAGATAGTGATGCAAAACCGGTTAACTTTTTGGTGATTAATTCGCTGCTATCAGAAGAGGCGGTGCTCGCATTTGAATATGGTTATGCTACAACTGACCCTAATACTTTGACCATCTGGGAGGCACAATTTGGTGATTTCGCCAATAATGCCCAGGTGGTGATCGACCAGTTTATCAGTGCCGGTGAACAGAAGTGGGGACGCCTTAGTGGCCTGGTGATGTTGTTACCTCACGGTTATGAAGGGCAGGGGCCGGAGCACTCATCAGCTCGCCTTGAACGTTACATGCAGCTTTGTGCACAGCATAATATGCAGGTCTGTGCACCGACGACACCTGCACAGATGTTTCACCTGTTGCGACGTCAGATGTTGATGCGGTGTCGTAAACCACTGATTGTGATGACGCCAAAGAGCTTGTTGCGGCATCGTCGCGCAGTCAATTCGTTGGAAGACCTCTGTGATGGCAGCTTTCAGACCGTCATTCCGGAGATCGAGTCACTGGACGATGCCAAGGTGAATCGAGTGGTGCTCTGTAGTGGCAAGGTTTACTATGACCTCTATGATAAACGCAAGCAAGATGAACGTGATGATGTGGCTGTTATTCGTATCGAGCAGCTGTATCCTTTTCCTAAAAATGCGCTTAAAAACGAGCTTGAACGTTATCACAATGCATCGAAATTTATCTGGTGCCAGGAAGAACCGATGAATCAGGGCGCATGGTTTTCGAGCCAGCATCACATGAAAACATTGCTTGACGAAGGCTTTTATCTTGAATATGCCGGACGTCCCTTTTCGGCAGCCCCGGCAGTGGGTTATATTCCACTTCATATCGAACAGTTGCAGGATCTGCTGGAGGATGCACTGGGTGAGAATCCCGCTGCATCAAAATGAATAGATACTGGATAAATCTCAAAAAGGATGAGCGATGGCAATCGACGTAAAAGTACCCAGTTTTCCTGAATCTGTGGCCGATGGTTCGGTCATCGCCTGGCATAAAAAAGCCGGTGAGCAGGTTAAGCGTGATGAAGTCCTGGCGGAGATCGAAACCGACAAGGTCGTGTTTGAAGTTCCGGCACCCGAAGATGGCGTCCTGAGTGAGATCATTGAAAATGAAGGGGCGACTGTTTTATCGCAGCAATTGCTTGGGCGAATTGAGGCTGGGGGTGTTGCGGCAGCTCCATCTACAGCCGAGGTGTCACAATCAACTGAAACGGCTAGTGAAATAAAAAGTACCTCGGCATCAGATGTTGCCATTGCCCCTGCCGCGCGTAAGTTGATGGCTGAAAA
>CALZHD010000063.1:23116-23839 GCA_945787155.1 uncultured Gammaproteobacteria bacterium | reverse complement strand
TATCGCAGTTTATTCATAGGGGCTCTTCCTGTCGGGCTGCGACTTGAAGCGGCGATGAATCCACAGATACTGATTGGGTGCGCGTTTCACCTGCTCTTCAATTGCGGTGTTGATCGTTGTCGCGTCGGCAACATCATCCCCGGTCGGGAACCCTTCGATCGCAGGGCGGAAACGGACATGGTAACCCTGCTGGTTAGGCAGGCGTTCAAAATCGATCGGGATGATGGCGCAGCGGGTGGCGCGTGCGATGCGTGCCGTCGCCGTCAGTGTCGCCGCCTGCACCCCCATGAACGGCGCGAACACGGTGCTGTCGTAGCCGAGGTCCTGGTCTGGCGCATACCAACACGCCTCGTTCTTTTTGAGCGCCTTTAACATGCCACGCATGTTGGTGTGGTTGATGAGCCCTGCAAAATGTTTGCGGCGGTAGTGGTTTAATACTGCATCGAAGAGAGGGTTATGCGCCCGTTTTGCGACCGCATTGAAGGGAACCTCGAAAGCCATCAGGCGGCCGCACATCAATAGCGAGGTGTAGTGGGCGCCGAGTAGCAGAATGCCGTTGCCCTTTTCGAATGCAGCAGTGACATGTTCAATCCCTTCGATGTGGGCCAGCGCGCGCAGGCGGCTGTCACTCCCCCACCATGAAAAACCGGCCTCGATGATGCCGATGCCGACCGAGTGAAAGGTCTCTTTGACCAGCTGCGCGCGTTCGTCATCTGATAGCGC
>CALZHD010000063.1:0-23024 GCA_945787155.1 uncultured Gammaproteobacteria bacterium | reverse complement strand
GGGCCAGAAGCGTGGTGCGAGGAAACGTTTAAGCTGGAAATCGGCGAATTGGCTGGTCATCGTGTTGGCGTCTGTTTAACAGCGTCCATTTTAACATGCTCAGCACAGCGGGTGCTTTACTCAATGTTGTGGGCTGTCGGTGTATCGGAAAACGGCGTTGCAGCTGTTGACGATTATGATGATGGTGCTATCAGCTGAAGCCAGCTGTTAATCAGCTCAAGGTCTGCAACAGTCAGAATGCCGGCGGCTTCTTTGAGGCGCAGGGTGTGCAAGATGTAGTCATAACGTGAGCGGGCGTGATCGCGTTGAGCGCGGAACAGATCTCGGCGGGTGTCGAGTACATCGACAGTGGTGCGGGTGCCGACCTCCAGCCCCGCCTCGGTGGCATCGAGCGCGCTTTGTGCGGAAACAACCGCCTGCCCGAGTGCTTTTACGCGATTGATCTCGGCCAGCACACTGAGATAGGCATCGCGCGTCTGCCGCAGCGTGGCGCGACGCTGTTGTTCGTGGCTTTCACGCGCTTGATCAGCAAGGCGTTGGGCCTGCCGTGTGCGGGAGTTGGTCGCGCCGCCTTGAAAGAGCGGCATGTTGAGGCGTAATTCTATCGCCTGATTTTCGGATTCATTGCTACCAAAATTGCCCCCTTTTGAATCGCTGTAGGTGTGGCTGGCATTCAGTTCAAGCGTTGGATAGTGCCCCGTGCGCTGACGTTGAATCTCTTCGTGCGCATTCTGGTAGGCAAGTTCTGCGGCGATAAGTTGGAAATTCTGGTTCATTGCTGTGTCACCCCATTGGTCGATGTCGGCCGGGGTGGGGGTGATCAGTGGTGTTTCTGGTGATAAAGGGGAGATCTGTTTGTGATGCTGACCGGTGATTTCGGCCAGCGCCTCATACTTACTTGCGAGTAAATTTTTAGCGAGGATCTCCTGCGCGGTCACCAGGTCATAGGCGGCTTGTGCTTCGTGGACATCGGTGATCGCAATCAGGCCAACCTCGAAGCGTTGGCGTGTCTGTTCTAGCTGCCGGTCTATGGCACGTTTTTCTGCGCGCGCAAACTCAAGCCCATCGAGTGCGGCGAGCGTATCAAAATAGCGTTCTGAAATTCGAACGATTAATGCCTGTTGCGCTGCAGAGAGCTTGGCTTTGGCTTCGCCGATGGTGGATTTGCTCTGGCGAAGTTGCACAAAGTAGTCATAGTTGAATAGTGGCTGGTTCAAAGATAACGTGTATCCACTGCTATCGAACTTGTTTGTGCCGACGGTAAACGAGCTGGAACTGAGCGTTTTCTGTTTGTTGTCGGTAATGTTCGCGGTGAGATTGATTGAAGGTAGCAGTTGCGCCCGACTTTGAGATTTAGTTTCGACGGTGGCGAGATAAGCGGCTTCAGCGCTGCGGTACTGTGGGTCGTTATCGATAGCCAGCTGGTAGATATCGAGCAACGTCGTTGCAGCTGCACCCGTGCTGATGAGGGATGCAGTGGTGGCCAAGATCAAGCCGACCAGGCGAGTTGCTATCGTATTCCGCATAGCAGTTATGTTAGCTGATTTGATGCCTGTTGTGTGTTCTTTGCGCTGATTTGATTGTCTTTAAAAGACAAATAACGATGGTTTGGTAGCGTTGATCAGCGCAGGGAGTTCGGTTTCGAACAGAGGCTCACTGATCAGGTTGCCATCCTCGGTAAGGCGCAGCAGGGTGGCGTGCATCACGGGCGGTTCGCCGATGATGGCGAAGATGCGGCCGCCGCGGTTGAGCAGGTTGGCATAACGCTCTGGCAGGCTCGGTACAGAGCCGGTGATGACGATTGCATCAAAGGTGTCGTGACTGTTCCAGCCCTGTGAGGCGTCGCCGCACTCGAGTGTCACATTCTTTATATTGTGTTTTTCAAGCCGCTGCCCGGCTTCGCTGATAAAGTCGGGAAAGATGTCGACAGAGGTGACGTGGCTGCTGGCAGCGGCCAGCATCGAGGTGACATAGCCACTGCCCGTGCCGATCTCAAGCACGTTGTCGCTCTTGTCGAGACCCAGCGCCTGCAACATGCGTGCTTCAACGATGGGATGCATCATCACCTGATCGTGTGCCAGAGGGATGCCGATGTCGGCATAAGCCAGTGTGCGATGACTCTCCGGGACAAACGCTTCGCGAGGAATGTTCTCAAGCAGTTCAAGGGTGCTGGGGTCGAGTACATCCCATGGACGTATCTGCTGCTCAATCATGTTGAAACGTGCTTTTTCTTCAAATGCCGCATTCATGGCCCGCTACCCTCGAAGTCAATTTGGCGAATTATTTTTTGTTCCGCCCTTAAAAGATGAGCGGAACCGCAAAGATTATTCGTTTTGTTGTGCCAAGGCAAGTCATAGTGGTTGTTTAATACAGTAGACGGTTGTCGTTATAAAAGTGTAACACTATGTTTTATATGGAAATATGGGGGTTTTATGTGGTTTGTTAGCTTGCATCTCCGGTACGCATCGTTTAAATTTGCGGCTTCCCGGCGCAATCCAGCCAGCCGTTTTTGTCCTTGATGGGGCTTAGCGAGTGAGCAATGGGCGTTCTGTTGTATTTTTAAGGAAGAATTCTATGAGTGCGATCCCCGAAGAGTTTCTGAGTAAAACGGCCCATCTGGAAAAGGATACGCTCTCGCCGTTTCCCAATTCAAAGAAGATCTATATTGAGGGAAGTCGCGCTGATATTCGTGTGCCGATGCGTGAAATCTCGGTGGGCGATACCACCATTGATGGTGGCAGCGAGCCAAACGCACCGATTAGAGTCTACGACACCTCGGGGCCCTATACCGATCCACAGACTTCGATCGACCCACGTAAAGGGGTGCCCGATGTGCGTAGCAGGTGGATCGAAGAACGTGGCGATACCGAACTGCTCTCCGGTCTGAGTTCTGAATATGGTCGTCAGCGCGCCGCCGATCCAGTGTTGGCACAGCTCCGTTTTGAACATATCCGTACCCCGCGTCGTGCACGTAGTGGCCACAATGTTTCGCAGATGCATTACGCCCGCAAAGGGATCATTACGCCCGAAATGGAGTATGTCGCGATCCGTGAAAACATGAAGCTGGAGGAGGCACGTGCTCAGGCGGGTGTCGATAGCGCGTTATTGTCGCAACAGCATGCCGGTCAGTCGTTTGGCGCCAGTGTGCCTGACGTGATCACGCCAGAATTCGTACGCGATGAGATCGCCCGTGGTCGCGCCATCATTCCAGCCAACATCAATCATCCAGAACTGGAGCCGATGATCATCGGGCGTAACTTCCTGGTCAAGATCAACGGTAACCTCGGTAATTCAGCCGTCACCTCCGATATTGAGCAGGAGGTCGACAAGATGGTGTGGGGGATTCGTTGGGGTTCCGACACCATCATGGATCTCTCCACCGGTAAAAACATTCACGAAACGCGCGAATGGATCGTGCGTAACAGTCCGGTGCCGATCGGTACCGTGCCGATCTATCAGGCGCTGGAAAAGGTCAATGGCAAGGCGGAAGATCTGACATGGGATATCTTTCGTGACACGTTGATCGAGCAGGCAGAACAGGGGGTCGACTACTTCACGATCCACGCCGGTGTGTTGCTGCGCCATGTGCCGCTGACGGCGAAGCGCATGACCGGCATCGTTTCACGCGGCGGCTCGATCATGGCGAAGTGGTGTCTCGCGCACCATCAGGAGAATTTCCTCTACACCCACTTCGAAGAGATCTGCGAAATCATGAAGGCGTATGATGTTTCGTTTTCACTCGGTGATGGCCTGCGTCCAGGCTCGATTGCAGATGCCAATGACGAAGCGCAGTTTGGTGAACTTGAAGCACTCGGTGAGCTGACCAAGATTGCGTGGAAACATGATGTACAGACCATGATCGAAGGGCCTGGTCATGTGCCGATGCATATGATCAAGGAGAACATGGAGAAGCAGCTCGACTGTTGCGATGAAGCACCTTTCTATACCCTCGGGCCGCTGACCACCGACATCGCCCCCGGTTATGATCACATCACCTCCGGGATCGGTGCCGCGATGATCGGCTGGTACGGCTGTGCCATGCTCTGTTACGTGACACCTAAAGAACATCTTGGTCTGCCGAATCGAGACGATGTTAAAGAAGGGATTATCACTTATAAAATCGCAGCACATGCCGCCGACCTTGCCAAGGGACATCCCGGCGCACAGGTACGTGATAATGCTTTATCTAAAGCACGCTTCGAATTTCGCTGGGAAGATCAGTTTAACCTGGGCCTGGACCCAGATCGCGCGCGTGAATACCACGACGAGACCATGCCAAAGGACTCCGGAAAGGTTGCCCATTTCTGTTCAATGTGCGGCCCTAACTTCTGTTCGATGAAGATCACCCAGGATGTGCGTGACTATGCTGCTAAACAAGGTGTTACGGAACAGGAGGCATTGCAGAAAGGGATGGAAGAGAAGGCCGTGCAGTTTGTCAAAGATGGCGCGGAGATTTATAAGAAAGCATGATGCCTCTCGTTTTTTGCAGCGCATTAAGTTTGCTGCTGCTTTGATATGAAAAAACCGCCTTTTGGGCGGTTTTTTCATATCAAGGCTGTGAGAAGAAAAACGTTTTTTTCATTTAAAGATCGGCCCAGTTCCCTATGATGGATGTCACCGTCACACCATCATCGATATCAACCTGGAATTGGGTATTGGAGAGTGCTGTCAGTGTCACAGTGCCGCCGTTTCCTGTCATCGCCATCACACCTGTAGAGGGCCAGATATCGCTATTATTGGTGCGGAATGCAGTGGTTGTCTGGAGATCGACATAGCCATGATCTGGGTCATAAAAGCGCCCTGTAATGGTGATATCAGTATAGCCGACGCCCAGTTGTTCATTAATCGTATAATTTGCTGCATGATAGGTTTTGTCCAGTGTGTTGTCATGCAGCAGTAGATCCATCGTCATCACAATTGATCCAGCATTATTATCGTTGAAGGTGATCGTGCCCTTAGTCGTGAAGGAATCACCGCCAGAGCTGACCGTCAGGTTGCTAAAAGTCATCGTGATGGCGCCAGAAAAAGATGCGGTCGATAGATTGACCTGACCGGAGAAGCTCATGCTGCCTGAGATGGTCTCATTGTCTTCGCAGAAGCTGTTGAACGTGAAGGTGCCGCTGAAACTACCGGTCACATCATCGTATGTAATGGTGTAAACAGAGCTTCCCCCGCATGTGCCGGAGATAGCGGGTGAAGTTTCAGTCACCGCAGCCCCCACAGCCCCCACATCAAGACTTTCTGAGGTAGTGGTGGTGTCTATTTTGTCGACGGCACTTTTAAGTATATGGGCGAGCGTTAATGAGCGGGGGTCGCCTGTGGAAGTCCCTTCTGCCTCGGCGATGACTCCGACAGCGCCACCAATTTCGTTACCTGACATCCCATTTTGATAGCTATTTGTGGCGATCGGTTCACCGTTTGTTGGGGTAATCACCGCCTGTGTGGTTAAACCGGAGTAGCTTAGTTCGGTGCCGCCACCGTCGCCACCACCGCCGCAGCCAGCTAATCCCATCGTTAGCAGGAGTGTGACGAGTCGAGAAAGGCTTGTTAATTGACCTGCGAACAATTGATTTATAATGTTATTTTTCATCTTTGGTGGCGCGTGTAAGTCTGTTAGTTAGTCTGTATGTATGTAGTTGCTTATAATATCGATATGTCGCAAAAAGAGGTAGTGATTTTAATCAGCACATAGTGGGTGCTGAATTAGGGATTGTATGAGAATTAGAGCGTTCCGACATCTTCAGTATCAAAATATGCTATTCGCATTATTGCCAAATTTACGGCAGTGCCTTGCCGGAAGTAGTGGGCATTTCCCTCATATTACGGAATATTATAGAGTCAGAAGTGGTGTCAAAAGTAATCTAAAGATAGGCGGGCGAGTGGTCAAGAGGTCTAGCAAACACGCTCTAGTCGACGGTTCACTGGGACGGGCTGCTGTAAAGCGGTAAATCCTGTCTCTCTTTATACGAAGGCTGATTTATTCTTTATTAGCCATTCAGTGATTTCTGCTATGCTTGATTAACTTACTAAATTACTCGGGAATAGCCGACTGGTGAATCTGTCGTATGTTGCCATTTTTCCCAAGGGTAATTAATGAGATTGAAGGTAAGTAAATTTGCATGAAGTAAATGACAGCCAATATGGAGGATTAAAAAATGCATAAACTATTTATCTGTATCGCAATGATATTAAGCGTTGCCCTGGCTTCTGTGACAGCACATGCTGGTCCGCGGAATAAACTTCAAACAGCGTTAAGTGGTGGTCAGCAAGTGATTAATGTGGATGTGGGTGGTGCGGTTATACCCGTCAAAGGGCTCGTAACAGGGGCTTATGGTGAAGTAAAATTTCGCCTGTCGCATGATCGAAGTACGATTCATTATGTCTTTAAAGCCACCAATACCGCTACCCCTATCTTCATGGCGCATCTTCATCTTGGGCCAAAAGGGCAAAATGGCCCTGTTGTTTTCTGGCTGTACGCGGATGCAAGTGTAAACCCCAATTTTCCTAGAAGCGATGGCCCATTTACAGGAGAAATCCGCGGCATGTTAACAGCAGCAGATTTTGTGATGCCCAGGGATAGTGAGGGCCGGGTGCTTGTACATACATTCGAGGAGGCGATAGCAAATCTCATGAATGGCAATACCTATATTAACGTGCATACAGTTGCTCACCCGGGTGGTGAAATTCGTGGACAATTCTGGCGTAGACACCATCGTCATCACTAGTAAATTTATTGGATAACAATTACTGGTCGCTGCGTAAAGGAAAAACAGGGCCTCCGTTCGGGGCAGAGAGTGTTTGATGCGATTATTGACAATGATTGCTCTCTGCTCCGGATGTTAAATCGGATTGGATTTGCATAGTTCGTCTTGATCCGCCATCCTGTAAAGATAGTGAGAGATGCCTTTGAAGCGATCTTGTGAAATACTACCGGATTGATAGTGAAACGAGTCTCTTTGTACATTTTATGAGAGCCTTTTAGGCTCGCTTAATGGGAAAGAAAAGTGATTGTGTGGCAAAAAGTACTAAGGATTTATTGTGGCATCGATTTTGTTTAAGAAAATTTCCATCCTCAGCATATTATTTATATTGCTAAGCCCGCTTAATGCTATTCATGCAGACGCTACCGCTGAAACTAATAATCAAACTTCAACGACAGGTGAAAAAGTCAACAGCACGAGCCAGCAACTTGCTGAGCTCATTATCACCATTGAAAATGCCCAAAAAGAATTAACAGTCATAAAAGCAACATTACTCGAGACAAAGGATGAGCTCGATAAAAAGGCGCTGCTACAACAGCGTGATAGACTCTCCACACGCATTCAGGATCTCCAGAAAAACTTTGAATCAATTGCCACGGGCGGGGTTGATTTAGACGCTTTTGAACAGCGCCAGGAAATTACCAAATTTAATTGGCAGGAGGAGCTTAAGGAAGTCTTTCGTCCTATTCTGAATGAACTGAAGCGGCTTACTGAGCGTCCACGTGCTATTGAAAAATTACGCACGGAGAAAACACTTTTAGCTGCTCAATTACCCATCGCTGACAATGCCCTGGAAGAAATTAAGCACTTAAAAAAGAACGCCAAAGATAAGACGTTGCTCGTTCACCTAGAGAAACTAGAACAGAGTTGGCAAAAACGCCGTGATGATCTTGCTAATCAGTTACGCCTTGTGTCTTTTCAATTAGAGGAAAAGCTCAATCCGGATGAAGAATCTAAAGTAAGCATTTCTGATCAGGTTAAAGACTTTTTCTCAGGTCGCGGCCTCAATATTTTCTATGCAATTGCCGCGTTTGTACTTGTATATCTATTTTTTAAACTGGTCTTAAAAATTATCGTCCACTTTATCGATGCCAGACAGGACAAAGAGGCACGTATTTTTGAAAAAGCGATACAGATTTCTTTTCGTGTGCTGGCGGTTTCACTCTCTATCTTCGCTGTCGTTATTGTCTTTTACATTCAGGGGGACTGGTTTTTACTGGGCTTAAGCCTTCTATTCCTTATTGGTCTTGCATGGACTCTGCGCCAATCTTTGCCCCGCTTTGTGACTGAAGCCAAACTGCTGCTTAACCTTGGTCCCGTTAGAGAAAATGAACGCGTTATATATAACGGTATTCCCTGGCGTGTGACTAATGTGAATTTTTATACCACGTTGACCAATCCTGCTTTAGCGGGTGGAATAGTGAATTTACCCACGCATGTGGTACTTGAGCTGCAGTCACGCCGTTTTGGAAAAGATGAACCCTGGTTTCCCTGTCGCCCCGGGGATTATATGGTGCTGGATGATGGTTATATTGGGCCGGTTATGATGCAAACCCCGGAAATTGTGACGATGAAGGTTAGAGGGGGTAGTACTAAAACCTATGCGACCACTGATTTTCTGGCGCAAAATCCTAAAAACATATCTCATGGGTTTGGTATCTTTGTGACTTTTGGTTTTGATTATGCCGATCAAGAGATCATCACGACGGAAGTGCCCGATAAACTTCGTACCTTTATCCAGGAAGCTATCGCTCACGAGGCCTTTTACCCATCGCTTAAAGAATTTAATGTAGACTTTAAAGAAGCCGCGGCCTCTTCACTCAATTTGCTCATTTTGGCCACGTTTGAGGGAGAAGCAGCCAGCAGCTATTTTAACATAGGCCGCTTTTTACAACGCGCAGCGACTGATGCATGCAATCACTATGGGTGGAACATTCC
Source organism: uncultured Gammaproteobacteria bacterium (assembly GCA_945787155.1). Taxonomy (GTDB): domain Bacteria; phylum Pseudomonadota; class Gammaproteobacteria; order SZUA-140; family SZUA-140; genus SZUA-76. The sequence goes on along the minus strand of CALZHD010000063.1, from coordinate 14,325 downwards.
TTTTAGCCAGCTTACTGTTCATATGGCGGAGAAGGATGGTTGACTTAAGGAACCTCTGATTAATTCTGGGCGGAGAAATACAGGAGCGGCTTTAGTGGGTGTAGAGCCATTGTGGTAGCAGTATTGAGTGCAACGAGAGAACGAAGTGAGCAACGCAGGGCGGTCGGGGCAAAAGGAATTAGCTGTCGCGTAAGTGAGTGAATTATTGGCATGGACGCCAAATAATTTTTAGCGAAGTAGCGACACAATCGGCGGGACTATTGACAAGATTTTCAACGCAGCAGTTGGATATTTTGGACTCATAACGCCCGTTCATGAATTAATCAAAGGTTCCTTAAGATGCTTTCATCAGTGTAAAAATACTGTACGGGTTGCGGGAATGAACTGTGAAGCAGCAGATGCTATCTGCTTAGTGTCGGCTAACTAGAAGCCAAAATGCTGGTTAAGCGCATTCGCCAGACTTTCTGCACTCTCCAGATTGGCCAATTTTCCTGCTGTTGTCCCATCGCCCTTGAACAGCACCAGCGTGGCATCACCGACCATATTTCTTTGTGCAAATGCGGCCCCTGTCGGTGAGCCGCTTTCGGCGATGCGAAATTCGATACGTCCTTTGTAGCTATCTCGGATGTCATCGACCTGATTCATCAGGTTCAGACTGCGTACGCCTTCCTTGTTATGTACCAGCACGGCGACATTTTTACCACTACCGATGATGGAGAGGTCTTCACTGTAACCGCGGGGTAACATGGTGACGCCAAACACCAGGCCGATGATAATCAGCACGATGGATGACCACTGTGCCCAGCGCTTGTTGATGGATGATGATTTACTCATGGGCTGTAATTCCAGATAATGAAGGATGTGAATCTGGATATTATAAGCATAAAGCTGCGGGAGGTGTCGCTCTGTTGAGTTGTTTTACTGACTTTTTAAGGCAATAACTCGTAATGAAAACATGGGATCTCATGTGTTTTCTGGTATGGCAACAGAGTGGTCAGAGCGGAATTTCCGTGAACGGATATTTTACTCAGTATAAGCTGAGGTGGTCAGTTTGTGATATTCAAAAGACTCCTCGATATTACGGAGCAATTGATCATCATCCCATGGCTTGGTCAGGAATTTGAAAATAGATCCAGCATTGATTGCCTCAGTGATGGATCTCAGGTCAGTATAGCCACTTAATATGATTCTTACGGTCTGAGGATAAAGGTTTCTGACAACGCCAAGGAATTCTGTTCCGGAGATGTCTGGCATTCGCTGGTCGCAGAGAATAACGCCGACATTGTTGCTTGCCAATAAATCATATGCATCCTGCGCGCAATTTGCGGTAAGAATATTGTAATCATGACGACGCAATAGTCTTTTCAGGGATGAGGTAATGTTAACTTCATCATCAAGAACCAGGATAGTGCGCGTTGATTTATCCTGAATATTAGTAACCTCCATATGTTTGTCTATTTCCAGAAGTTTGGCAAATTCGTCAGGCGGTAATGGCTTGCTGAAATAAAAACCCTGCATGAAATCGCATTGGCTTCTGGTAAGAAAGTCTAATTGTGCCCTGGTTTCAATGCCTTCAGCCGTGACCTTCATTCTCATGCTATGCGCCAGTGCGATGATTGACTGGGCAATGGTTGCGCTATCAGAATTACTTGTTACGTCGTGAACAAATGATCGGTCAATCTTGAGAGTATCAAAAGGCAGTCTTTTCAGGTGACTCAGCGATGAATAGCCGGTGCCAAAATCATCAATTGATAAATTGACGCCGATATCCTTTATACTATTCAGTATTTTTAGCATTTCGTTAGTGTCGCTGATGAGGCTACCCTCGGTAATTTCAATGTCAAGATATTTTGGGTCAAGGTTTGTTGATTGCAATGTCGATGCTACAAATAATGCAAAGTCTTTTTTCTTTAGATTGTCTGCGCAAAGGTTAACGGCAACAACAATCTCAGGAAGGCCAGCTTCCTGCCATTGTTTGTTTTGTTGGCATGCGGTTTTTAATACCCATTCACTGACCTGGTTTATCAGACCGCTCTCTTCAAGAATAGGTATAAACTCGCAGGGTGGAATCAGACCTTTTTCTGGATGATTCCAGCGTATCAGGGCCTCCGCTCCAATAAGTTTACCGTTAGTAAGATCCAGTTGTGGTTGATAGAACAATATGAATTGCTCTTGTGCGAGCGCACGCCTTAATGGCGCCTCAAGTTGCTGGCGCTTGTGAACAACATCTGACATTCCCTGTGAATAGAACTTCCAGTTGTTGCGGCCAGAGTCCTTGACTTTATACATTGCGATTTCGGCATTTCTCAGTAGGTTAGCGACATCGTTGGCATCATCTGGGTAGATTGAAGTGCCAATACTGACGCCGGAATATATTTCGTGATTGTAAATATTAAAAGGATGTTCGAACGCTGTTATGATTTTTTCAATAATTGCTACAATGTCATTGCTATGGTTGATATTTTCAAGAATGATTGCAAATTCATCGCCTCCGATACGTGCAACTGTGTCGCTCTCTCTAAGACATTCTGGTATTCGTTTCGCGGCGTCCTGTAATAAGGCGTCGCCTACTGCATGGCCCAGGCTGTCGTTAACTAGCCGGAATTGATCAAGGTCAATGCAAAGGGTAGCAACTTCTGTTTTATTTCTTTTAGCTAAATTGATGGAATGTTGAAGTCGTTCATTAAATAGTGATCTGTTCGCCAGGCCTGTCAGGGTATCGTTAGTCGCCAATATTGTTAATCGTTGAGCAGCTTCTTTACGTTCGGTGATGTCTCTTACAATGCCAATAAAAGATCGTTGCCCGTCGATGATGGCTTCACTGATGGCGAGGTCAATGGGGATGATGGTGCCATCTTTATGTTTTGCCTCTACCTCGCGTGGGCCGCTGCCAAGAATCTTTCCCTGGCCTGTGGCTTTATAATTTTCTATATATTGGTCATGTTCACTACGATAAGGCTCAGGCATCAGGGACTTTATATTTGTTCCAAGCACCTCGTTGGCTGGATAGCCAAATAGTCGTTCTGCGGAGGGGTTAAAGGATTCAATAATCCCCTGTTCTGAGATTGTGATAATGCCATCAATGACATTGTTCAGAATGGCGCTAAGGGAAGTTACGCGTTGCTTTAAGTGTTGCTCTGTATTTACCTGGTCAGTAATGTCTACCCAGTAGCCCGTTATCTGTTCAGGATTTCCCTGGTCATCATGTTCGAGGTTAAGTATGTCACGCATCCAGTGATATTTTCCATCGGCGGCGCGAAAACGATATTCATGAATATGTTTGCCATTAACATAGAGCTGTCCGAGATTAGTCTCGACGCATTCTCTATCGTCCGGGTGGATATTACTTAGCCAGAATAGTGGGTCATCCGTGAATTGGCTGGGTTGATAACCCAGCTGTTGCTTGACGTTATCTGTGATGAATGTTGCCCCATAATCACCATAAGCACGGCATGTATAGGTGACTATCGGACTATTCTGTAGCAGCCGGTACGTATCATCCCGAGATGTTGTGCTTACTGTCCTTGTCATAAATACCTTCCAGATCTTTCAAGTCGGGGGAGCGAATAGTTCAATGACTGCTCCAAATATAAGAGTTTACATCTCTTTTATCAAACCAATTAATCAATCCCTCGTCATCCGTATCGTGAGCTTCCCGCACCTCGCATCGGACGATTTGGGCTTATCCTTATTTGCCAGCGGCTTGCTCAAGTATGTGTGCCTTTTTTATTGTCTCCAGGTACGGTGCATTTTCCTCAATAAGCGATAGCCAGTGTTACATCTCTATCGACGTTAGGCTGTTATTCTCTTCCGGGTAGATAGAGGGAAAGCGCTGGAACATAGGTGATAATCAATACCGCGAGCAGCAGGATAAAGAAAAATGGCAGAGTCGCCTTGTAGAGTTGCATGACCGGCTTTTTAAAGCGATAACTGGCGATGAAAAGGTTCAGCCCCACTGGTGGGGTGAAGTAGCCGAGCTGCATGTTGGCGAGAAAGATGATGCCGAGGTGTACCGGGTCGATACCGTAGCCGAGTGCAATCGGTAATAGCAATGGAATAATTAAAATCAGCGCTGAGAAGATGTCGAGCATTGCGCCGAGGATCAGCAGGAAGATGTTGAGCAGGATCAGAAAGGTGAGCGGGCTATCAACATGTGCTTTGATGAATTCAAACATACGGGTGGGGATCTCGGCATCAATCATGTAGTTGGTCGAGGCGAGCGATATGCCGAGGATGATCAATAATGCTCCGACCAGTACCATTGAGTTGCGCATGATCTGCGGTAGCTTAGTGAGCGGGATCTCGCGATATACCAGTACTTCGACGATCAATACATAGAGTGCAGTAACGGCAGCGGCCTCCGACACGGCGAAGTAACCGCTATAGATACCGCCCAGTACAATAAACGGTAGCGGTATCTCCCAGCAGGATTCTTTCAGTGCGCGGCTGACCTCTTTCCACTCCATTGAGTGGGTGGGCAGGCCGCGGTTCTGCCACATGCTCCAGCCGGAGAGCATCAACAACATCAATACCCCAGGGATGATGCCGGCGAGGAACAGTTCGTCGATGGTGAGTGGTGCGCCGATGCCCATCTGTTGCACGATCACGGCGTAAAGGATAAGTGGTAACGAGGGTGCAAACAGCAGGCCGAGACTGCCGGAGGTGGTGATCAATCCAAGGTTGAAATTCTCTTTATAACCGGCCTGCATCAGTGCCGGGAAGAGCAGTGCGCCGAGGGCGACAATGGTGACGCCGGAGGCGCCGGTGAAGGCGGTGAAGAGTGCGCAGGCGAAGAGTGATACGATCGCCAATCCGCCCGGCATCCAGCCGAGCAGTGCGCTGCTGAGTCGCACCAGTCGCGCCGGTGCCTGACTTTCGCTGAGTAGATAGCCGGCAAAGGTGAACAGCGGGATAGAGACCAGCATCGGCATCTCGGCGAGGCGAAAGAATTCGATCGCCATCACTGCAAGGTCGATCTCGGCCTGGTAAAAGCCCCACATCGCACCCGCGGCAATCACTGCAAACAGCGGTGCACCGAGCAGTGCAAGGACGATCAACAGCAGCGTAATTAACATTATGAGCTGGCGCCGTTTTGATGTGGTGTTTTACGGATTAATGCCACGCACCGCGCAAGGCAGGTGAAGGCGCTACGCAGTGCGATCAGGCCGAAGCCAAACGGGATGATCGCTTCGCATAGCCAGGCCGGTACCGACTCAAATGCAATGGTGCCATCCTCATATTCCATCATCACAAAGCGAGTGCTGTGGTAGCTGAGCAGGGAGCAGACCACGGCAGTAAAGAGGTCGATAATGATCTGGTTCACGCCCTTGAGGTGGGGCGGCAAAAAGCGTGAGAGCACATCGATGCTGATATGGTTCTGCTCGCGCGTAGCGACCATCGCACCCAGCATGCCGACCCATAACACCAGAATGCTGAGTGATATGTCGCCCCATGCGAGGCCACTATCCCAGAAATTGCGCATGATGATCTGAGCACTGGCGAGTGAGATCATCACCAATAGTGATAGTGCGAGAAGACAGTTCTCAACAAAGGTAATGGTGCGGTTGATGAACTGTATCGGGTTGCCGTTGGGCTCGTGTGCTGAGTTGATCTGCGGCATTCCCTGTCTAAAGTCCTGGGATGGTGGTGATCAGTTGATTGTGGTCCGGTGCTGTTGCGCAGCGACAGCCGGGGTGCGATATTCGTCAAGATGTTTTTGCAGTGTGTTGACAATCTCTTTTGATAGTACCCCTTGTTGAGTCATGCTCAGTTCCACATTTTTGCGGATATCGAACCACTGTCCGGTCAGTTGTGGCGAGAGTTTGATAAAGGTGATGCCCTGCTCCTGTAGCGCGGCGCGTGCACTGAGGTCATCCTGACGATTGAGTTTGTTGAGCCGGTCGAAAGTATTGCCCATCACCTCAGAGACGACCGCCTGATCTTCGGCAGCAATACGCTTGAAGCGTTTTTCACTGATCACCATAGAGGCGTAGAGGTATGAGAGCGGTTCGTCCATCAGGTATTTCACCCGCGTGTGCCATTGCAATGCAATCGCGCCGCTGGCGGAACCGGCGATGGTATCGATTAGCCCGGTCTGTAGGCCGGTGAGTACATCGGAGAGTGCCAGCGAGATCGGTGAGATGCCGACCGACTCAAAGGCGGCACGGCTGACGTCATCATTCTGAGGCACCCACACTTTCTGCCCTTTGAAGTCATCGATCACTTCGATCGATTGATTCGACATCAGATAGGCAAAGCCACCCTCGGCGAGGCCAAAGCTGACGAAACCATTTTGCTTCAGGCCATTGATCAACAGTGGGTCCATCTTCTGGCGCACATAGTCGACCTCCTCTTCGGTGCGGAAGGTGAACGGCAGGCTGTAGATACCGATGTCTGGATAGATGGCAGTGAGGCCGCCACTGACGATAGCACCACCGTGCAGCTGGCCGATACGAATCTTGCGCAGCACACTCTGATCATTGCCCATGATGCCGCCAGGGAAGAAACGGAATTTTACCCGCCCACTGGTGCGTGCTTTGATCTCGTCGGCACCTTTGCGCATCTCATCCATCCACGCGGTACCGTCCGGCGCAATGGTGGCAATCTTGAAGGTCAGTGCCTGCGCGGGTGTTGTCGTGCATATGGCTATGGCCAGCAGGGTGAACATCATCAATAAACGTGGCATCTCTTCACTACTCCTCGAAATATGCGGCGGAACTATCTAGTAGCTGGCGTGCCTGTTGTTGTGCCAGCGTGTTGTTGAGGGTGAGGCCGTTTTCTTCCGGGTCGGCATCAAGTACCTCATTAAGGAGTGTATCGTGCAGTTCCTGGTCAAAGATTAGCCTTGCGTAGCGCCGTGCATATTCAACTTTAACATAGAGGTTGCGGCCATCTGAATATTCGATGGCGCGTTCGAAGTGGGCGCGTCCCACTTCAGGTTTGCCGCCGAGTGCCGGGGGCCGCAGGGTGCGCAGTACGCCGAGGTAGAGCTGGGCCTGGCCGCGATCATAACGCTCATCAAGTTTGATGATCTGTTCAAAGGCGAGTTCGACCTTGGGCAGGTCGGCGATGGCGCGGAAATCGCCGCTGTGGGCCTGAATCCACCCCACCCATGCGGTGGCGTAGCCGTAGAGCAGGGGTAGATCCGCGGCTTTTACCCGCGTGATCTCACGCGCGAACTCATCAAACGAACCTTTGTCATATCGGCACACAGTGGGGTACGGCTGGCAAAGTGCGCGGCGCGCATAGCCATGAGCCTTGCTGGAGAGACGTGATGCACGCTGTTCGTCTTCGACGAAGATACCGGCATAGGTGTCGTAGAGGCGCGCGCCGGCGAGCAGCAGATCTTCATTATCAGGGTCGTTGAGAATGAAGCCGTCGATCAGCAGCAGATAGGCCGGTTCGCCGTCACGTACGGTGGCAAGGTCATTCTGATTGGTGATCGCAAGCGACAGGCTGTCTGCCACGCTCCGCATTGCGCTTGAAGCACACCCGCTGATGAGTGTGGCCAGCAAAAGGAGGCTGGTGAGTCTGGCTGTGATTTGAGTTTTCAATGTCAACCGCTTGATATTATTGGATAGTTGCAAGGCTACTCGGTATCAGGCAGTAGAACAAGGGGTGACGCTCGTTCCTTGAGCGTAAAGGTGGCTGGTGGCAGTGATCAACAGTGCGCGGCAGATGAGTGTTAACAAGCGTTAGCAGATCATCGCTGCGCCAACGGTGTTGTTGGTGAAGCTGTCGATGATGATGAAGTTGCCGGTGGCGCGATTGTCTGCGTAGCGATCAACGGTTAGCGGGCTCATCAGTTTCAGGGAGACCTTGCCAATTTCGTTGACGGCGAGTGCTTCAGCCGTTTCGTCCTGAGTCAATGCGTTGATGTCAGTGCGATACTGTATTTCCGAGACCATCGCCTTGACCGTATTGGTGGCGTGTTTGATGTGATATTTTTTACGCGGCGTCAGTGGCTCCTCGCCCATCCAGCAGACAATCGCATCGATCTCGTTGGCGATCTGCGGCGCCTTGTCGGCGTGCACAATGATGTCGCCGCGTGAAATATCGATTTCGTCTGCCAGCGTCAACGTGACACTCTGCGGTGCAAAGGCCTCGTCGAGGTTGCCGTCGAAGGTGACGATCTCTTTGATTTTCGATTTTTTACCAGCCGGCAGTTGCATCACTTCATCGCCCACTTTGACGGTACCAGAGGCGATGCGCCCCATGAAACCGCGGAAATCGGGCAGCTCTTTGGTCTGCGGGCGGCACACATACTGTACCGGGAAGCGGAAGTCAGCTTCGTCGATGTGACCGCTAACCTCAACCCCTTCGAGGGTCTCGAGGACCGTTTGTCCCTGATACCACGACATGTTGTCGCCGCGATCGACCACCATGTCACCTGCGAGGGCCGAGATCGGAATACAGATCAGGTCGTGAATATTCTGGCGTGCGCAGAACTCAGATAGCTCTTCTTTGATGCGGTTGAAGGTCGCTTCGTCATAGTCGATCAGATCCATCTTGTTGATCGCCACGATCAGATGCGGCAGCCCCAGTAGCCCGATGATGTGGGTGTGGCGGCGGGTCTGTTGTAACACCCCTTTGCGCGCATCGATCAGGATGATGGCGGCATTGGCGGTGCTGGCACCGGTCACCATGTTGCGAGTGTACTGCTCGTGTCCCGGGCAGTCGGCCATGATGAATTTACGCTTCGGCGTTGAGAAGTAGCGATAGGCGACATCGATGGTGATGCCCTGTTCGCGCTCAGCGGCGAGGCCGTCGGTCAGCTGTGCCAGGTCGATGCCGTTGGCGCCTTCGCCATCGTCCTTGCGCACCGCCTGTAGTTGATCTTCAAATGCGCCCTTGGTGTCATACAGCAGACGGCCAATCAGGGTGGATTTGCCGTCATCGACGCTGCCGACGGTCACGAGGCGTAATAGTTCGATTTCCTGGTCTGAAGCTTGATTTGAAGCTTGATTTGAAGCTTGATTTGAAGCTTGATTTGAACTTGGCATTTAGAAATATCCTTCCTTCTTTTTATCTTCCATACTGTTGGAGCCATGGTCGATAATCCGCGTTTCACGTTCACTGCGGGTGGCGATGCTCGCCTCTTCGATAATCCCCTCAATGGTGTTCGCACTGGAGCGAACCGCGCCAGTGCACGGCATGCAGCCGAGGGTGCGGTAGCGGGACATCACCATTTTAGGTTCTTCGCCTTCGAGCAGGAACTGCCCCTCTTCGGCTGGGATCAGGTGGTCGCCACGTTCGACCATCAGGCGTTCCTTGGCGTAATAGAGCGGCACGATCGGGATGTTCTCTTCGCGGATATATTGCCAGACGTCCATTTCGGTCCAGTTAGATATCGGGAAGACACGTACCGACTCGCCGTCATGAATGCGACCGTTGTACAGGCTCCACAATTCGGGGCGCTGATTTTTTGGGTCCCACTGGCCAAAGCTGTCACGCATCGAGTAGACACGTTCCTTGGCGCGTGAACGTTCTTCGTCACGGCGGGCGCCACCAAAGGCGGCGTCGTAATCACCGATCTCAAGGGCTTCCAGCAGGGCGCCGGTTTTGAGTGCACCACAGCAGCGCGCCACACCGAAATCCTGTGGGTTCATCCCTTTGGCGATCGCGTCTTCATTGCGATGGACGATCAGCTTCGCGCCGACCTCTTTGACGTACCAGTCACGGAATTCATACATCTCTTTGAATTTATAGCCGGTGTCGACATGCAGCAGCGAGAACGGCAGCGGCCCCGGATGGAACGCCTTGCGTGCCAGGTGTAGCATCACGCTGGAGTCTTTCCCGACGGAATAGAGCATCACCGGGTTGCGGAATTCCGCAACGACCTCACGCATGATGTGGATGGATTCGCTTTCCAGCTCTTGAAGTTGTGTCAGCTTGTGTTGAGGCATATTTTAGTCGATCGTGTTGCTTGAGTTTTCAGGTTTTGTCGGCCGCGAATAGTACGATGCGGCAATGTGTGCGTAAATCGTTTTTCTGGACAGAAATTCTGGGCAGAAAGAGGATTTTAAAGCGCGCAACATTATACCACGCACTTTAAATAGAAGGGAGGGGCTTTATTCGAGCGCGTGAACTATGAATAAAGCCCCACCTGCCATTATTGAATCAATATAAAGAGTGCCGAGCTGCCGCGTACCACGTTGAGCAGGATGCCGCGTCGTGACGTTTTTAGCGCCTCTGCCAGCGAGGTAAAATCGGCGGTGGCACGTCGATTGGCGGAGACGACCACGTCGCCTTTGCGTAGCCCAGCGCGCCATGCACGGCTGTTGGGTTCGGTCTCGACCACCAGCACGCCATTGATCTGTCCGTACAGCGGAGAGCCCTCTTCGATGCGGCTGAAGATGGTGCCGTCGAGTCTCGCATCAAATTGTTTTCCTTCGACTTTATTGGGTTCCGGGTCAGCGATTCTGGTCTTGATGGCGAGCTTTTTGTTGCCGCGCAATATCTCGAGTTTTACCTTGTCGCCCACCCGTAACAGGCCAAGCTGATTGCGGATATCGAAGGCGTTATTGGTGGCGTGGTCGTTGACGCCGATGATCACATCGCCGATCTGTAACCCCGCCTCCGCAGCGACTGAATCGGGGGCAAGCTGCACCACGACCGCGCCGTTGGTCTGCTGGATATCAAAGGCGTGGGCCAGCTCAGGGGTCAGGTTTTGCGCCGAAATGCCGAGCTTGCCACGCTTTACCTCGCCGTATTTCACCAGTTGCGCCATGATCTGCTGGCCCATATTGGTCGGAATTGCAAAGCCGATGCCGACATTGCCGCCACCGGGGGCGATGATGGCGGTGTTGATGCCGACCAGTTCGCCACGCAGATTGACCAGTGCGCCACCCGAATTGCCGGGATTGATCGAGGCGTCGGTCTGGATGAAGTCTTCATAGCCTTCGATGCCGAGGCCGCTGCGTCCCAGCGCGCTGACAATACCGGAGGTCACGGTCTGGCCGAGGCCAAAGGGGTTGCCGATGGCGACGACAAAATCACCGACGCGTAGCTGGTCGGAATCGGCCAGCTTGAGTGCGCTGAGGTTCTCCGCGGGTACCTGGATCACCGCCACGTCGGCCTCCGGGTCGGCCCCGACCAGCGTCGCGTTGAGGCGTCGGCCATCTTGCAGCGTGACGGTGATCTCGATCGCTTTATCGATGACGTGGCTGTTGGTGAGGATGTAGCCGTTGGCCGCGTCGATGATCACCCCGGAGCCGAGGCTCTGGGTGTCACGGTGGCTGGGCTGCTCGGGGATATTAAAGAAGCGGCGAAAAAATGGGTCTTGCAGCAGTGGGTTGCCCTGTATCTGCACGCGACCGCGGGTGGAGATGTTGACCACCGCTGGCGTCACACGCTCCAGCATTGGCGCCAGCGTGGGGAGCGGTTCGCCCTGTGAGTCGGCCATCGGCAGTGACGCATTGGCTGTGCCTGTAAAGGGGGCGATGAAGGCTATCAATAGTAGCGCGATCAGCAGGGGGTGCAGTTGCCGGGATCTACGCGGGGATCTACACAGGGATATACGCGAGGGCATTGAGTTCTCCAGGGTCATTATTTTTATTAAGCAGTGGCTGGCGCGTGCTTGATATGTTGGGCGGCGCCAGCCACTGCTTCAGACTGTCGATGTGAGGAGAGGTTCAACCCTCGACCGTGATCTTTTTTGGCTGGGTGTGGGCCTGTTTGGGGATGATGATCTGCAGTACGCCATTTTTGCTTTTGGCGGTGATGCCGTTCGCATCTGCGGTGTCCGGCAGCGAAAAACTGCGATAAAAGGTGCCGTGAGCGCGTTCGACACGCTTATAGCCTTTATCCTCTTTTGTGCTTTCGCTGTGGCGTTCACCCTTGATGCTGAGTACCCCCTTTTCCATCGAGACATCGATATCTTTGCTATCCACGCCGGGGATATCGACAAAAATAGCGAACTGATCGGCCTCCTCTTTGACGTCGACGGCGGGTGTCCAGTCACTGGTGACGACGTTGGTCGCATCATTACTGGCGCGCGCATTGATCCCGCGGTTACCAAATAGTCGATTGATTTCATTGTGGAAGTCATTCATTGCTGTCCACGGTTCGTAATGGGTGATGGCCATTGTGACCCTCCTGTTAGGTTTAATGATGCATCTGATTATCTAAGTAGGTAGGCGTTAGGCGCGCTATTTTCAAGGGGGAGTGGGTGGTGATAGGCAGGTCATCGCACAATCAGCAGTCGGTCGTGATTAAAAACACAACATATAGTGCTGTTGTATGTTTTATTACGGCCCACAGTTAACAATTTTATAAAATATTTCAGCCTATTAAAAAAGGAGTGATGGTTTTTAACTATTTGTATTTTATTGTTATTTTGTTTGTTTAATAGACGTCTTTTTTTCGTGTTGTGGTGGTTGACGATAGTTTGATTTCACTCTAATCTTCACCGCACAACACAACATGTTGTGTTTTGCTTTGCCCGGCTGCGATTAGGCGTGTTAGCGCGTTTGCGAACGTTCAATCGAAGCGCTTGAACGGAGGTGAAAACCGCCAGTGTGGCAGGGCCATGGATCATATAAAATAAGTAAAAATGGGAGAAAGCCACATAATGAAAAGCGCGCACCTTCGAGTCGTTTCTGCTGCTGCATCTGAAATTCCATTTCAGCCTGCATCGCTCGATATCTGGGACAAAAAATATTGCCTCAAAAATAAAGCGGGTGAGGCGATCGATCAGTCGATCGACGATACCTATAAGCGTGTTGCGCGCGCGCTGGCCGATGTTGAAGCGACACCGGAGCTGCGTGACCATTGGCATGATGAATTTCTGTGGGCGCTGCGGCATGGCGCAATCCCGGCCGGACGGATCACCTCCAATGCCGGTGCGCAGGCGCACAAGCCCGCGACCTCTACCATTAACTGTACCGTTTCCGGCATCATTAAGGATTCGATGGATGACATCCTGGGGAAAGTGCATGAGGCGGGGCTGACCCTCAAGGCCGGTTGTGGCATCGGCTATGAGTTTTCAACACTGCGCCCCAAGGGTGGCTATGTCTCCGGCGCGGGCGCTTACACCTCCGGCCCGATGTCGTTTATGGATATCTACGACAAGATGTGTTTCACCGTCTCCAGCGCCGGCGGACGTCGCGGCGCGCAGATGGGCACCTTCGATATCGGTCACCCCGATGTGCTCGATTTCATCAAGGCGAAGCGTGAAGATGGTCGCCTGCGCCAGTTTAATCTCTCCCTGTTGATCACCAAAGAATTCATGGAAGCGGTGCGTAATGACACCGACTGGAAGCTCGCCTTTCCTGCCAAGCCATCCGAAGTTGAAAATGGCGAGCTTGATCTGAACGATGCCGATCAGGTGGTGTGGCGTGAGTGGCCGCTTAAAAAAGGTTACATCGAAAATGAAGCGGGGCTGGTCGCCTGCCGCGTCAGCAAAACCATCCGCGCGCAACGGCTGTGGGATGTGATCATGTCTTCGACCTATGATTACGCCGAACCCGGTTTTATCCTGATCGACAAGGTCAACGAGATGAACAACAACTGGTTCTGCGAAAATATTCGCGCCACCAACCCCTGTGGTGAGCAGCCACTGCCGCCTTACGGTTCATGCCTGCTGGGCTCGATTAATCTAACCCGTTTTGTGCGCGATCCGTTTACCGACAAGGCCTCTTTCGACTGGGACGAGTATTGCAAGACCGTCAGCATCTTTACCCGCATGCTGGATAACGTGGTCGAGATCAACGGCCTGCCGCTGGAGCAGCAGCGCAAGGAGATCGAAAGCAAACGCCGTCACGGCATGGGTTATCTGGGCCTCGGTTCCACCATGACGATGCTGCGCATGCAGTATGGCGATGAAAAGTCACTCGAATTCACCGAGCAGGTCACGCGCAAGATGGCAATGGTCGGTTGGCAGGCGGCGCTGGATCTCGCCAAAGAGAAGGGCGCGGCACCCATTCTGGAAGAGGATTTCACCGTCACCGCCGAGATGTTGCGTAAGCGCCCGGAGATGGCCAAAGATGGCTACGCCGCAGGCGATACCATTAAAGGCCGAGTGCTGCACGCGAAGTATAGCCGCTATATGCAGCAGATTGCGAAAGAGTCACCGGAACTGGTTGAAGAGCTGGCCGAGGTGGGTGCACGCTTTACCCACCATAGTTCGATTGCACCGACCGGCACCATCTCACTGTCACTGGCCAATAACGCCAGTAACGGTATCGAGCCAAGCTTTGCGCACCACTATTCACGTAACGTGATTCGCGAAGGGAAAAAGAGCAAAGAGAAGGTCGATGTCTTTTCATTTGAGCTGCTCGCCTATCGTGAACTGATCAATGGCGAAGCGACCCCGGAAGCGAATGA
>CALZHD010000062.1 GCA_945787155.1 uncultured Gammaproteobacteria bacterium | reverse complement strand
TACAGCTGCGCAGGTTAAAGAGCTCCGTGAGCGCACCGGCTCTGGGATGATGGAATGTAAAAAGATGCTGGTCGAGACGGGTGGCGATATTGATGCCGCGATCGAGATGATGCGCAAATCTGGTATGGCGAAGGCGGATAAAAAGGCCGGTCGTGTTGCAGCTGAAGGAATTATTGTATTTCGTGCCAGCGAAGATGGTAAAAATGGCGCGATCGTTGAGGTCAATAGTGAAACCGACTTTGTTGCCAAGGGTGATGGTTTTATTGAATTTGCAGATCAGGTCGCTGATACCGTAGTCGCGGCACAGCCGGCTGATGTTGATGCGCTGTTAGCAAGCCCGATGAGCGGTGCCGATGCCTCTGTGAACGACACGCGCCTGGCGCTCATTGCAAAGATTGGTGAAAATATCAATGTTCGTCGCTTTGCAAACTACAGTAGCGACGCGGGCATTGTTGGCGGTTATCTGCACGGTGTGCGTATCGGTGTGATCGTTGAACTGGAAGGTGGCGATGCAACGTTGGCCAGAGATGTTGCCATGCATATCGCAGCCAGTAAACCATTGGCCGTATCTGCTGATGACGTCTCTACAGATGTCCTGGAAAAAGAGAAAGAGATCTTTTGTGCACAGGCTGCGGAGAGTGGGAAACCCGCTGAAATTATCGCGAAGATGGTGGATGGCCGTATTCGTAAATATCTGGCTGAGATCACTCTTGAAGGCCAGCCATTTGTGAAAGACCCAGATACCACGGTAGGCAAGCTACTTGAGAAAAATGGTGCGAAGGTTATTCGCTTTGAGCGCCTTGAAGTGGGTGAAGGGATCGAGAAAGTAGAAGAGGATTTTGCTGCGGAAGTGATGGCGCAGGTTAAAGGGAGCTAGACAGTGGCATCGCTTGACGGTTCGACAGCGGCTATCCCTACAGCTAACAGCAAGCCTATCTATAAACGTATTCTGCTCAAGATGAGTGGTGAGGCGTTGATGGGCAACGGGGATCATGGCATTGAACCTGAAGTGGTGAATCGTATCGCCACCGATGTCAGCGAGCTGGTGAAACTAGGGGTAGAGGTTGCAATGGTCGTGGGAGGTGGCAACATCTCTCGCGGCGCAACCCTTGCCGCATGTGGTATGGATCGCGTTACCGCTGATCATATGGGGATGCTGTCTACCGTGATTAACGCGTTGGCGATGCAGGATGCACTTGAACACCACGGTGCTTATGCACGGGTGATGTCTGCGGTTAAGATTAATCAGATTTGTGAAGATTACATTCGTCGCAAGGCGATTCGTCACCTTGAAAAAGGGCGCGTAGTGATCTTTGCTGCCGGCACTGGCAATCCTTTTTTTACTACTGACTCTGCCGCCAGTCTGCGTGGTATCGAGATCAATGCCGATGCGGTACTGAAGGCGACCATGGTCGATGGTATCTACTCCGATGATCCGATGAAAAACCCCGCTGCCGAGCGTTATAGCAAGCTTTCCTATGATGAAGTGTTGCATCGCAAATTGATGGTGATGGATGCGACGGCGATTGTGTTATGCCGCGATAATAATATGCCACTGAGGGTTTTCGATATTACTAAGCCGGGTGCCCTGAGAGACGTCGTGATGAGTGAAGAAGAGGGGACGCTGGTGACAAATGGAGATGACGCATGATCGATGAAATCAATAAAGATGCCGAAATCCGTATGGGCAAGAGCATTGAGTCGCTGAAGCTGGCGTTTGCCAAAATGCGTACCGGGCGTGCGAATGCGAGTCTGCTCGATCATATTAAGGTCTCTTATTATGGTAATGATGTGCCGTTGAGCCAGTGTGCAACCGTATCGGTTTCCGAAGCGAGAACGCTGACGATTAGTCCCTGGGAAAAGGATCTGGTGCCGGTGATTGAAAAGGCGATCATGCGTTCTGATCTAGGATTGAATCCTTCAACCGCAGGGACCACCATTCGTATCAGCATTCCGCCGCTTACCGAAGAGCGCCGTAAGGATATGATCAAAGTTGCGCGTGCTGAGGCGGAGTCTGCACGTGTTGCGATCCGTAATATTCGTCGTGATGCTAACGGTGATTTTAAAGAGTTGCTGAAAGAGAAAGAGATTACCGAGGACGAAGAGCGTGGTGCAGAGGAAGGGATGCAGAAACTGACGGATCGTTTTGTTGCAGAGGTGGAGACACTGCTGACGGCAAAAGAAACAGACCTGATGGAGATCTGACCCGGTTTTAACTGGCTCTTGATCTGGTTTTGATCGGGCGTAATGTGATTCCTGCTAAACATGAATCACTTACTCACTACTGAAAATGTCATCGCTCAATAAGGTTTAGATTGTCTCTAATAATGTCTGCTAGAAAAACCGAAGACGCCCCGACAACAGCAACATCCGGCTCCTTGCCGCGTCATGTTGCGATCATCATGGATGGCAATGGCCGTTGGGCCAAAAAGCGTTTTATGCCACGTTTCATGGGGCATAAAGCGGGTGTCGAGACGGTGCGTGCGATGGTGCGTCATTGTGCTGAAAAAAAAATCGAAGTCCTTACGTTGTTTGCCTTCAGTAGTGAAAACTGGCGTCGTCCTGAGAAAGAGGTGCGGTTATTACTGGAACTCTTTGTCTCTGCCCTGAAACGTGAAGTTAAACGGCTTAATGAAAATAATGTGGTGTTGAAAATAGTCGGTGACCGCAGTGCCTTTCCTGAAGCATTGCAGCAGGAGATTGCCACGGCTGAGGCGACCACCAGTGCCAATACTGGGCTTCAATTGGTGATTGCGGCCAATTACGGTGGCCGCTGGGATATCGTTCAGGCAACGCGAGCACTCGCTGACGAGGTGGCTACTGGACGACTTGAATCGTCACAGATCGATGAGGAATCTCTCGATCGCCACCTTTCGCTATACGGTATGCCGGAACCGGACCTCTTTATTCGTACTGGTGGTGAAGAGCGGGTGAGTAATTTTCTTTTGTGGCAGCTCGCCTATTGTGAAATGTATTTCACCGAGACCTTGTGGCCCGACTTTGATGGCGATGCCTTTGATGTCGCGTTGAACTCCTTTAGCCAACGTCAGCGCCGTTTTGGCCGCACTGGTGACCAGGTGGAGCAGGAACAGAATGTTTAAGCAGCGTCTGTTGACGGCGGCAGTATTGATGCCGCTTTTTATCTGGGGCGTGATCGCACTGCCGACTGCTTACATCTCGATACTGTTTGCCTTGCTGGTAACAGTGGGTGCTGCTGAGTGGATGCGGCTGATGGGTGAGCCAGCAACGATAGGAAAATATAAGTTTATCGCCTTAACCTGGGTGCTGATGGTGGTGAGTGGTTGGGCGAGTCAGTATACCGCGCTCTTTTATCTGCTGCTGACTGCCGCGGTGTTGTGGTGGTGCTACGCAGTGTTGCTGTTACAGCGTTACAGCGCGCATGTGCGGCGTTGTGAGGCGCAAGGGCAGACGACACTGTTTCCGTTATCGGCACGGCCTGCCATTGGTGTGGTGCTGCTGGTGCCTGCATGGATTTCACTGGTAGTACTGCACGATATCTCGCCTTACTGGCTACTTTTTCTGATGGTATTGATCTGGGGTGCCGATAGCGGTGCCTACTTTGCGGGTCGAGCCTTTGGCAAGCGCAAGCTGGCACCGCAGGTCAGTCCCGGCAAGAGCTGGGAAGGGGTCGCCGGTGCGATGGCGACGACGCTAGTGGTTGCATTGATCGGCGGCGTGCTGCTCGATGTCAGCGGTGTAGCCTTGTTGGGTTTAGTGTTGCTCGCGCTGGTCACGGTTGCCTTTTCGATTGTGGGTGATCTGATGGAAAGTCTGATGAAGCGACGTGTGGGCGTTAAAGACAGCGGCACGTTGCTGCCGGGGCATGGCGGAATATTAGATCGTATCGATAGCCTCACCGCTGCAGGACCCGTCTTTACCCTTGGTGTTTCACTATTGGGCATCCGTGCATGAAGGGCGTCACCGTACTTGGCTCGACCGGCTCGATCGGTGTCAATACACTTGATGTGATTGCGCAGCACCCGGCGCACTATCGAGCGGTCGCATTGACCGCCAACCGCAATGTCGAGCGCCTGTTTGCACAGTGTGTTGCCCACCGTCCCGACTATGCGGTGATGAGCGATGAGCGGGCGGCTGAGCAGCTGCAACAAAAAGTTCAGGCCGAAGGGTTGGAAACCGAAGTGCTGGCTGGCGCCGAAGGTTTAGAGAAGGTTGCTATGTTGCCACAATGTGAACAGGTGATGGCAGCGATTGTGGGTGCGGCCGGTCTGTTGCCGACGCTGGCGGCGGCGCGTGCCGGTAAACGGGTATTGCTCGCGAACAAAGAGGCACTGGTCATGTCTGGCCACCTCTTTATGGATGCGGTACGTGAGCATGAGGCCGAACTGTTACCGATTGACAGTGAACATAACGCGATCTTTCAATGTATGCCCGCATCGATATCGGGGCGCTTCAATGGGCTTGAGAGCGGTGGTATTGAGCAAATCCTGTTGACCGGCTCGGGCGGTCCATTTCGTCTGGTAGCGCCGGCGGCGCTTGCTGATGTTACCCCCGATCAGGCGTGCGCCCATCCCAACTGGACCATGGGGCGCAAAATCTCGGTCGATTCCGCTACGATGATGAACAAGGGACTGGAGCTGATCGAGGCGTGCTGGCTCTTTGATGCGCCGCCGGAGAAGATTCAGATCGTGGTGCACCCGCAAAGTATTATCCATTCGATGGTCGAGTATGTGGATGGTTCGGTGCTGGCACAGATGGGCAGTCCTGATATGCGCATTCCGATTGCTCACGCGATGGCATGGCCACAGCGGATGTCATCGGGGGTCGAACGACTCAACCTGTTTGATGTGGCGCGGCTCGATTTTGAACACCCTGATGTGGCGCGTTTTCCGTGTCTACGCCTGGCGCGTGAGGTAGCACGCGAGGTGACACAGGGGGGGAGCACTGCGGCGGCCATCCTCAATGCTGCGAATGAAATTGCAGTTGAGGCCTTTCTTGGTCAGACACTTCGATTTACCGATATTAGCCGTGTCATTGAAGCGACGTTGTCGGATGTCAGCGCACAGGCGGCCGCGAGTCTGGCGATTGTATTGCAAGACGATGCTACTGCGCGTGAAGTGGCGCAACAGCACGTCGCAAGATTGGAATGGAAATCATGAGTTCAGTGCTGTCATCGTTCTTCTTTTTTATCATCGCCATTGGCGTCTTGATCACGGTGCATGAGTTTGGCCACTTCTGGGTGGCGCGTAAGGCCGGGGTCAAGGTGATTCGTTTTTCGATCGGTTTTGGCAAGCCGCTCTTTAGCTGGCGGCGTGCCAATGATGAGACAGAGTACGTGATTGCCGCGTTGCCATTGGGTGGCTATGTGCAGATGCTCGATGAGCGTGAGGGTGAGGTTGCTCCTGAGGAACTTGATCGCGCCTTCAATCGTAAGTCGCTGGCGAGTCGCACTGCCATTGTCGCCGCTGGGCCGATTTTTAATTTTGTGTTGGCGATCGCGATCTACTGGCTGATTCTGATGATGGGGGTGAGTGGCGTTAAACCCATTGTGGGTGATATCAATGATGCGAGTCTTGCCTCTGCCGGTGGGTTTCAACGGGGCGATGTCATCACGCATATTGACGGTACCGAGACGGTGACGTGGGGCACGGCTGTGCTTGAACTGCTGGATAGTAGTCTCGGAGAAGATGTGATTGAGGTGCGCGTGCTTGAAGATGGGGTGAGCAGTAAGACACGACTGCTCGATTTTTCAACACCGGGACTGGCGCTGGAGCGTAAAAATCTGCTGGAGAGTATTGGCATCAATATGATGCGGCCGAAGATCCCTGCCATTATTGGCGAGGTGGTGCCCGGTGGTGCTGCCGATAGCGCGGGTATCGTGACGGGTGACCGCTTGCTGACGGTCGATGGTGAATCGATCGTGGACTGGGAAGGCTGGGTGCACCGGGTCAGGGCGAATCCAGAAAAAAATCTACAGGTTGAACTGGAGCGCGCAGGCACTATCGTCACGCTTGACCTGCGCCCGGCACGTCTTGAAACGAAGACGGGCGTGATCGGCCGGATCGGTGCGACGGTTGATTATCCCGAGGGATTGTTTGAACAGTTTAATGCAGTTGAGCGCTATTCGTTTTTCACGGCGCTGAACAAAGCGCTGGTGAAGACCTGGGATATGTCAATGTTGACGCTGAGAATGTTGGGTAATATGGTGATTGGCAATGTCTCGGTTGAAAATCTCAGTGGGCCGATTAGCATCGCGCAATATGCCGGTTCATCAGCCGGGATAGGTTTTGTCGCCTTTGCCAGTTTTCTCGCCTTGATCAGTATTAGTCTGGGGGTGTTGAATCTCCTGCCGATCCCGATGCTCGATGGTGGCCATCTTTTCTACTATCTGATTGAGTGGATCAAAGGCAGCCCGGTTTCGGAAGAGATACAGATGATGGGGCAGCGTATCGGGATTGCGTTGTTGGCGACGGTGATGATTGTGGCGTTTTATAACGACATTGAACGCCTGGTCGGTTAGTAGGTGACAGGTTAGCGGATGGCACAAATGAAGTGGATGTTGCGTGCAGGCGCGTTTTTACTGGTGAGTAGTTTCAGCGGTGCTTGCGCATGGGCCTTTGAGCCATTCGTGGTGCAGGATGTGGAAGTGCGTGGTCTGGCGCGTATCTCACTGGGCACGGTGCTCAACTATTTACCGTTGAAAGTGGGTGAGCAACTGGATGATGAACGGGCCGATAACGTGATCAAAGCGCTGTTTAAGACAGGCTTTTTTGATGATGTCAGTGTTGCAGCGCGTGACGATATTCTGGTGGTGGTGGTGCGTGAACGACCGGCGATCGCGAGTATTGATATCTCCGGTAATGAGGATATTGAGACCGACGCGCTGAACGAAGCGCTGGAGCGCATTGGGCTTGCCAGTGGTCGTGTCTTTGATCGTTCCGCGCTCGATAAGGTGGTGCGAGAGCTTGAGCGACAATATTTTAATCAGGGTAAATACGGGGTCAAGATTGAATCCGAGGTGGTGACGCTAGACGATGGGCGTGTCGAGATTGATATCGATATCAATGAAGGCGATGTGGCGACGATCAAGCAGATCAATATGATTGGTAATGATGCCTATGCTGATGACACCCTGCGTAGTAAGTTTCAGCTAGATTCACCGGGGGTCTTCTCGGGCGGTGAGCAGTACTCCCGCTTTAAACTGGGGGCCGACCTTGAGTCGCTGCGCTCATACTACCTCGATCGAGGTTACATTAATTTCAATATCGACTCGACCCAGGTGACGATTACGCCCGATAAACAAGATATCTTCATCTCAATCAATGTCTCGGAAGAGTACCAATACTCGATTAAAGAGATAAAACTGGCCGGTGACCTGATAGTACCGGAGGCGGAACTGAGGTCGCTGGTGACGCTCGCTGAGGGAGAGGTCTTTTCTCGCAGCAAGGTCACCGAGAGTACCGAGTCGATCACCTCTCGACTCGGTAAAGAGGGGTTTGCGTTTTCCAATATCAATGCGATCCCAGAAGTCGATCATGAAAATCGTCTGGTTTCGCTGACTTTTTTTGTTGACCCGGGACGGCGTGTCTATGTGCGTCGTATCAATATTAGTGGCAATAAGAGTACGCGAGATGAGGTGGTACGACGTGAATTCCGCCAGATGGAAGGTGGCTGGATCTCGACTGCGCAGATCGATCGTTCTCGCGTGCGTGTGCAACGTCTTGGCTATTTTGAGAACATCAATGTCGAGACCCCTGCTGTTGCCGGTGTTGAAGATCAGGTGGATATCAGACTCTCTGTCGAGGAACGTTCTTCGGGCTCTCTGACGGCCGGTATCGGTTTTTCTCAGACTCAGGGGGTGTTGATTAACGCCAGTATTAGTGAAGACAACTTTTTGGGTAGCGGTAAACGTATTTCTACCAACATTAATAATAGTGATGTCAATACGGTTTATAGCTTTTCATATAATAACCCTTATTATATGACCAATGGTGTGAGTCGTGGTTTTAATCTCTCCTTCCGTGAGACTAATGCCAGTGAAGCGAATATTGCGTCATATACCTCGGATCAGTATGGTTTCGGTGTTAATTACGGCTTTCCGCTGAGCGAGTTCAATCGCGCCTCGCTGGGGATCGCCTATGAAAATACACAAATTCATACCTCTATATTGACACCTCAGTCCGTGATTGACTTTCTTACTGTTAATACCGATGAGTTTGACATCTATAAGCTGACGCTGGGCTGGTCGCACGACACCCGCAACCGGACTATTTTTGCGAATAATGGTCTACTGGTGAGCTTAAATAACACGATTGCCCTTCCCGGGAGTGGACTGGAGTATTATAAAGTTGATCTTCGTGCGATGAAGTTCCAGCCGCTGACGCAGGATTTAACGTTGCTGCTGAAGGGGTCGTTGGGGTATGGCGATAGCTATTCCACCACCACGCGTCTGCCATTTTTTGAGCATTATTATGCAGGTGGCAGTAGTTCGGTACGTGGTTATGAGGGGAATTCGCTTGGTCCACAGGAGGGTGATGCCTCACAGGGCGGCGCGCTGAAAGTGGTGGCGAATATTGAGCTCATTGTTCCTATGCCATTTGTGGAAGAGGATAATCGTTCGTTACGCTTGAGTGGTTTCTATGATATTGGTAATGTATTCACTACCAGCAGCGACTATGATTCGGCGGAATTGAGGACATCCACGGGTATTGCCCTGATCTGGATGTCCCCGATTGCACCACTGACTTTTAGTTATGCATTCCCTCTGAATGATAAAGAGGGTGACGAACTTGAACGATTCCAGTTTACATTGGGTTCGTTTTTCTTCTAGTATTTTTGTAAATCGGGGTTGAGACTTGAATAAAATAATTAATATGGTTTCAGTCGGGATGGTTTCCCTGTTGCTGGCGTTACCGGTGGCTGCGGCAGACCTCAAATTGGGTTATGTCGATGCGGTGAGATTGTTTCAGGACGCGCCGCAGGCGGCGCAGGCCGAGGTGATGTTACGGGAAGAGTTTTCTGGCCGTGAAAAAGCGTTGCTGGCACAACAGAAAAAGAAGGCTGATCTGGAAGAGCGTCTCAGACGTGATGGTATGGTGATGAGTGAGCGCGAGCAAAAAAAAATCGATAGTGAGTTGCTGGGCATTTCTCGTGATATGCGGCGAGACCAGGAAGAGTTTCGTGAAGATTTAAATCGCCGCCGTAACGAAGAGATAGCCAAGGTACAGGATTTCATTAAGCAGGTGATTGATAAAATTGGTAGAGAAGAAGGTTTTGATTTGATTTTTTTTGAAGGGATTGCCTATGCTAATGCTGAACTGGAAATTACCTCGAAGGTATTGGCTCGACTCGAAACGCTTGCAAAAAATCGTGCTGAAAAGTTAAAAAAGTAAAAGGATTCGCGCTTGGCATTAACACTGGAGCTATTGGCATCCCGCCTAGGGTGTGAATTCGCTGGCGATGCTGACTGCCTGATATCGGGTGTGGCAACGTTGGAAGATGCTGCCGTTGGGGAATTGAGCTTTCTCGCGAGTTCAAAATATCGCACTCGCCTTGCCGAGACAAAGGCATCGGCGGTGATTGTTGCAGAACGAGATCTTGATGCGTGTCCGGTTAACGCGTTGATCGCGAGGGATCCCTATCTTACCTATGCCCGAGCTACACAGCTACTCTATCCCGATGAATATCATCCGGGCGGAGTGCACCCTGATGCCGTCATTGATGATGGTGCACAGATCGATGGCACGGCATGGATTGATGCCCACTGTGTGATCGGCCCAGGGGTCATTGTGGGGGGCAGGGCGCAGATCGGCGCCGGTTGTGTACTCGATCGTGATGTCATTATCGGTCGAGAGTGCCGCTTGATGGCCAATGTCACGATGCATGGCCGTGTCACGCTGGGGGAACGTTGTGTGATTCAGCCGGGTGCGGTGATCGGTAGTGATGGTTTTGGTTATGCCAATGACCATGGTCAGTGGGTAAAAATTCCGCAGGTTGGCGGGGTAACGCTCGGTGATGATGTCGAAGTGGGGGCTAATACCACCATCGATCGTGGTGCCCTGAGCGATACGATAGTGGAAAATGGGGTAAAACTGGATAACCAGATCCAGATCGCTCACAATGTGTATATTGGTGAGCATACTGCGATTGCGGGTTGTACAGGCATTGCAGGTAGTACTCATATCGGTAAACACTGTGCGATTGGTGGCCATGTCGGCATTGTTGGCCACTTGTCGATTGTCGATGGTGTGCAAATTAGTGCCAAGACGTTTGTCAGTCAGTCAATTCATGAGGCGGGATTTTACTCGTCGGGGGTGCCAGTCGAGCCAAATGCGCGCTGGCGCAAAAACTTTGTACGCATGAAACAGCTTGATGAGATGGCGCGGCGTATTAAAGCGCTTGAGAAAATGGTTCGCAAATTATCTAATGATGTCTGAAGGCAAAAGGTAGAGCACAAGAGATGACGCAGGAGAATGCAGCGCAGGTTGGGGTGAGTTCGATGGATATTCATCAGGTCATGGAGTACCTACCACATCGCTACCCGTTTTTACTGGTTGATAAAGTGATTGAGTGTGTGCCGAAAGAGAGACTGACTGCGTTGAAGAATGTGACTATTAATGAGCCATATTTTCCGGGACATTTCCCGATCAAACCCGTTATGCCAGGGGTGTTGATTCTTGAGGCGCTGGCTCAGGCGACCGCTATCCTCACTGCCAAGAGTATGAGCGATGCAGCGACAGGCGAAACGCTCTATTATCTGGTGGGTATAGATAACGCGCGTTTTAAACGGCCAGTAGAACCGGGTCATCAGTTGATATTGAAGACTGATTTAGTACGTAACAAGCGCAGTATCTGGAAATTTAACACCGAGGCATTAGTGGATGGTGAGGTGGTGGCTAGCGCCGAGATTCTCTGTTCTGTGCAGAGTGTTTGATAGAAAATCTTATGATTCATAGTTCTGCAATTATTGATCCCACCGCTCGTATCGCAGATGATGTGAGCGTGGGGCCTTTTTCTGTCATCGGCGCAGATGTCGAGATTGGCAGTGGCAGTGTTATCGGTTCTCATGTTGTGGTTAAAGGGCCGACGACCATCGGAAAAAATAATCAGATTTTTCAATTCGCTTCGATAGGTGAGGATCCCCAGGATAAAAAGTATCAGGGTGAGAAGACACGCCTCGAGATCGGCGACAACAATGTGATTCGTGAGGGGTGTACGCTTAATCGCGGCACCGCTCAGGATCTTGGCATCACCTCCATCGGTAACGATAACCTGATTATGGCCTATGTGCATGTGGCGCATGATTGTGTGGTGAAAAATAGTACTATCCTGGCCAACAATGTTGCGCTTGCCGGGCATGTGACGGTTGAAGATTACGCGATCCTGGGTGGCTATACATTAGTCCATCAATTCTGTGTGATAGGCCCACATGCCTTCACTGCGATGGGCAGTGTACTGCCAAAAGATGTGCCGCCTTATGTGTTGGTCTCAGGTCATATGGCAAAGCCGTTTGGGCTTAATGTCGAGGGGCTCAAGCGACGTGGTTTCAGTGCTGACACTATTCGTGATCTGCGTCGAGCTTATAAACTCATCTACAAGACGGGAATTACCATTGAGCAGGCGTCGCAGCAGATACGAGCACTCAATCCCGATTGCGACGAGATCGCGCTGCTAGCAGACTTTATCGTGAAGTCTGAACGCGGCATTGTGCGTTAACCACTTCAGTCACCTTCTTAAAGAGAGTATCTATTTGTGCGTATAGGGATCGTTGCAGGGGAGACCTCGGGGGATCTGCTTGGTGCTGAGTTGATACAGGCCATCAAAGCACGTGTGCCGGAAGCGCGATTTGAAGGGATTGCTGGTCAAAAGATGATCGAGCAGGGGTGCGATGCGCTCTATCCTGCCGAGAAGCTTGCAGTGATGGGATTGATCGGCATCGGTAAGTACATGGAACTGCGTTCGATCCGTGCGGGGCTGGCGCGAAAATTGATTAATGACCCGCCGGACATCTTTATTGGCATCGATGCGCCTGATTTTAATATCGGGCTCGAGACGCGCCTGCGCGATCACAATATTCCGACGGTGCATTATGTCAGCCCATCGGTATGGGCGTGGCGTCAATATCGTCTGCCAAAGATTGCGCGTGCGGTTGATCTGATGTTGACACTCTTTCCTTTCGAAGCGAAATTTTATGAGGATCACAACGTGCCGGTCCGTTTTGTGGGGCATCCGCTGGCCGATATGATTCCGCTGCAGCCCGATAGTGTGGCAGCACGTGCCACGCTGAATTTGCCATTGGATAAACAGATCATCGCTTTGTTACCGGGCAGTCGTATCGGTGAGGTGTCGCGTCTATCCACTTATTTTGTAGAGGCTGCCGCACTGTGTATTGAAGAGCGCCCGGGGCTCCATTTTGTCGCGCCATTTGCCAACATCGAGACCCGCGAACTGTTTGAGCAGGCATTGCAAATAAAGGCGCCACACCTGCCGATTACGGTGATTGATGGCCAGTCGCGTGAAGCGATGGCCGCAGCCGATGTGGTATTGCTTGCCAGTGGTACCGCCACGCTGGAAGCGATGCTATTGAAAAAGCCAATGGTAGTCGCCTACCGCCTGAAGCCTTTTTCCTACTGGTTGGCGATGCAGCTATTGAAGGTTGATAATTATTCGTTGCCAAATCTACTGCTCGGCAGACGAGTGATACCGGAGATCATTCAGGACGACGTTACCCCGCAGAGTCTTAGCATGGCGGTATTGGAGTATCTGGATGATCCTGAGAAGGTGGCTGACTTACAGCAACAGTTTAGTGAGATTCATCATGCACTCAGGCAGAATGCCAGTGAAAATGCTGCCGATGCAGTGTTATCAGTGGTCGAGCGTGCACGCAGCATCGGGTTAGGCTCAACCAGAGGCTAAACGCGACAGATTAGAGAGACAGTATCAACCTGCCACAGATTTACTGTTGGCATCTGACAGCAAGTACGTCGCACGTTGCATGGCGTATGACACTATTCGCCGTTGAACCGAGTAAGCGTTGTAGTCCACGGCGGCCGTGAGCACCGACTACGATCAGATCTGCGCCTTGTTGCTTTGCGCTCTCCACGATCTCATTGCTGGGTGAGCCGCTGGGAACAAGCCTTGTTGCTTCATCCATCCCCACCTTTTTAGCAAACGTCAGCAGAGACTTCTCGGCCTGTTTGACCAGCTGTTTTTCGACCAGTAACCAGTCAGGCGAAGGGATCAACTCTTCTCCAAAGGAAAGTGGTGAGAGATACTCAACCGCATGCAACAATGTTATTTCAGCCCCGTTTTTATCGGCAATATCGAGTGCCCGTGCCGCAACGTCTTTTGATGACTCAGAAAAGTCGACCGCTACGATGATCTTCTTATATGGGGTGATGTCTGTTGTCATGATAAGCTTACTCCCATCGTTGCCATTACCAGTGGAACTACCACTCACTCTAATCGTATCATGATGCTTGTACAAGCCCTGTTGCTTTTGTTTGTTGCCAATGGCGCCCCCGTTGTGGCACGTCAATTAATGGGCGGGCGTTTTGCTATGCCGCTTGATGGCGGTAAGCTATTTATTGATGGGCGTCCGCTATTGGGTAGCAGTAAGACGTTACGTGGTCTATTGTCCGCACTGCTATTAACGTCATTGGCTGCGATGTTGTTGGGGTTACCGCTAGTCGTAGGCGCGTTGTTGGGGCTCTTCGCTATGCTCGGCGATCTCCTGTCCAGTTTTATTAAACGTCGTTGTGGCATAGCACCGAGTGGTCAGGCATTGGGGTTAGATCAAATTCCGGAATCTCTGTTGCCGCTGTTACTGTTACAGTCGCAGCTCGGATTGGCATTGCTTGATGTGATGCTCATTGTGGTCATCTTTGTTGTACTTGAGCTAGGGTTATCACGCCTGCTCTATCGGCTGCATATACGCAAACGACCTTATTGATGCGCGCAGTGACGGCAGTGGTTACTGCGACGTCTGCATAATTGGCTACGGTTTACTTTCGTTCCCCCTGCTCGTGCGACGGGGCCTGTTGCGCCGCCGCCAACGCATGCTGAATTTATAGAGTAGCGCATCTACCCACCCCCAGTACCACTCCAGAAAGCGTCGGTGCCACGGACGCTTGCGCCAGGTCTCGACATCAATCTCCAGACACTGTGTGAAGTCGTTATTGAACATCTGTTGGACTCTTCTGGCGAAATGTTGATCATCGATCTCCTGGTTGGCTTCAAGGTTCCACACCAGATTCCAGCGGTCGAAATTGCTGGAACCGATGGTGCTCCATTGGTCACATAACAGCACCTTGCTATGAGAGAAGCGAGGCTGGTATTCAAAGATACGTACGCCATTCTGCAATAGTCTGTAATAGAAACGCCGCCCTGCATGGCGGATAGCAGGGTGATCGGTGTGTTCGCGCTGCATGCGCCATGACGGTACGAAGTATGCCGTTGTTATCCAGATTCTGTGTTCGGCAGCGTGCAGGTGTCGGTTGACTGAGCGTCGAATCTCCTGCCGAGTAGCGGCATGGGAGAGAGTGACGCGCCCCATCTTTTTGCCAGTCCTGACCGTTCCCGGCTCAGTATTATTATTAGTATTGGCATAAGGCAGCAACGCAGGTGTTATACCTGCAACAGGCCAGCTCTCGACAAACAGGGTACGCCAGTCCTCCACACATGGGCCTTTGATCTCGACCACTGTCTCACGCCAGCGTAGTGCCTTTTCATCGGGAGGATCAAAATCATCAGTAATGCCGACACCCCCCACAAAGGCGAGTTCTCCATCCAGCAATAACAGCTTTCGGTGGTCGCGGAACAGGTTGTGAAACCAGCGTCCGTAGTTAACTGGGTTGTAAAAAGCGAGGTGAATGTTGGGCTGTTTCAAACGCTCACGGTCGTGTTTGTTGAAGCGGTTGGCACCAAAGTCATCAAGGGTAATATAGATCAATACATCTCTTTGCGCGGCGCGCAGCAGTGCCTCAATAAAGCGGTCTGCCACACTGCCTGAGGCCATCAGGTACATGTTTAGCGCAACGTAGTGGTTGGCATTTTCGATGGCACTCAACATTGCGGGAAAGAACTGATCGCCGTCGATCAGCAGGCGAAAGTGGTTACCCTCTTGCCAGGGAAATCGGAAGTGAATATGGTTTGTAGAGCTCATGCATTTGATTATAAACGCAGAAAGCACTTGTTCAAGAGAATGGCTCTCTTCGGATATCGTTGAGGAGTGCCGATGTCTTTCAGATGGCTGGAATATGGCCTGTAATTATTTTTCGCTAAGCACGGTACGACGTCTAAACCTGTGCAGCAACAGCATCAATATTAACCAGGGTGCGCCTACTATACCACCGCCACTTGTTGTCGATGCCGTTGAGCTGCTCTGCGAAGAGGTTGATGCCGCGGCAACCGGCACACCGATGGCGATGGGGTCATCAACCACACCAACCACTGGGTCAAGGTCGTAGATATCGTTATCGACTAACGTGAGGGTGATGGTTCTGGCGACGCTATCAACCACCGCGGTTGAGAGTGTTGTGCTTAATGTACTGCCGAGTGTGCGCCACACCCCGCTGTTATCCAGTTTTCTCACTTCTGCATTGTCCGGGAGGTCTGCTGCGATGGGTAGCTGTATAGTGACCACCACGGAGGTAGCGGTGCCGCTGCTATCGGTGGGAATGCTATCTACCGTAAAGAAGAAGCCGCCGAGTGGGTAGGTGTAATTAATATCGGGCGCGACCGTGTCCAGGGAGGCTTCAGAGACCACTACGAGATCATTGACGTTACCGGTTGGGTTGATGGTGATGTTGATGGTGGCCGGGGCCGAGCAGGCACCAAATGCATCGCAGGCACGATAGGTAAATGAGTCTGTGCCGCTGGCGGAGCCGAGGGCGGTGTAGACAAATGCCTGTGCGATATCATCGATAGAGCCTGACACTGGTCGACCGATGCTCCCCTGTGTGGGCGCGGTGAGCGGAAATTCATAATAGAGCGGGTCGCCATCAACATCGGAGGCGTTCATGATGCTGGTGACCGCACCACCGGCAATTACGGCTGCCGGCAGGTCATAGGCGACGGGGGCTGAGTTGCCTGAGGTATCGGTTGAAACGCCGCTGTTGGCGGGCGGGGTCACCACGGCGGTGGCAGGGGCGATCCCTTCAACCTCAAAAGCACCGATATCACAACCGCTGGCGGGGCGGGTAAACGAGCGCAGGTCAGTTGTCAGGCAGGCGCCGGCGGCATTAATTGCAGGGCTGCCTGTGCCTAGTGCGTGTGTCATCCCGGGGCCGCCGTTATCGGTGAGCGCCGCAAGCAGTGGGTCTACGCCAGCGCGAGTGACAGAGCAGGTGCTGTCGCTGTCGAGGCTGGTACCTGCCTCTGTAAGGGTGCTGAAGCCGCCTGCATCTGCATTGAGGCAGTCGCCGCCAGAGTTAGCTGACAGCAGCGTGTCTCTCAGGATAATAGCGGCACCGCCTGCGACGTTGGAATCTTCCGCATAGATACCGCCACCGCCGTTTCCAGCGCTATTGTTTGCCAGCGTCACATTGGTGAGTGACACATTCGCCGGGCTGGCAATGTCACCAAAGAAAAAG
>CALZHD010000061.1 GCA_945787155.1 uncultured Gammaproteobacteria bacterium | reverse complement strand
ACTGGAAAGAAGCCATGAATCACTTTATGATTGTGTTTGAGGAGCAGTTAACTCCTCATATTTGAAGCGGGCAGTTACACAGAATTATTTACAGGCTCGCGCTATACGCCAGCAACTCCCTCAAGACCACCGTCGCATAACTCCCGGCAGGCAATTCAAACTGCAACTCAATCGATTGCTG
This sequence comes from uncultured Gammaproteobacteria bacterium, assembly GCA_945787155.1. Taxonomy (GTDB): domain Bacteria; phylum Pseudomonadota; class Gammaproteobacteria; order SZUA-140; family SZUA-140; genus SZUA-76. The sequence continues at coordinate 14,686 of CALZHD010000061.1, read as the reverse complement.
ATCAAGCTGTTTAAACTGTAAATCCAACGGCATCAGGCGCAGTGAGCGACGCTGTTGCTTCAGCCCTACTCGCTTCAGCCCGTCACAAAACAGTGCTTCACCTTCGACAACACGCTTCTCCAGCACTTCAACCTCCATCGATGAGGCAAGCTCACCCGCACCCCACATCGCACCAGAAGGATGAATATCTAAATCACAGACTCGTTGCTCGATTTCACTATCCGGCATTTCAATCGGAAAAATACTCTGCGTACCACTAAGCATCATCACGTCACCCGGTAGCGCTCGATTCCATGAGTCCGACTGAACACGTGCCGCAAGAATCTTATTAAACAGCCACGAACGTGCGGCAGAGAGATACATACTCTTTTCCGGGCGACGGACCTTTTTCAGTTGCCCTGAAAACATCGCCGTCGCTTTCTCCAGGTTTGAAAAACCAAACCGCTGCTCGCCAAAGTAATTGGGGACACCACCGCTCGCGACTTGTGAAAGATGATTTTTAAATGACTCAAGGTCACCGTCAACCTCACGCACCACAATCTTGAAACGGTTACCTTGCAATGCACCGCGTTTCAGTTTGCGTCGATGACGGGTGATCTCAATAAATTCAATGCCACCCTCTTTTAGCGCTGGCCAGTCAGGTTCTACCCGTCCGGCAAGGTCGACACTGAACCATTGCGTGGTCACTGCACGGCGATCTTTCAACCCGGCATAGCCAACATCGACCTGACGTACACCCGCATACCTGGCCAGCTGTTTAGCGACCCACTCGGTATTGGCATTCTTTTTTCGTATTTTCAGAAAGGCGTGTGTACCATCGCCATCCGCTTCGAAGCCCAGTACTTCATCGACCTGAAAATCTTCCGGGGTTGAACGGACCACACCGCGCAGTGGTGGCTCACCATAGGCATGAGGCCAGTCGAGTGAAAAAGACACCCGCTACTCGTTGATCAAAACAACTGCGTGGGTCGAGATCCCCTCACCACGGCCGGTGTAACCCATCTTTTCAGTCGTGGTTGCCTTGATATTGATGCGATCGATAGCAACCTGTAAATCCTCTGCCAGCAGACTACGCATCGCCGGAATATGCTGCGCCATCTTCGGTGCCTGCGCGATGATGGTGATATCGGCATTAGATAACGTGTAGCCTTTATCATTTAACAACCCCGCAATATGGCGTAACAGAATACGGCTATCGATACCGGCATTAGCATCATCGGTGTCGGGGAAGTGCTGCCCAATATCGCCCATCGCGGCTGCACCCAGCAGTGCATCGCACAGCGCGTGTATCAATACATCACCGTCGGAGTGTGCCTCTAATCCTTTTTCATAAGGAATTGAAACACCGCCAATAATCACCACATCTTTATCTGCAGTAAAACGGTGTGCATCAAAACCGTGGCCGATTCTCATCAGGATGCCTCGCTTTGCTGTGTTTGCAGGTAGAGGTGCGCCAGCTCCAGATCTTGCGGGATGGTGATCTTGATATTGTCAGGATGACCCGCCACCACTTTGGGCGTATGCCCCAGTGATTCAATGGCACTCGCTTCATCAGTGATGGGGAAACCCTGTTTCATCGCATATTCAATCGCCGCAATCAGCATCTCGACACCAAACATCTGTGGTGTCAACGCGCGCCACAGGCCGTTACGGTTGACGGTCTCAATAATACCGCCCTCGCGGTTCACGCGTTTCATCGTATCACTTACCGGTGTTGCGAGGATGCCACCGATAGCCGCATCACGCTCAACCTCATCAATCAAATGATCGATGTCGTCACTGCGCAGGCAGGGACGCGCGGCATCGTGCACCAGCGCCCAGGCATCGGGCGGGGCAATCTTACTGAGCGCGCGTAATGCATTTAATACTGAGTGATGGCGTTCAACACCGCCGGTGACCCATTGCACTCGATCACCAAAACTGTTTTCAAGCGCACGCCAATGGTCATCCGCTTCAGCCACCGCCACGACTACGCCAGCGATCCGTGGATGATTCACCATGCGTTCAATCGTATGTTGCAGCAGGGTCTTGCCGTGCAGTGTCAGATACTGTTTGGGTAGTTCGCCACCCATACGCTGCCCCACACCGGAGGCCGGAATCACGCCCCAGTAACGTTGATTACGACTCATCATACTGGCAACTCATGCTGACACAAAAAATAACAAAGAACTATTCATCGACGGTCTGAAAAAAGGTCTCGCCTGGTTTGATCAAGCCGAGCTCACTACGCGCACGCTCCTCGATCGCATCGACCCCTTTTTTGAGATCCTCAACCTCGGCTTCAAGCGCCTTGTTACGCTCGCTCAAGGTATCGTTTTCCTGCTGCTGTTGATCGACTGCGCGTTGCAGCTGAACGGTATCCACAATGCCGCCATCACCACTCCACAACTTGATCTGCAACAATACCAGCAGCACAAAAAAAATGACGAGGATGGTCTTCATAGGTGACATGAGTCTATCAGACTGTGCTGTTGAACCCATAACTGCCACCATAGACCTGCCTCGCCAGATACGTGCGAATCTTATCCTGGAATAGAGATTGCGAACGCGTCACGCCCGGGGTAGATCGCCTTATCACCCAGCGCTTCTTCGATGCGCAATAACTGGTTGTACTTGGCGATACGATCTGAGCGAGACATTGAACCGGTCTTGATCTGGCCAGCGCCGGTCGCGACAGCAAGGTCTGCAATGAAGGCGTCTTCGGTTTCGCCAGAGCGATGCGACACGACCGCGGTATAACCGGCATCGTTGGCCATATTGATGGCGGCAATCGATTCGGTCAGCGTGCCGATCTGATTTACCTTGATCAGGATCGAGTTGGCGACTTTCTTGTCGATCCCCTCTTTGAGGATCTCAGTGTTGGTGACAAACAGATCGTCACCCACCAGCTGTACGCGGTCACCGATCCGTTGGGTCAGCAGGTCCCAGCCGTCCCAGTCATCTTCCGCCATACCATCTTCGATCGAGACGATTGGAAAGCGATCGGCCCAATCCGCGAGATAATCAACGAACTCAGCGGAGGTCAGTTTCTTGCCCTCGGAGTCTAGACAGTAGAGCCCCTCTTTATAGAACTCACTACTGGCGGGATCAAGCGCGATGAAGATGTCTTTGCCTGCGGTGTAACCGGCGTTGGCAATCGCTTCAAGAATCACTTCTATGGCGGACTCATTGGAAGGTAGATCCGGGGCAAAACCGCCCTCATCACCGACCGCAGTATTTAATCCTTTACTTGCCAAAACCTTTCTAAGCGCATGAAAAGTCTCAGCACCCATCTGTAATGCCTGAGAAAAGCTAGTGGCACCCACCGGCATGATCATAAACTCCTGCATGTCGACGCTGTTGTCGGCATGAGCGCCACCATTGATCACATTCATCATCGGCACAGGCATACAGAATTTAGCCTCATCTCCCAATGACTGGTAGAGTGAAACACCTTTTTCTTCCGCTGCTGCACGCGCTGCGGCGAGTGAAACGGCCAGCAGTGCGTTGGCACCGAGGCGTCCCTTGTTGTAGGTACCATCGAGGTCGATCATCATTTGATCCAACGCCGCCTGATTGAGGCCATCCTGCCCAATCAATGCATTAGCAAGTTCACCATTGATATTGGCAACCGCTTTTAATACCCCTTTGCCACCGAAACGACTGGCGTCGTCATCACGCAGCTCCACTGCCTCGCGTGCACCCGTTGAGGCGCCTGAGGGTACCGCTGCACGCCCCGTCGCACCGGAAGCGAGTACCACATCGGCCTCGACAGTTGGATTGCCTCGTGAATCGATAATTTCGCGTCCGCGCACTTCAGTAATATTCGACATTTTTCCTCTCTTCCAATAACTTACAATTACTTTCTAATTTCAATACTCAACAAAAACAGCACCAACACATCTGTGTTACGCCGATCAAACTAAGCCTCTTTTCGACGCCGCGCCGCCTGCACAAAGCCGCTAAACAGCGGATGACCATCCCGCGGATTCGAGGTGAATTCCGGATGAAACTGTGACGCGATGAACCACGGGTGATCCGGCAACTCAATCATCTCGACCAGCTCGCCATCCATCGATGCTCCCGACACCACCAGCCCCGCCTGTTGCAGTTGACCCAACAGACCAGCATTCACTTCATAACGGTGGCGATGACGTTCGGAGATCACCTCCTGTCCGTAAGTCTCACGGGTTTTTGTCCCCTCGACCAATCGACACTCTTGCGCACCGAGACGCATGGTACCGCCCAGATCCGATGACTCATCACGTTTTTCAACACTGCCATCGGCTGCCGTCCACTCCGTCACCAATGCAATCACAGGATAAGGCGTGCTGGTATCAAACTCTGTGCTGTGTGCACCCGCCATGCCGGCAACGTTACGGGCAAACTCGGCCACAGCCACCTGCATCCCAAGACAGATGCCAAGATATGGCACCTTGTTTTCACGTGCGTAGCGTACTGTCTCGATTTTTCCTTCAACGCCACGTTCACCAAAACCACCCGGCACCAGGATCGCATCAACGGCATCAAGACAACCTGTGCCCTGTTTTTCGATCTCTTCAGAATCGATATAAATAATATTGACTCGAGTATGCGTCTGTAGCCCTGCGTGAATAAGCGCCTCAGAGATCGACTTATAAGAGTCGGTCAACGTCATGTATTTACCTACCATCGCCACCGTCACCACCGCAGATGGGCTTTCGAGACGTCGTTTAATCTCCTTCCATTCACTCAGGTCCGCCGCGGGCGCATTGATGTGAAGCTTTTCGGTGGTGATGGTATCCAGCCCTTGCTCATGAAGCAGCAACGGTATTTTATAGATGCTGTCTGAATCCACTGCCGAGATCACCGCCTCCGGCACCACATTGGTGAACAGCGCAATCTTGCGGCGCTCATCATCGGGTAATGGGCGATCGCTACGGCACAGCAGTATGTCTGGCTGAATACCGATCGAGCGCAATTCTTTCACCGAATGCTGCGTCGGCTTGGTTTTGATCTCACCTGCGGAGGGGATGTACGGCACCAACGTCAGGTGAATAAAGATCGCATTTTCGCGTCCCGCTTCGATCCCCATCTGGCGGATCGCTTCAAGGAATGGCAACGATTCAATGTCGCCGACTGTCCCCCCCACTTCAACCAGCGCCACGTCGGCATCGTCCGCGCCCGCCTTGATAAAGGTGATAATCTCGTCGGTAATATGTGGAATCACCTGCACTGTCGCGCCAAGATAATCGCCTCGGCGCTCCTTGGCCAACACGCTTTCATAGATACGTCCGGCGGTGAAGTTGTTCTGCTTTAGCATCGTGGTCCGGACATAGCGCTCATAATGACCAAGGTCGAGATCGGTCTCAGCGCCATCTTCGGTCACATAGACCTCACCATGCTGAAACGGGCTCATGGTGCCGGGATCAACATTGATATAGGGGTCTAATTTGATCAGGGTCACTTTCAGACCCCGCGCTTCGAGAATCGCGCCTAAGGAAGCGGAGGCTATGCCTTTTCCAAGAGAGGAAACCACACCGCCGGTGACAAAAATATACTTGGTCATGAATACCTAAATCGTAAGAAGTTTGTGTTTGAATACAACAAACAGGACGGGGTTGTATATTACAAGAATGAGCCTTATTGCTCAATCAAATTCTGATTGACAACCTCAAAATATATCTATGGAAATCATCAATAGATGGCCATCAACGGATCGAAAATGCAATGCCAGCTTCACCCGCTTTCGCATGAAACGGTGCACAAGTGAAATGCCCCACGACGGCAGCCAGCTGATCACCAAGATAGATCAGTGGAATGCGATCACGCTGCCATGGCGGTACTCCTGCCGCCTGTAACAACCCTTTTAATTCGTGGTGATGGTCTCGCCCTGGCAGCCGACAACGTTCTCCGCCTCGTCTGAAACGTATCGTCATCGGCAGCTGCTTGCACTGAGCAAGACTCAATCTCGTCATCGGTCCCTCTTCCGCCGCCACCTCTTCAATGCAAGCCATCAATGTGCCGAGCCCGGCCGGCAGCACTAAGGATTGCTGTGGCCATGACCATACGATCTCTGTCGCAGCATCAAACGACTCCAGCGGCAACATCGCATATAGATTATTGCGGTAGCGGCGTAACTCGCCGCCCGTCCATCGAACTAACGGGTTTGCATCTTCACCTGCAGCGATCAATGAACACTCTATTTGATTCATTATACTTTTTGAAACAATAGGTAATCCGACCTTTCTAATCCAATATCTTATAGTATTTCTGCGCCGTTGCGGCGTCATCTGTTGCAAACCGGGCAACGGCAGGGTCGCGGGCACGGGCACTGGCTGCTCTTTTTCCCATCCGGTGAGTTGATGAAGATCCTCTGCGGCCAATTCATCCAGCAGCTCGGCCGCCTCTGCGCAGTGCCCCGCTGCGCGCGACACCGTCTTCGCAAATGCTGGCCAGTGCGACTTGAGACTCGGGATGATTTCATGTCGCAGGTAGTTACGCTCAACGCCGCGGTCCTGATTACTGGGGTCTTCAATCCAGCGAAGTGATTTATCATTCGCATATTGCTCGATCTGCGCCTGACTAAACGCTAGTAGCGGTCGAGCGAGATTGCCGGCAGAAAATCGGCTTAGCACTGGCATGGCTGCTAACCCATGCGGACCCGCACCACGCAGGAGTTGCAGCAACAAGGTCTCGGACTGATCTTCCTGATGGTGCGCCGTCAACAGCAGATCGCCATGTTCAATGAGTTGCGAAAAGGCGTGATAGCGGGCATCGCGAGCCGCTGCCTCCGGGCTTTCACCTTGTTGCGCATGGGCATCGACATTGAACAGATGGCAAGGGATATCCAGATCTTCACACACCGCGACACAATGTGCTGCCCACTCGCTTGCTGCAGGATTAAGTCCATGATTGACGTGCACGGCATTGAGTGTTGCCGATAATTGCGGGCGTAACGCCGCCATTGCATGCAAGAGCACATGAGAATCAACCCCACCACTATAAGCCACCCAATAGCGATGTGCTGGCATGGCTTGCAACGCCACCCCCAGTTGTTGCAACAGCTGGGTTGAGGGCGCGCTCATCACACGATATTGAAGTTACCGTATCCCATCAAACGTTGGTAACGACGCTCGACCAGTTGATCTATTTCCATCTTGTCAAACTCGGCCAGTGCCCGCTTGATAGAAAGCTTAAGGCTATACGCCATCGTCTGAAGATGACGATGTGCCGCACCCAGTGGCTCATCGATCACTTCGTCGATCAGCCCCAGTTCTTTGAGTCGGCTCGAGGTAATCCCCATCGCCTCTGCTGCATCCTCGGCCTTCTCGGCGCTCTTCCATAAAATAGAGGCGCAACCTTCCGGCGAAATCACCGAATAGGTGCTGTATTGCAACATCGAAACCTGATCACCCACACCCACCGCCAATGCGCCACCTGAACCACCCTCACCAATCACGGTGCAGATAATCGGGGTCTTCAAATTAGACATCACCCGCAAGTTGCGCGCAATCGCCTCACTCTGGCCACGCTCTTCCGCATCAACGCCGGGATAAGCGCCCGGGGTATCGATAAAAGTCAGTATTGGCATCTTGAAGCGTTCGGCCATTTCCATCAAGCGCTGCGCCTTGCGGTACCCCTCTGGACGCGGCATACCAAAATTTCGACGAACCTTTTCCTTGGTGTCGCGCCCCTTCTGATGACCGATGACCATCACAGGGCGACCATCAAGCCGCGCAATCCCACCCACGATCGCCGCATCATCGGCAAACATACGGTCGCCATGCAGCTCCTCGAAATCGGTAAACATGTGCTCGATATAATCAAGCGTATAAGGGCGCAGTGGATGGCGTGCCAGCTGTGAAATCTGCCACGGGGTGAGCTTGGAAAAGATCGTCTCCGTCATCGAGGTACATTTTTCCTCCAGACGCGCCAGCTCTTCACTGATGTTGATGTCGTTATCGCTACCTACATTACGCAGCTCTTCGAGCTTCGCCTCCATTTCGGCGATCGGCTGCTCAAATTCAAGATAATTCAGGTTCATATCAGTCAATACATAGATAAAAGGGTAAAGGTATAAAGAGATTAAAGTATAGGCCATTCTATCTCATTTATACACTGCCATTTACCCCTCACTTTCCCCTTTCTATCTTTCCCCTGCTTTTCTAATAGAGCACCTTCACACCGTCAGCGACTTCGCGCAGACGATGCAGCAATTCATCCGTTGGACGCACCCGCCACTCTTCACCCAGTGACATGCGGGCACTTGCATCTTTGCGGTGATAATTTATCCACACCGGACACTTTCCTTCACGAAATGGTTGCAGCGCCTCACTCAATGAGGAGACAAAACCATTGCCGGCATGCGCTTCGTCGACATCAATCTCAAGCCCACGGGCATAACGTGCGCGCGCCTGATCAATATCAAAAAAGGCCTCGGCATTCATGCGGAACCCCCCTGAGAAATCAGACTCACTCACCTCTCCACTCACCACCAGCAGGCGGTCCTTGGTAAACAGATCACGGTAACGACTATAGGCATCGGAAAAGGCAGCGACCTCAAGCCTTCCGGTGCGGTCGTCCAGCGTAATAAAGGCGATTTTCTCACCCCGTCGGTCGTTACGGGTATTAATCGCCGTCACCAGCCCTGCAACAGAGACGGCCTGCCCCTTGCTGGCATTCAACTCCGCGATGCGACCCGAGATAAAGTGGGGCAACTCTTTTTCATATTGCACAATCGGGTGACCGGTGAGGTAGAGTCCCAGGGTCTCTTTTTCACCCAGTAAGCGCTGCTCTTCGCTCCATTCGCTGACCACTAAACTGGTGATCGCCTCGTCCGGCTCAGCAGGTGTTGCAGGACTTGACGAACCAAACAGATCATTTTGTCCCGCTGCCAGATCACGTGCATATCGATCGGCAAGCTGTAACGCACTGGGTAACAGCGCCATCGAACGCGCACGATTTTTCTCCAGCGAGTCGAGCGCCCCGGAGCGAATCAATGCCTCCATCACTCGCTTATTTGCCTTGCGTAGATCAACACGCCGACAGAGATCAAACAGATCACGATACGCACCATGCGCCTGACGCTCAGCGATAATGCCTTCAAGTGCCGCTTCACCCACCCCCTTGATCGCACCGAGCCCATATAAAATCTTACTGTTATTACTCACCGTAAAGGCGAACGCACACTCATTGACGTCGGGTGGCCGTACCGCCAGCTTCATCGTGCGACACTCTTCAATCAACATCACCACCTTATCGGTGTTGTCCATATCCGCTGACATCACCGCCGCCATAAAGGCCGCTGGATAATGCGCCTTGAGCCATGCGGTCTGATAGGCGATCAATGCATAGGCGGCCGAGTGAGATTTATTAAAACCGTAACCGGCAAACTTCTCCATCAGGTCAAAGATACCGCCAGAGGTCTTTTCGTCGATCTCGCGTGCCGACGCACCGCTGACAAAGATTTCGCGCTGCTTCGCCATCTCCTCGGGTTTCTTTTTACCCATCGCACGACGCAACATATCCGCCTGCCCCAGGCTATAACCTGCCAGTACCTGCGCAATCTGCATCACCTGTTCCTGATAGAGGATCACGCCATAGGTGGGGGCAAGGATCGGCTCGAGATCGGGATGCGGGTACATCACCTGTGCACGACCATGTTTACGGTCGATAAAGTCATCCACCATCCCTGACTGGAGTGGACCCGGTCGAAACAGCGCCACCAACGCAATGATCTCATCAAAACAGTGCGGTTGCAGGCGGTTAATCAACTCCTTCATGCCACGAGATTCCAGCTGAAACACCGCGGTCGTCGCGCACTGTTTTAATAACACAAAGCTCTTGGGATCATCGATCGGAATCGCATTGATATTGATATGCTCATCCTCAGGCAGGCCTGCATTAACGGTCCTCAATGCATGATCGATGATCGTCAACGTTCGCAGGCCCAGAAAATCGAATTTAACCAATCCGACCGCTTCAACATCATCTTTGTCGAACTGGGTGACAGTACTCTCTGACCCTTGTTCACAGTAGAGGGGCGTAAAGTCGGTCAGTGCCGTGGGGGCGATCACCACGCCCCCGGCATGCTTACCGGCATTACGCGCCATCCCCTCTAGCGAACGCCCCATATCGATCAGGTCACGCACCTCATCATCATCCTGATAACGCTGGTTCAGCAGCTCTTCCTGCTGCAGCGCCTTCTCCAGTGTCATGCCGATCTCAAAGGGAATCAGCTTGGAGATCTGATCGACAAAACCGTAGGGGTGCCCCATGACACGCCCTACATCACGTATCACCGCCTTCGCCGCCATCGTCCCGTAGGTGATGATCTGTGAAACGCGCTCACGCCCATAGTGTTGCGCCACATATTCAATCACACGATCACGACCATCCATGCAGAAGTCGACATCAAAATCGGGCAGCGAGACACGTTCAGGGTTCAGAAAGCGTTCAAATAGTAGCTCATAATGGATCGGGTCGAGATCAGTAATCTCCAACACATACGCCACCAGCGAACCGGCACCGGAGCCACGCCCCGGTCCTACTGGCACGCCATTTCCCTTGGCCCACTTGATAAAATCAGCCACAATCAGAAAGTAACCGGGAAAGCCCATGTCAATGATGACATCGAGCTCATGGGCGAGCCGCTCATCATAGGGCTTGCGGATCTCTGCAAAATCATCTGCCGACGTGTCGAACAGAAAATCCAGGCGTTTATCCAACCCCTCTTGCGCCTGGGCACGAAAAAAAGAATCTGTTGTCATTCCCTCCGGCACCGGAAATTCTGGCAACACATTTTCACCGAGCGTCAATTCAAGATTACAGCGACGTGCAATCTCAACGCTATTTTCGAGTGCTTCTGGAATATCAGAAAAGAGTTCGCACATCTCTTCCGGCGTGCGTAGATACTGTTGATCGCTATAAAGCCTGGGGCGGCGGGAATCATCCAGCGTACGCCCACCATTGATACAGACCCTTACTTCGTGGGATTCAAAATTTTCCTGCTTCAGAAAACAGACATCATTGGACGCAACAACCGGTACGTCGAGTTCAAACGCGAGTGCAACGGCGGCATGTAGATAGTCTTCTTCATTGTCACGCCCGGTGCGTTGTAGCTCCAGATAAAAACGATCAGGAAAGAGCTGTTTCCACTCAGCCAGTAACTGCTTTGCAGCCACGTGATTACCCGCCAGCAAGGCTTGCCCCACATCGCCATTACGTCCCCCGGAGAGTGCGATCAAGCCACTGCATTCACCTTGCAGCCACGCCTGCTGAATCATCGGAATGCCGTTGTGCTGCCCTTCTATGTAGCTGCGAGAAATCAGGCGTGTCAGATTTAGATAACCCGCATGATCCTGGCACAGGAGCACCAGCCGTGTCGGTTGATTAACGTCCTCTGGATTCAACACCCACAGATCAACACCAATAATCGGCTTTATACCTGCGGCAATCGCAGCACGATAAAACTTTACCATCGCAAACAGATTGTTCTGATCCGTGACAGCCACCGCAGGCATGCCCGCCTCCGCCACGGCTTTTACCAGTGGCTTTACGCGTACGCAACCATCCACAAGAGAATAGTCAGTGTGCAGGTGAAGGTGAACAAACGAGGGATTCATAAGCGGATATTTTAGCGCAGGGAGAAGATCGCTGCGAGGTAGAATTACGGATTAAAACAGATTAAATTAGTATATTCGAGCGTGGTCAAATTAAGCGGGTATCGCGCAAAGACGTCTAACAGGGCCAAACGAACGACGATGTACCGGTGAAACACCATGGGCTTCAAGGGCGGCAAAGTGCGCCTTCGTTGGGTACCCCTTATGGCGTGCAAAACCATATTCAGGATACTGCTCATCCAGCACCATCAACTCGCGGTCACGTGCTACCTTAGCAAGAATTGAGGCCGCGCCAATCGCAGGGATCAACGCATCACCTTTGATGATCGCCTCTACCGGGTAACGCACTGATGGACATTGATTGCCATCGACCTGCACATGTGTTGGCGCAACTGACAAGCCATCAACGGCACGACTCATCGCCAACAGACTGGCCTGTAAAATATTGATCTCATCGATCTCTTCAACCTCAGCGCGACCAATCGCCCATGCCACGGCATGCTGCTGAATTTCAAGCTCGAGCCGTTCACGCTTTTTTGCTGTCAATTTTTTGGAATCAGTCACGCCCTCAATCGAACGTGTGGGATCAAGAATGACGGCGGCGGCAAAGACTGCGCCCGCCAATGGGCCACGACCCGCTTCATCGACGCCTGCAATCAAAACTGGTTCTGGCATACTGTCACTATATCCTCAGATAAAAAAACGGGGTAGATATCTACCCCGTGATTGTCTTTTACCGCATCTATGCGCTAAAACTTGATCCCAATATGGATCCCCAGATTGTTAGCGTCAATCGATGACACAGGTGAGCCACCACTCGTAGATACTAGCATCTGCCCTGCTGGCATATCGTAATCAATGGCAGTATAGCGAACACCTAGAAATGCCTTTTCATTTAGAAAATAACCCGCTTCAATGGCAAAACCAAGTGAGTCATCGAATTCAATATTGGTATTAATTCCCGCGCCATCAACGGTGTATTCAGGTGACAGCTCATAAGTAGCACCGACACCAAACCGGTAATTAGCGGCGTTGTTATAGAACATCATAAAGTTGAGTGGCAGACTGACGATATCTGCATCACCCCCGTCAAAATCAACAAAATTCAGCTTAAGCCCAAACGTCGCCTGATAAGAGAGAGGACTTCCCTCTGGTTGATGTAAAACTCCGATATCACCATAAACCCCAGCACCCGCCTCCAAGTCCTCTTCTGAGGTCTCTACCAGATCCTCCCCGCCAACAGGGGCGAAACCGATACTCGCTATAAATTCGGCATTTGCCGCGGGTACACCCATCACGGACCCGACAACGAGCAATGCCTTAAGACTACTTTTCATTTTTAATAACCCTCAATATTATTATTTTAATCGCACACTATCCAAGCATACCAGACACATTGGTTTATTTACGCATTAATGCTCACGTGTCGCCAGGAACTGTATACCGGGCCAGCGTTCAATGGTCAGATCGAGGTTGACACGTGTCGGCGCGATGTAAGTGAGATCCCCGCCGCCATCAATCGCAAGGTTAGCTTCAGCCTTACGCTTAAACTCTTCCAGCATTTTTTCATCATCGCACATCACCCAGCGCGCCGTGGCAACGGTGACCGCCTCAAAGATGCAATCAACCTTATATTCATTTTTCAGCCGCTCTGCAACGACATCAAACTGCAGCACACCCACTGCACCTAATATCAGGTCGTTATTGGCAAACGGTTTGAACAGCTGTGTTGCGCCCTCTTCACTGAGCTGCTCAAGTCCTTTCAATAGCTGTTTACTTTTGAGCGGATCCCTCAGCCGTGCGCGACGAAAGAGCTCTGGTGCAAAGTGAGGAATACCGGTGTATTTCAGGTCTTCTCCCATGGTAAAGGTGTCACCGATCTGAATGGTGCCGTGATTATGCAAACCGATGATGTCGCCCGGATAGGCCTCTTCAACATGGGAACGGTCCTGCGCCATAAAGGTGATCGCATTTGAGATCAGCACCTGTTTGCCGAGGCGTACCTGGTAGATCTTCTTGCCCTTCTCATAAGAGCCGGAACAGATACGCAGGAAGGCGACCCGGTCACGATGCTGCGGATCCATATTCGCCTGAATCTTGAAGACAAAACCTGAGAACTTCTCTTCTGTCGGATCGACAATACGCGTTTTACTCTCACGCGGTTGTGGTGCTGGCGCAAATTCGGCCAGTGCGTCGAGTAACTCCTTGAGACCAAAGTTGTTGATCGCCGAACCGAAGTAGACGGGTGTCAGTTTCCCCTGTAAAAAGAGTTCAAGGTTGAATTCATGGCTTGCGCCTCGCACCAGTTCAATCTCTTCACGAAATTCATCAATTTGATCGCCAAACAACTCGTCCAGACGTGGATTATCGAGCCCCTTAATCACTTCGCCTGCATTGATCTTGCCGCCGTGCGTTGGGCTATAGACATGTATCGTATCGCTATAGAGATGAAATACACCCTTAAAACGCTTCCCCATACCGATCGGCCAGGTCATCGGCGCACACTGGATATCGAGCACATCTTCAACCTCATCCATCAGGTCAATCGGATCTTTACCCTCACGATCCATTTTATTGATGAAGGTGAGTATCGGCGTAGCACGTAGACGACACACCTCCATCAACTTGACCGTGCGCTGCTCGACACCCTTGGCGACGTCGATCACCATCAACGCAGAATCGACCGCTGTTAGTGTGCGATAGGTGTCTTCCGAAAAATCTTCGTGGCCAGGGGTATCGAGCAGATTGATAATGTTATCGCCATACGGGAACTGCATCACCGATGAGGAGACCGAGATGCCACGTTCCTGCTCCATCTTCATCCAGTCCGAGGTCGCATGGCGCGCTGCCTTGCGCCCCTTCACACTGCCTGCCAACTGGATCGCACCGCCAAAAAGCAGCAGCTTTTCAGTCACAGTGGTCTTACCGGCATCAGGATGCGAGATGATGGCAAAGGTTCGGCGCCGCGACGCCTCAGAGGAAATGGACATAAACCGCTCTTTTGTCTCACAAATAAAAGCGGCGATTCTACGCGCATCGCGGCGCTTAAACAAATTCAGCAGCATCAATTCAAGAATAGCGCCATCAAGCCGATAAGCCCCTCT
>CALZHD010000060.1 GCA_945787155.1 uncultured Gammaproteobacteria bacterium | reverse complement strand
TTTATTAGTCTGTTCATCGGCCTGTTTTCACTTCTATTTATTGTCTGGTTTATATCAAGAAAAATTCTGACACCAGTGGTGAATCTGGCTGCTGCAGCAGGCCGGTTGCAGGCGGGTGATTTGACGGTGCGCGTTGATACGTCATTGGCGCGTGATGAATTTCACACCCTGTATACGGCGATCAACGCCTTTGCGAAGAATCAGCAACAGACTACCGCGCAACTGGAGAATAAAGTTGCAGCGCAGACAAAACGACTTTCTGCCGTCATCGATAATGTCGTGGACGGCATTATTACTATCGGAGCACGTGGCACGATTGAATCATTCAATCCGGCGGCTAGGCGAATTTTTGGTTACAGCGATGCTGAAGTGATCGGTCAGAATGTAAAGATGCTGATGCCAGAGCCATATCACAGCGAGCATGATGGTTACCTGGAGCACCACATCGCGACCGGTGAAAAAAAGGTGATTGGCATTGGCCGCGAGGTGACCGGACAACGCAAGGACGGTTCCGTCTTTCCGATGGAATTGGCCGTCAGTGAAGTGGTGATTGATGATGTCAAACATTTTGTCGGTATCACTCGCGACATCACCGAGCGCAAACGGATTGAACAGATGCAGAAGGAGTTTATCTCCACCGTTAGTCATGAGCTGCGCACGCCGCTGACGTCTATCCGCGGCTCTCTGGGCCTAATTCTGGGCGGACTCGCCGGGGAATTGCCTGAAAAAGCAAGGGCCTTGCTTGGCATCGCCAATAATAACAGTGAACGGTTGATTGACCTGATCAACGATATTCTCGATATGGAGAAGATTACCGCTGGGAAGATGCATTTCGATAATAAGGCGATGAACCTGATCTCTATCGTTCAGCAGGCTCTTGAGTCGAACAAGGGTTATGCTGATCAGCTTCATGTTCATTTTGAATTCAAGGTAGGCGCTGATGATGTAGTGATGGTTCGCGCCGATGAAAAACGGATGGCTCAGGTGATGTCCAACCTGCTCTCCAATGCCGCCAAGTATTCTCCAACAGATGGTCAGGTGGAAGTTTCAGTTGAGGTGGAAAACGATCGTGTCCGTATCTCTGTACATGACCATGGCAAAGGTATACCAGAAGAGTTCAAGTCCAGGATATTTAGCAAGTTTGCTCAGGCCGACAGCTCGGATACCCGTCAGAAAGGCGGTACCGGTCTTGGCCTCAATATCACCAAAGCCATTGTCGAGAAGCAAGGCGGTAGCATTGGTTTTGATAGCGGCGAAGGCAAGGGCACTACATTCTATGTCGATCTGCCGATATGGGATGAGCAGCGCAGAGTTGAAGAAGAAAAAACATCAGAAACCGATGATGCGCTTTCGGACATGCCCCTAGTGTTAATTGTCGAGGATGATCACGATATTTCTAAGCTTCTTAGCATGATGCTGGTGAATGACGGGTATCGCTTCCATCAGGCATTCAGCTATCAGGAAGCCATGCAGCAGATACAGAATAATCAATATAGCGCTGTTACGCTGGATCTGATGATTCCCGGTGGCAGCGGCCTTACATTGTTGCATGAACTGCGCGAAAATGCGGCCACCGAGAACCTGCCAGTCATTGTCGTATCGGCCAAAGCCAACGAGGGTAAGCTCGAGTTCGAAGGCGATTCATTCAGTATGGTGGACTGGATCGAAAAACCGATTGATGAAAACAGGCTGTTGGCATCCATCCGTTCAGGTCTGTCTCATGCTACGGCCAGGGGCGGGCGCCTCCTGCACGTGGAGGATGACCCGGACATTGCCATGATTGTCGATACCATGCTCGGTGGTGAATGTCAGGTGGTACATGCCACAACGCTGAAGCAGGCCAGGGAGCTTGTGAACAATGAAATATTTGATCTGGTGCTGCTTGATATCGGACTGCCGGATGGCTCCGGACTTGATCTTTTGCCTACGCTTAACAGTCAGGAGCATCAGACCCCGGTGATTATTTTCTCGGCTCAGGACACACCCCCAGCAATCGCCGCAGAGGTGCGAGGTGTGCTGGTCAAGTCGCAGACGGACAATGAAAGGCTCATGCAGGTGATCAAGTCGGCGATAAACAAAAAAACATAATAGCTTAATGGCTTCGCCATTATTACTGTCCCAGCTCACTTAATAATTGCCGAAGCATCTGTTGAGCCTGTGACAGATAACCACCACCAAAAAGGTTGAGGTGGTTGAGGATGTGGTAGAGGTTGTAGAGTGTTTTTCGGCCTGGGTAACCGCTGTCGAGTGGCCAGGTGTTTTGGTAGGCGCGATAGAATTCGCTATTGAAACCACCAAACAGTTCGGTCATGGCAATGTCGGCTTCGCGGTCACCATAGTAGCAGGCGGGGTCAAAGATGACTGGCGTACCGTCGTTAGCGAAGCAGTAGTTACCTGACCAAAGGTCACCATGCAGTAGTGACGGTTGCGGTGTGTAGCCATGAAACAATCCACTGAAGCCATCGAGAAGTTTTTTCCCCTCTGTTTGCAACGATCCACTAAAACCGTTTTGTGCGGCGAGTTCGAGTTGAACGCCGAGGCGTTGTTCGCGCCAGAAGTCGATCCAGTTTTGATAATGAGGATTGGGTTGTGGGGTTGAACCGATGGCATTGTCCTGTTGCCAGCCAAAGTAGTCAAATCGTTTTTGATGCATGGTGGCCAATTGTTCGCCAAATCGCACGTGATTATTCGCGCTGCCAGCTGTGTCGATATAACTCATCACCAGATAGGCGTTGTTACCCGCAGTGCCCGTGCAGAGCGGTTGCGGCGCCATGATTGCATTTGTATCGAGGATTGCCTGCAGCCCTGCGCTCTCGGCCTCAAACATCGCCAGGCCATTGGCGTCATTGAGTTTGATGAAGTAGCGCTGTTTATCTCCTTCTAACAGGAAGGTCTGGTTGATGCAGCCGCCGCCGATGGGTGTGCGTCGGCGAATTTTGAAGGGATGGCCGTTGGCCTCGGTGATTGAACTTTCGATGGCGTTCCACATCAGACCAAATATACGCGGACTCGCGTCTGAGTGGTATAGTGGGACGACGGTAAGGGGCTGCATCATCACTGTTTAAGTGGTTTTGACGAGTGGGTTCTGTTTCGCAGATGCCCGCGTTATGATGCTGTCAGGCAGTGATTTTTTCAGGGGACATGACAAGCGGGGAGCAACGTGGACAAGATTTTTCTACGATTTATTGATATCTGCCGCCTCAGGGCGGGCCCGCAGGATTTGCCGACCTCAAAGCTCCTGGTGGCGATCATGCTGCTTGCCTATGGGATGCTGGCGTTAATACTTACGGCGGATGAAAAAGGCCCCGGTGTGGCACTTCAAGTGGCGATTGTCAGTACTATGTTGTTGGCTGGTCTTACTTATATTGTGTTGTGGGTGCGGGACTTCACCGAACGTTATGTGCAGATGCTGACGGCAATGGCCGGGTGTAGTGTGCTGTTGGAACTGGGGCTCTGGCCACTCCTGATGTTGCAGCAGTATGGGGTAAACGATGGTGGTGCCTTCTTTATGGTGGCCGGGACAATCCTGTTATGGGGATGGGTGATCTGGGAGGTGGCGGTCATTGCCAATATCTTTAAACATGGCCTTGATACCTCTATTTGGATGGCGTTGATCATTTCGTTCTTTTATATCTTCCTTTCGTATCGTGTGATACGCACGCTATTTTTTAGCCCTGAAGTCGCGACAGCGGTACCTGTTACCTGAACTTAATTGTGTAAAGCGGGAATCAAGATGCATATCCATATTTTAGGAATCTGTGGCACCTTTATGGGTGGCATTGCGCTATTGGCGCGTCAGCTCGGTTACGAGGTCAGTGGTTCAGATGCCAATGTTTATCCGCCGATGAGTGCCCAGCTGGCGTCTGAAGGGATCGCACTATCTGACGGTTATGATCCTGCAGCACTCGATCCAGCGCCCGATCTGGTGGTGATTGGCAATGCGATGTCGCGCGGCAACCCAATGGTCGAGTATGTGCTTGATCGTAATCTGTCCTATATCTCAGGGCCTGCATTTCTGGCGCAATATATCCTGTGTGATCGTTGGGTACTGGGCGTGGCCGGCACCCATGGCAAGACCACGACCTCCAGCATGCTGGCGTGGATTCTTGAATACGCGAAATTGAAACCGGGTTTTTTGATTGGCGGTATCCCGAAAAACTTTGGTATCTCGGCACGTCTTGGCGACGCCCCTTTTTTTGTGGTGGAGGCCGATGAGTACGATTCTGCCTTTTTTGATAAGCGTTCCAAGTTTATTCACTATCAATCACGCACACTGATTTTGAACAATCTTGAGTTTGATCACGCCGATATCTTTGATGACCTCGATGCGATTAAACGTCAGTTCCATCATCTGGTGCGCACGGTGCCGCAAAATGGCTTGATTGTGGCGCCTGGCGATGATGACAACATCAAAGATGTGCTGGCGCAGGGGTGCTGGACACCGGTCGAACACTTTTCCACGCAGTCTGGCTGGTCGGCGCACAATCTGTCTACGGATGGCAGTCGTTTTGATGTCTGTTTTAAGGGTGAATTACAGGGACGAGTGGAATGGGATTTGATGGGGCAACATAATATCAATAATGGATTAGCGGCGATTGGCGCGGCGCGCCACGCCGGGGTGATGGTGGCACATGCGATCGACGCGCTGAGTGAATTTCAGAATGTAAAACGACGCATGGAAAAACGTGATGAGGTGAGTGGTGTCCATATCTATGATGACTTTGCCCACCATCCTACGGCTATCACGATGACACTGGATGGTCTGCGCCGGCAGGTCGGCAGTGAACGCATCATCGCAATCCTGGAGCCACGTTCGAATACGATGCAGATGGGGGTGCATAGGAAGACGCTTGCCGCAGCCTTTGACAACGCCGATGAAGTGATGCTCTATCAACCGGTCGGGATCGATTGCTCGATGCAGGAGATCGCCAGCGCTATCGGTGATCACGCGCAGGTGTTTGATGATGTTGCTGCCATTGTCGATGAGGTTGTCAGTCAGGCGCGCGCAGGTACTCATGTACTGGTGATGAGTAACGGCGCCTTTGGCGGTATTCACCAGAAATTGATCGATGCGCTGGAAAATCGACTGGAGGCAAAATGAGCCGCAACTCAATTACATTGGCGATGACCGGCGCGTCGGGAGCGCAATATGGATTGCGACTGCTGCAGTGTCTGTTAGACGCTGGCGAGCAAGTCTATTTGATGGTCTCATCTCCAGCGCAGGTGGTGCTGGCGATGGAGACGGCATTGAAGGTCCCCGGTAGCCCCAAAGAGATGCTGGCCTTTTTTAGCGAGCTGTATAACGCGCAGCCAGGGCAATTGAAGGTCTATGGCAAGGAACAGTGGTCATCACCGGTGGCGAGTGGCTCGGGTGCCTCGCGTGCGATGGTGGTCTGCCCCTGTACCAGTGCGATGCTGTCAGCGGTGGCAACGGGTGCGAGCCGTTCACTGATGGAGCGTGCCGCCGATGTGGCGATCAAGGAGCAGCGTAAATTGATAATGGTTCATCGTGAGACGCCGCTATCTGCCATCCATCTGGAGAATATGCTTAAGTTGGCGCGTCTGGGCGTGACGATACTGCCGGCTAACCCCGGCTTCTATCAGGAGCCCGAAACGATTGATGACCTGGTAGATTTTGTTGTCGCCCGTATCCTCGATCATCTGGAGATTGAGCATACGTTGCTGCCACGCTGGGGTGAGGATTAGTTTTACTGCTGTTTTTTCTGGATTCCCACGCGGGCGCATGGGAACCAGAAAGATAACGAACAAACTATTTTACGCGTGAAAGATACTCGGCCATGCGTTCTGCACCCATCGCCATGCCGGCAGTTACCTTATCTGCCGCAGCTTTAGCAGCTGCCAGATTTTTGGCTTCTCCAACCTGTATCACACCCACCATGCCGAGAAACTTGTGGAGATCGCACTCATAGAGGTAGACCCCTTCTTCATCGACAGTAATGGTGACATCATGACTGACTTCGCCCTTCCAGTTTTTGGCGCCCTCAGGGACATGGCGTGAGATGTTGTTGTGACCAGAATCAGCTGCGACAAACTTGATGGTGTCGCCTTTTTTGGCTTTAACAAAGGGCGGTTCGAATACCATGATATTGCCATCCGCGCCGGTATCGAGCATCTTGATTACGTGCTCAGTGGCATTGGCAGATACAGTAAATATCAACGCACTGGAAAACACGAGGCCTGAAATGATTTTACGCATGAAACTTCTCCGAGGGGGTTAAAAATGCAGAGCCAATGTTATCGTTTATTGTTGCCTGACGGCAATGGAGTCAGGAAAGAATGTGAAATTAATCACATGCTACAGTAGATCAATCAGTTTTCCGCTGGTCTGGCGCAGGCGCAGGCTTAGCAGTTGGGAAAATTTCCACAGAATCTTGACCCCGAGGCGTGGATGATCTTCGCAAATACTGGCAAAATTTTCTTTAGTGATCAGGATCAGCTTTGACGCATCGGCCGCCTTCACTGTGGCTGAATAGGGCAGGCCATCGATGACCGACATTTCACCAATGGTCTTGCCGGGGCGCACGTCGACCAATTTTTTGCTCTTTTCGCTGTCGGCATCTTTAAGTACGCTGAGTTTCCCTTCTACCAGCAGACAGAGATAGCTCGATTGTTCGCCTTCATTAAAAACGATTGTCCCGACTGGAGCAAGGTAGGCCTGGCAATAGTCAGCCAGAGTATGCAGTTCGCTGCGAGTAAAATCGGTGAACATGTTGTTGTTCTCAAGCATCGAGACCACTTCACCCTTGAAGTTATCGCCAGAGCCAATTTGTTCGAGTTTTGGTGTTCTGCCTGTCGCCATCGTTATCACCTTAATTAATCAGAGGCCCCTTAAAATTTTAGTCGCCGGATCTGTTGTTGCAAATGTTTGAGCTGATGCTGAGTATGACGCGGGCGATATTTAAGTGCAATATAGAGGTCATTGATCTGCAATACCTGCGGTGCAAGATCAGGCCGTTGCTTAATGATGCGTTGAGCAAAATCGACAGGCCCTTCATACGATTGCCGCTGGATGCCGATGGCCGAAATTTTTTGGCAAAAACGATGATAGGCCGATGAAATGGGATCGTGCTGTTTTCTGTCGCGACGGATAGAGAGCAGCAGTAATATGGTCAGCGCTGCGATGATCGCAATGGCCATTATCACCGCCATCTGCTTAATTGAGTCGATGCCGAAGCGTGAAAGTAACTGTGACTGCTTCAGTGAGTCATAACCGATTACCCACTGATTCCAGCCATTATTTAACGTATCCCAGCCGTAACGGAGTTTAAGCCAGTGGCTGGATAAAAAGTCATTATCAAATTGCAACGTCGACTGGCGGTTAAAGAGTTCGGCAAATGCACTTTCGGCTCCAAGTTCGACACGTTCTGGTGCAACAGCAGCGGTGGGGTCGACTCTCACCCACCCTTTATTAGCAAGCCATACCTCAGCCCAGGCGTGGGCATCGCGCTGGCGTACAATGAGATAGCCACCGACTGGGTTGAAATCACCGCCCTGATAGCCGGTGACAACGCGTGCCGGGATGCCTGCAGCTCGCATTAGCACTGTGAAACTGGCCGCGTAGTGTTCGCAAAAACCTTGTTGTGTATTAAACAGGAATTCGTCGACAGGGTTATTGCCCAGTAACGGCGGCTTCAAAGTGTAACTAAACGGTTGCTGGTTAAAATAATTCAGTGCCTGTGCGACAATCGCCTCGGGGTCATGCAGCTGCTGTTGCCACTGTTGGCCGAGTGATACGGCGCGACTGTTTCTGTGACTTGGTAGTTGCAGTGCACGTTGTCTATCATCAGGCGTCAATGGTCCAGTTTCATATTTACTGTATGAGGTCATCTTGTAGCGCTGAAGTTCCTGCACCTTCGACTGGGTCACTAGCTGAAAATCATTGCTGATGACGGCCTGCGCTGGCGCCATCGCTGGCAGGTCAAGGCCATAGAGCCATTTTTGATTATGTGGTTCAAGGGTGACAGT
Source organism: uncultured Gammaproteobacteria bacterium (assembly GCA_945787155.1). Taxonomy (GTDB): domain Bacteria; phylum Pseudomonadota; class Gammaproteobacteria; order SZUA-140; family SZUA-140; genus SZUA-76. The sequence continues at coordinate 12,065 of CALZHD010000060.1, read as the reverse complement.
GTAGTTAATCGGTTTTCCTTGTGGACGATAATAGCTAATGCCCCTAGTAGCATTTCCAGCGTACCAGTTTTTTCCGTCGGTATTCCACAACACTGGTCCACGCCAGTAACTGAGGTTATTGTCGATAATGTCACCATCAAAGGCGACACGAAAGGCGATCTTGTCTGATTGGCTGAGATTACTGATGCTGCCCATCGACATCTTATCGCTAATTCCGGTGGTGCCGCTGTGGGCATCATCGGGCAGAGACCACAGTGGCCCTGGAATGCGCGGGAAAAGAAAAAACAGGATCAACATCACAGGGGCGGCCTGCATGAAGAGTTTTGCGGTGAGTTTTAGATTGCGGGTGAGCGCGCTTTTTTCCTGTTGTAGATTCAGCTCGATCAGTGTTGCGGTGAGCATGAAGGCGACGGCGATCATGTAGGCTGCCATCGGTAGTGTTTGGCTGTAGAGCACGAGTGTGATGGCGAGAAAATAGCCGAGCAGGATCACGACCACATAATCACGTACAGAGCGCATTTCTAATAATTTGAGTGACAACATGGCGGCGAGCAGAGCAATCCCGGCCTCACGTCCCAGCAGGGTATTGTAGTGCAGGTAGATGATGACGAGCGTGGCGACGAGTAGCAGCGTGCGCACGAGTTTGTGTGGTAGCGTGGCGGTAGCACGCCGTTCAATGGTGAAACGCCACAGTCCAAATAGCAGGCAGAGTACAGAGATTGCAATTGGCAGACGCAGCGTGTGTGGTGCAAACGCGAGCAGTAGTGACGCAAGTAACCACAGGGTGGCATTGTGTGACGTGGTGATATGGAGTGGCTGTTTTTTCATCGCACCGTGATTAAGCAGGTTTATATAACGCTAGCGCCTTAAGGCAGCGGTGTTGATGGTCGCCGCTCTGGCTGGGCGGGATAGTGGCGTCTGGCATACGCAGTCCGTAGTTGACCTCGTCCTGTTCTGCATCAACTATCCAGCGGCATAACTGGCTGAGGCGCGCCTCTGTGTCAAGACCTTCCAGTGATTCCCACTCAAACCACAGCTCGGTCGAATCGTTGTCACCAAAACGTTTGGTTAGCAGCTGCTGACTGTGGGCCGCTGCCTTCCAGTTGACGTGGCGCGGTGAGTCGCCGGGGTGATAGCTGCGGAAACCGATGAAATCGTCGCCCCCATTTTGCACGTTATGATTGCCTGTGCCGTCTCCTTTTCCGCTGGATGGTAATGATGGCTCGGCGGGGCGAGGGTAGACCAGGCATGATTTGGGCAGCGTGAAATGGCACCATGCACGAAATAAACCTAATGGAAAGACGGTGTCGATGGTGACTTGCTCCATCGCATGCCAGCCGCGCCGGGTGGTGGATCGTGTCAGTTTTACCTCTGCGGTGTCACATTGATTGAGGTTGATGATGCTGGCGGGTTCGCCTTTGAAACGCATGCAGATGCTATAGCGTGGGTGCTTATCGGCTTTTTCGAGTTGCAGGTAGAAGGTTGCGGGTGAACCACAGAAGACAGCATTTGATTTGCCTGCGCACAGCCTGAGATTTAGCAGGTTGCGGTAGGTGTGGATGATCGACACCAGTCCGATGCTGGTAAGCAGAAAGGTCAGGACAAAGCCGAGGCTGTTGTTGTAGTTGGTGGAGCCGACGAGTAGCAGCATCAACAGCATTGAAAAGAGCAGGCCGTAGTAGGTGGGCAGGATGTAGATGCGCCGTCGGGTTAATATGATTGAATCGTTACGATCATTGCCGCTGCGCCGTTCAATATTGAAGAAACGTGCAGCAAGATGTTCAATTGAGGGTGGCAGGTACTTCATCTATCCGGAGGGGAGAGGCTGTTAGCCGATCGCTTTAATCAAGTGGCACAGTCAGCAGGTGCGACACGATTTCGTCATTATCCTGTGCTGAAAGCTCAGCAGAGGGCTGCAGACGGTGATTGGTAGTGGCTGGCAGGATGGCCTGAATATCTTCGGGCAGCAGATGGTCGCGGTTGTCGAGGATTGCCCAGGCCTGCGCGCAGCGTAGCATCGCGATGCCGGCACGTGGTGACAGGCCGTTGCGGTAACAGGGGCTGTGGCGACTGAAGTTGAGAATTTTTTGCAGATAATCGATCAGCGAATCGGAGACATGCACCTGCGCTACCGAGGCCTGGATCGTCAGCAGCTGTTCTGTGGTCATGGTCGCTTCGATGTCTTGTAGTATTTCACGGCGGTCGCGCCCTTTGAGTAGTTCCTTTTCATGGGCCTGGTCGGGGTAACCGATCTCAAGGCGCATTAGAAATCGATCCAGTTGTGATTCCGGCAGCGCAAAGGTGCCGATCTGATTGCTGGGATTCTGGGTTGCAATGACGAAAAACGGTGACGGCAGCGGGTGCGTCTCGCCTTCGGTGGTGACCTGATATTCTTCCATCGCTTCCAGCAGCGCGCTCTGCGCCTTGGGTGTGGCGCGATTGACCTCGTCCGCAAGCACCAATTGCGAAAAAACAGGGCCGGGATGAAATTTAAAGCTGGCACTATTTTGATCGTAGACTGAAACACCAAGGATGTCGGCGGGCAACATATCACTGGTGAACTGGATGCGCTGGAAGTCGAGATTGAGCACGCGGGCAAGCAGATGCGAGAGGGTGGTTTTACCAACGCCAGGTTGATCTTCAATCAGCAGATGGCCTCGCGCGATCAGACATGCCAGTGCCAGCCGCAGAGTGTGCTCCTTGCCGAGAATCACCTGGCTCATCGTGTTGAGTGTGTGCTGTAACAGGGTGCCGCTGTTGATCGTTTTCTTCTGGGGTGGCAAAAGGTTCGAAGCGGTCTGGCTCATCATTTTATCCATTGAGGTTGTGGGTTAACCTGAGCCTCTACAGCGACTGTTTTGGCGTTTATCTGGTGTAAAAGATTAGCGGCAGAAAAAAGGGATGATTTAATCCCTTTGGTCAGTAAAAACAGCAGAAGGTGGGTATTGCGGGGCGACAGAGGTCGCTTAGTTGATGTGTAGTTTTACCGCTTGTGGGATCTGGATTTCGACCGCGAGTGGCAGATGATCAGAGAGAGACTCATTAATCACTTCAACACTGCGAATCTTGACCGACTGGGTGGTCAGAATATGGTCAATATTGCGTTTTGGTCGCCAGCTTGGGTAGGTATTGTAGATGGTGTTGGGGCGAGATAGATTGGTATCGCGCAGCAGCATCTCCATCTCGGCGCTGTTGGGCTGACAGTTGAAGTCACCCATCACCACTACATGTTCAAATTGATTTACCAGGCTGCTGATGAAGTTGAACTGATAAGTCCGAGCAGTTTTGCTCAATGCAAGGTGTGCCATCAGCACGATAAGAGGGTTGTCGGGAGAGCCGTAGCGCGCCTCCATCACCCCTCGACCGGGGATCAGTCCGGGCAGTTTGTGAGTCGTGACCTGATAGGGTCTGTATTTACTCAGCAGGCCGTTGCTGTGTTGGGCAAACTTGCCGAGGTTACGGTTGGTCTGATGATGCCAGTGTGGGAAATCGGCTTTTTTCGCAAGATATTCTACCTGGTTGATAAAAAAGCTACGCAGACTGCCTCCATCGGCTTCCTGTAGCGCTACGAGGTCAAATTCACTGATGACGTCGGCAATGCGGTCGAGATTATCGAAAGATCGGGCGTGGGGTAGCAGGTGTTTCCAGCATTGCGTCACATAGTGGCGCATATGGGTTGATGCCATGCCTACCTGTATGTTGAAGCTCAGCAGCTTGATGCAGTCATCATTCATTATCGCCATAGGCTTTATCTCTATACTTTCAAGGGGTTGCATTCAGTTTATTTAATCATCAGGTTGGTTATTAATGTGATTTGTTTTCTTGTTAGCGGAATGTGTCGTGCCGCACCATTAACAGTTAATAGTAGCGGCACATTGCAAATTCAATAGAGCACATTTTTAATTGGGATATTGTTGGTGTCATTGTCCCAATTAGCCACTCTTATGTGACAACAAAATGGCTTAAGAGTTGCCTTCAATGGAAATTAAATGGTTAATGGTCTTGATAACACCAGGGAAACCCTGCTTGCCCATGCCAGTATCGATGCGATATTTACCGTTGACAACCACGGTTGGCGTCCCCTGAATGCCATATTTATTGGCGAATTTATCAGCGCGTCTTACCTTGCTGTTGACACTAAAGGATTTAAACACGCTGCGGAAGTCGTCATTGCTGACGCCGTGTTCAGCAAAGAATTCCATCAGGCTTTTTTCAGTATTGAGGCGGCGTTTCTCGTTGTGTATCGCATTAAATAAAGGTTTGTGGATCTCCTCGAGTTTACCGAGTGCTTGAGCGGTAAAGAAGGCGCGTGCATGAATCGCCCAGTTTTCGCGCAGGATGACCGGGATGCGGATGAATTCAACATTGTCCGGTTGGGTTTTAAGCCAGCGATCCAGGTGTGTCTGGAAGCGATGGCAGTGAGGACAGCCGTACCAGAACATCTCGACCACTTCGATCTTTCCACTGTTCTTGATGGGGGGCTGAGCGGGTTGTACGAGTTGGTAGTTGACCCCTTCTGTCACCTCGCCTGCGGCATGTGAGCCTGGGGCAAAGGCAAAAAACAGGAACGGTATTAGGCTGGCTAGCACGCTTTTCATCGATGACACCTCAATTAATAAAGGGGGGTTGTGTGTAGAATTTTGTGGTTTTTATGTTGTGAGATTAGTTCTCAATATAGATAAGACTATTGAAGTTTCGATTTGTTCGCAATATCTACGGTGATTTTATCGGTGTTTGGAGGTGAATGAGGTATTATGCGTAGCACTTTAAGAGAAGAATGACGCACTCTGGCTTGAATAGTCAGCAGTTTATATATTTGCAGGAGATAGTTGATGACAACAAAAACTTTTGATCTGGCACAGTTCCTCAATCAGCAGCATCTATGTGAATCGTTAACGATTAAGGAAATTCAGACATTACTCGATTACACCGAGCTGGTTGAGTACAAAAAAGGCGATGTTATCACCGATATTGGTGAAGTAGGTGATGCGATCTATTTTGTAGTCTCTGGTGAAACGGCGCTTGTTTTTGAGGAGCGAGGTAGCGAGATGGAGATTGGCCGTATGACTGAAGGCGAGCTGGTGGGCGAGATGTCCTTTTTCGATCGTCAGCCACGGCTGCTGCGCATGCGTGTTGCCACTGATAACACCCAGCTGATGAGATTGTCTCGTGTGATGTACGACCGCCTGCGAGTCGAGCACCCTTATTTGGCGGTGGTTTTTCTTGAGCATGCGATCATCAGTCTTGATCATCTGGTGCGCCGTGTGAGCAGCGATGAAATGAGTCTGAGCCGTTATGTCTACGGGCGTGGGGGTAAGCGCTAACGCTTTTAGTGCCTGAGTACTATTTGTGTAAAAGTGTAAATTTACGATGTCTGATCAGAACCCCGCCTATCGTCGCGCCACCTTCATGTTGAGCGTGGCATCGCTCTCCCAGCTGCCGCCAGACGAAGGCGCGGAAGTCGCCATTGTGGGGCGATCCAATGCCGGTAAATCGAGCGCGATCAATACCATTACTGGCATCAACGGGTTGGCGCGCACCAGTAAAACGCCGGGGCGAACGCAGCAGATCAACTTTTTTGAGATCGCTGATGAGCGCCGTCTGGCCGATCTGCCGGGTTATGGCTACGCTAAGGTGCCGCTCAGTGCCAAGCAAAAATGGGTGAAGCTGATCGAGGACTATTTTCAGACACGACAGTCACTGAAGGGACTCATCATTGTGATGGACTGTCGCCGTCCATTGCAGGAGCTCGATAATCAGCTGCTCTCCTGGTGTTGTGCGGCAAAGATGCCGGTTCATCTTCTGCTGACAAAGTCGGATAAGCTGAGCCGAGGGGGTGCCGCTAACGTCCTACAGCAGGTGCGTAGCGAAGTCGCCAGTATGTTTAATGCCGAAGGCGACCAAGAGATTACGACGCAACTGTTTTCGTCACTGAAAAAAACAGGGATCGAAGAGGCGCACTACTGTCTTGATGGGTGGTTGAATTTTAGATAAAAAATCCCCGGTTATTTTAGAGAGAGGGAGGGAATAACCGGGGGTTAAAACTCTTACTGAACTTGGGGTAGTTCAGTAAGAGATATTCACTCAGGGAGGCTGAGTGGCGTGTCCAAAGACACACTTGTTACATATGACGGCCGATGTCTGGAAAAGTTCAGCTTTTTTTATAACTTTTTTCAAAAAAACCTTAAAAAATTACAAAAGTGTCAAAATCCGTGCCTATTTTCCCTTAATGAGCCTCATCCCAGTTCTTGCCGCTCCCGATATCAACCACCAATGGCACGGCCAGTTTTGCCGCATCGCTCATGCAGCTACGAATGCCTTCTCTTGCCGCTGCCAGGCGTTCCTCTGAGACCTCGAAGACCAGCTCATCGTGTACCTGCATCACCATTGTGACGTCGATCGGGGCACTACCCGGTGGACACTCTGTTTGGAGCCATGCTGAGGTCTTTAGCATCGCCAGTTTGATAATGTCGGCGGCACTGCCCTGCATCGGGGCGTTGATCGCGGCACGTTCGGCATACTGACGGCGCTGTGCATTGCGAGCATTGATTTCTGGTAGATAGAGGCGGCGGCCGAAGAGGGTCTCGACATAGCCATCGGCTTTGGCGCTTTCACGCATGCGATCCATGTAGGCGAGTACGCCAGGGTAGCGACTAAAATAGAGGTCGATATATTCCTGTGCCTCGTGACGGCCGACACTGAGCTGTTTGGCCAGCCCAAAGGCCGACATGCCGTAGATGAGACCGAAGTTGATCGCCTTGGCGCGACGCCGTTGTTCTGCGGTGACGCCAATGGCAGTGGTGTTAAATATCTCGGCGGCGGTGGCGCGGTGGATATCATCACCGCGCTGAAAGGCGTCGAGTAGCCCTGCGTCAGCGGAGAGGTGAGCCATGATGCGCAGTTCGATCTGCGAATAATCGGCGGCGACAATTACTTTGCCTGCTGGCGCAATAAAGGCCTGGCGAATCCGTCTGCCTTCTTTATTGCGGATCGGGATATTTTGCAGGTTGGGATTGCTCGATGAAAGCCGCCCGGTGGCCGTCACCGCCTGATGGTACGAGGTGTGAACACCGGTAGCGGATAGTCGAGTGCCAGCTCCTGTAGCACCTCTTCCGCTGTCGAAGGTTGCCCCTTGGGTGTCTTTTTAATGACGGGTAATTTCTGTTTTTCGAACAGGATTTCCTGAATCTGTTTGGGTGAGCTGAGATTGAATTCCTGTTCGGCGGTGGCAAAGGCCTGCTGTTCGATCTGCTGCATCCGCTCACTGAGCTCGTTACTCTGTTGTTCCAGCATGGGGGCATCGATCAGCACCCCATGGTGCTCCATCTGGGCCAGGATTGGCAGCAGTGGCAATTCGATCTCGTTGAACAGCCTGGCAAGTCCTGTGTCATTTTTGATCTTTGGCCACAAAGTTTGGTGTAACTGTAGTGTGATGTCGGCATCTTCGGCGGCGTAGGGCGCAGCGACTTCAATTGGTACCTGGTTAAAAGTGACCTGTTTGGCGCCTTTACCGGCGACATCTTCAAAATGGATCGTCGTCTTGCCAAGGTATTTTAGTGCCAGTGAGTCCATGTCGTGGCGCGAAGCGGTGCTGTTGAGTACATAAGATTCGAGCATGGTGTCGAATGCGATGCCGCGCAGCTGGATGCCGTGGTTGAGGAGTACATTTGAGTCGTATTTGAGATTTTGACCCACTTTCTTTTTGCTTTCATCTTCGAGCAGGGGACGCAATCGTTGCAGAACCGCGCTGCGATCGAGTTGTGCGGGCGCCTCGACATAATCGTGGGCGAGCGGCACATAGGCGGCTTCACCGGTTTCGATGGCAAATGAGACGCCGACAATTTCAGCGTCGATGTAGTCGAGGCTGGTGGTTTCGGTGTCGAATGCAAACAGCTCGGCGTGCTTCAGGCGTTCAATCCAGCGATCGAGTGCCGCTTCATCGAGAATCGTTTCATAGTTGCGTTCCAGCGCGCCGTCCTGAGGATCGGCGATCTCGTCAGTAGTCTCATCCTGTTGTTGTAGTAGCTCTTCGAGCCAGCGCTTGAACTCCAGCCGTTGATATAGTTCGCGCAGCGCATCGTTGTCAGCGCTTTGTGGCTGTAGTGTCTCAGGGGTGACCGTTAGCGGGACATCGAGCTTGATGGTCGCAAGCTGGCGAGAGAGGGGCAGTTGTGCCATGTTAGCGCGGAACTTCTCGCCAATCTTGCCTTTGATGGTGTCGGCCTGGTTGATGATCTCATCGAGCGAACCGTACTGGGTAAACCATTTGACGGCGGTCTTGGGGCCGACGCCGGGGATGCCGGGGATATTGTCCGAGGTATCGCCGATCAGCGCGAGGTAGTCGATGATCTGTTCTGGCGGCAGGCCAAACTTCTCGATGACACCGGCGCGGTCGAGTGTTTTGTTGGTCATCGTGTTGATCAGCGTGATGTGACTGTTGACCAGTTGTGCCATATCTTTGTCACCGGTGGAGATTACGGTGTGGATACCATCCGCAGCCGCCTGCAGTGCTAGTGTGCCGATCACGTCATCGGCCTCGACCCCCTCTTCGACCAGGCACGGCAGTCCCATGGCGCGTACCACCGCGTGCAGCGGTTCGATCTGTGAACGTAGTTCATCGGGCATCGGTGGGCGGTTGGCCTTGTACTGCTCAAACAGCTCATCGCGAAAAGTCTTGCCCTTGGCGTCAAATACCACGGCGATGTAATCGGGTCCGTATTCTTTGATCAGCGTGCGTAACATGTTGATTACGCCGTAGATTGCGCCGGTTGCCTGGCCTTGTGAGTTGGTTAGCGGCGGCATCGCATGGAAGGCACGATAAAGATAGGAAGAGCCATCGATCAGGATCAGCAGTGGGTTATCCCGCTCCATTCTCAGGGATTTGTCAGAGCTGTTTTTAGTCATCGATTCTTAAATTAATAGTTTGCAGTTAATAATAGTTGGTTTATGAGCAGGGATGATCTGCTAATATGTGTTCACTGCTCTTTCAACCTAATAAATACGGATTCAGTGCTCCCGAGGTGTTTCGCAGCAAGGCGCAGTATGCAGGCAATGGCACCCCCTTGCCAAATACGGCAACATAGCTATTACATCGGAAGCGTATTAGTGGCCGCGATTATAAAATTGCAGAGTCAAAAAGCGTTTCGTTCGGCCTGCTGAGTTGATTAGAGCAGGCACTGATGGCAGAGAGAACGATTAGCGCCGAGGATGTTAAACTTTTGAGGTGTTGGATAGCCAGCAGGCAGTGGACGCTGAGATTTTCGCCACTATCAACAACGCGGGTTTGAATTGTCCGCACAAGCGTGTGAGAGATGACTGGATCTATGAAGAGACTGTTTCAACTGTTGTTATGCCTGATTTTGACGGTGGGCGGCACAGCACTGGTGATGGCGGCTGAGCCCGAACCTGATGAGCCCGAGATCACGATTACTCGTAGTCAGGCCGAGATCATTGAGGAGTATCGTGCCAATGGCCAGCTCTACATGATCAAAATCACTCCACGTAAGGGGTTTACCTATTATCTGGTCGATACCGATGGTGATGGTAGTCTTGATAGTCGCAAAAACGAGCTCGATGAAGGGCTGTTGATTCCGCAATGGACGCTCTTTCGCTGGTGAAAAAAGCAGGAGTGTTTCACCGAAAGTGTTCCATGAATCATGGCGTGTCATAAAAAGTTCACCTAACTGCTTGTCGTGATTGAGGATTGAGAGTTTTCCACAAAAACTGTGGATAACTCTGTGGAAAGTATTGGTTATAAGGGCTGAAATCGTTATAACTCAAGGGCTGACATTAAATTGTGTAGTTTTTGATCGAAAGTTATATTGACTGAAAAACAATGGGTTAGCAGGCCTTACAATATTATCGTGCAGTTTGCAATAGTTTGGTGAAAACAGCATCTGCAATTGTGTATAAGAATTCATTTTTTTAGAAAAAAGTATCAAGACTTAGCTTTTTACTGGTTTTGAGAACTCATGCATGCTGGATTTGTGTTACAGAATTATTATGTACCTCTTTTTATAGTCGTTAAAGAAGTGGCACGTGCTCTATGTTTACTAACTGCACTAATTGTATTATCTACAAATATGAGTAATGGGTTCATACATTAAGAGATGGCGATGAAATTGTCTTTTGACTGGAAAGGGTTGCCAGGGCTGGCCGCGAAGGGCGTCGGCTCAACGCAGCTGGTTACGGCGGTCAACGTCACGCTGGTGGTATTGCTGGCCTATAGTGCCGCAGTGCTGAGCTGGCGGCTGGTGCCCGCGGTTGAAAGTGAGCCTCCACCGCTTGCGCAGGCGGTCGATCTGCAGCGGCAGGCAGTGGCAAGTGGCGGCTGGAATATCGCGCGCTGGAGTCTTTTTGGTAAAGAGAGCCGGGCGGTAGCACCCGCCATTGTGCAGAAAGAGATCCCCAAGACTAAACTCAAGCTGACACTCCGTGGTGTCTATGTCTCGGAAAACGGTGGCGGTGCGATTATCGCGGAGGCGAATGGCAAGGAGCAATTTTATCCGGTCAATGCCAAGTTATCGGGTGGCGTAACCCTTAAAGAGGTGCATGAGAGCAATGTTATTTTGATGCGAAATGGCGCCCTTGAGACGCTTGAATTGCCTAAAGAGGCGCTTGGAGTGGGTAGGTCGTCTCCATCAGCACGCAATGATGCGGCTCGCAGAGGGTCAGGCAGAGCGCTCAATCTTAAGCAGTACCGCGAAGATCTGATGCGTGAACCGCAGCGTCTTACCGATGCAATCAAGATGAATCCCAAAAGTGAGAGAGGGCGCTTTGTGGGTTATGAAGTCAGTCCAGGGCGCGATCGTGCGCTGTTTGATCAGGTGGGGTTGATGTCGGGGGATATCGTAACCGCAGTGAATGGCATTCAGCTCGACACACCAGCAAAGGGGCTTAATGTACTGCGAAGCCTGCAAACAGCGAATAGCGTGAGGTTAGATATAAAAAGAAATGGGCGTGCACAGTCATTTGACGTTAGTATTGAGTAAGATAAGTCTCCCCACTTCAAGTGGATAGGCGTCAGTTTTTAACTAAAGATGCCGCTAGTTTTGTTATGACATTGTTTTGTAACAATAAAGGGCGAGATTGCTCTGGATTCCACAAGATGGCGCCAGATTTTTCCAGGGTTTTAAAGGTATAGCGAGAAGAAGTTTGCAGCATATTAAGTATTATCAGATGGGGTGTCGTAGCATCGCTCGGAACGGGGCGTTATGTGTTGCGCTGATCCTGTCTGTCTGTTTTTCAACGATTACGCTCGCCAAAAGCGTCACCCTGAACCTCAAAGATGCCGATATCAGTGCAGTGATCAGCACCGTCTCCGAGGCGACCGGCAAGAATTTCATCGTCGATCCGCGTGTGAAAGGCAAGGTGACCATCATCTCGTCTCACCCGATGGAGAGCGATGAACTCTACAGCATCTTTTTATCGATTTTAGAAGTGCACGGCTTTTCGGCGGTACCGAGTGGCAACGTGATCAAGATCCTGCCTGATGCGAGCGCCAAACAGAAAGCGATGCCACTGGCGGATGCGAGATCACCGGGTTCAGGTGATGAAATTGTGACGCGCGTGATTACATTGAGGAATGTCTCTTCATCACAGCTGGTGCCGATTTTGCGTCCACTGGTACCACAGCAAGGGCATCTGGCCGCCTATGTACCCGCCAATATTTTGATCATCTCTGATCGTGCCGCCAATATTACGCGTTTGATGAATATCATTAATCGTATCGATACCCCCAGCAATGACGAGATCGAGATTATTCAGCTTGAGCACGCCTCGGCCGCTGAAGTGGTGCGCATTATGACTTCGCTGGAGCAACAGGGCCAGGGGAAGAAAAGGGGCGCTGTCGCGGCGGGTGGCGCACCCGTGTTACTCGCCGATGAGCGTACCAATAGCATTCTAGTTGGTGGCGGCAAGTCTGGACGGTTGAGGATTCGAGCGATCATCTCTCACCTCGATACCCCATTAGAGAGTGGTGGTAATACCCGTGTGATCTATCTACGCTATGCGCAGGCAGAGGATATGGTCAAGGTGCTGACCGGTGTCAGTAAAAGCGTTGAGAA
>CALZHD010000059.1 GCA_945787155.1 uncultured Gammaproteobacteria bacterium | reverse complement strand
CGAGATTTTGGCGGAATACGCACAACTACGCGTAACCGATATTATGTTAAATAGGATTACCGCGCTCATGAGCACACTTGTCTATGCAATTACATGGCAATCACCAGGTTTGTCGATGCATTCAGTCATGTGTCAGTCTCTACCAGTACATCATCACGCACCACGAATTCAATCATAAATCATTGATAACTAACGGATGATCACCGATGAGCAAGAGAAGGGGGGGTGGGTTCAAGGCAGGCGGGGGGTGTGTTAGGTTGCTATATGCCCAATATCTACCCGAGCTAATTTTCAAAGCCTTACTTGTCTTAGTGGGTTTATCGTTTATTTTGAGACTTTTCTGTATCATTGCGGTCGAACAAGTGATTGATACTTTTGGGGAATCTCATGGAAGCGTTAGTAGGAGACAAGGTTTATGTGTGGGATAACTGCAAGTGGGTTAGGGTTTTATGAGTAAGACTATTAATATAACGCTGCCTTATCAGTGGAAGCCGCGGGATTACCAGAAGCCCTTATGGGGTAGTTTGCGTGACGGTGCACGGCGGTCGTTGTCGTGCTGGCATAGGCGTAGTGGTAAGGATGACGTATATTTGCATCATAACGCGTGTGCTGCGCATGAGCGGGTGGGTAATTACTGGTATTTGCTGCCTAAGTATGAGCAGTGTCGTAAGGCGATCTGGACGGCGATCAATCCTCATACCGGGCGCAAGCGTATTGATGAGGCTTTCCCTGAGGCTATTAGGAAGAACACTCTACAGCAGGAGATGAAGATCGAGTTTCATAATGGGTCTACTTTTCAGTTGATGGGGAGTGATAATTATGATTCTTTGGTGGGGTCTCCCCCGGTTGGATTGACGTTTTCCGAGTATGCCTTGTCTGACCCTTCGTCGTGGGGCTTGTTGAGGCCGATATTGTTAGAGAACAATGGCTGGGCGGCGTTTAATTCTACCCCTCGTGGTAAGAATCATTTTTACAAGATGCTCCAGATGGCGGGTAAGTCTGATGATTGGTTCAGTGAGGTTTTGACGAACAAGGAAACGGGTGTTTTCACGGATGCCCAGTTGTTGAATGAGCTGAAGGAGCTACAGTCAGAGCATGGTGATGCTTATGGTAAGGCTTTATGGTTGCAGGAGTATTTTTGTAGTTTTGAGGCTGCTTTGCCGGGGTCTGTATGGGGCGAAAGCATTGCTGAGGTTGCATTGGGGGGGCGGATTTGTGAGGTAGGTCACACTGAGGGATTCCCTGTATTTACCTCGTGGGACATTGGCCGATCCGATTCGACATCGGTGTGGTTTTATCAAGTGATTGCGAATGAGATTCGCGTGATTGATTTTTTTGAGGATAATTTTAAGGAAATCCCATTTTACGCTGAGATGTTGCGGAAAAAGACGGCTGAATTTGGTTATGTGTATGGTTGTCACTGGGTGCCTCATGATGCGATTCCTAAACGCATGGGGATGGGGGGTAAGTCGATATTACAGCAATTTATTGAAGAGAACGTGGGTGATTTTGCCCCGGTGCCGAATCTTTCCAAGGAGGATGGCCATCAAGCGGGTAGGGCGACGTTCCATAAGGCGTATTTTGATGCTGAGAAGTGTGACGAGGGGTTGGAGCATTTAAAGTCTTACCGTAGAGAGTATGACCAGATTAAGAAGGATTTTTCAAAGGATACGGTGCACGATGAGCATTCACATGCTGCTGATTCTTGGCGTTATTTGTCTTTAACGTGGCGACGGAGTACAATTCAAATGCCGGACCTTACTCAAAGTCAGCGTTTTAAGGCTGGAAATATCAGAGTTGTTAATTTTGGCGAAATAAAGAAGGCCCATTTTGATAGAAAACGACGAGAAAGGGAAGAATAGAACTGAGGAAATCGGGATTTGGCTGGAAGAGATCAAAACAGCCAAAAAACGAGAGAAATCTTTTCTAGAAGGCGGTAAGGAAATCGTCGAAATTTACGAGGCTGAGAAAAACAGCCCGTTCAATATTCTATACTCCAACACTGAGACACTTTTACCCGCTTTATTCTCTGAAACACCCCGTCCGGTCATTCAAAGACGTTTTCACGATGCGGATCCTTTGGCTAAGGTTGTCTCAGAAGCCTCACAACGGATGCTTGAGTATCTTTGTGATACTGATGATGAAGATATAGAGCCGTTTAAAGATGCGGTCTCTGACGCTGTTTTGGATGGGTTGCTACCTGGGCGGGGTGTTACTTCGGTCAAATACGATGCCGACGTTAACGAGTCAGAAGAAAATATTTCAACAGTTAACAATGAGACGGTTTTTGTTGATTCTGTCTGCTGGGATCGAGTGTATTTTGGTTATGCCAGGAAGTGGATAAATACCCCGTGGATGACTTATGAAAAATACCTTGATAAAGCTGAAGCTGAGGCGCTTTTTGACGAATTACCAGCCGATATTCACTTTACCACCGGGGAGGAAGATGAAGAGGAATCTACGGAGAACGAGGACAAGGGCAAGCGTAAAACGATCCTGGTTTATCAGGTATGGGATAAATCCGACAAGAAAGTTAAATATATCACACCTCAATACAAGGACAATTATCTCAAGGTTCAAGATGATCCCCTGGGCTTAAAAGGTTTCTTTAATTGTCCGAAGCCGATTCAGTTTGTCAAAAAATCGAAGAATCAAACCCCCACAGCTTTGTATAAGTTATACGAGAACCAGGCTAAAGAATTAAACAAAATACAGCTTAGACTTAACAGGGTGATTGATGCGATTAAGGTGAGGGGCGCTTATGATGGTCAGCTTGGTGATGAGTTAGCAGAAATATTAAAGGGTGATGATAATGAATTAATCCCCACTGACAAGATGGCGACCTTGGCGAGTCAGGGGGGACTTGATAAGTCAATATGGTTGTTACCGGTTGAGAAATTGATTGTAGTGGCCCAGCAGCTTTATGTGGCGCGTGAGTCCTGCAAACAGGTTATTTATGAGATTACCGGTATTTCAGACATTGTAAGAGGTCAGTCAAAAGCCTCTGAGACTTTGGGCGCCCAGAAAATAAAGGAATCGTGGGGCACTATGAGGCTGAAAAGGCTTCAAAAAGAGGTACAACGATATTCGCTCGATTTGATGAAAATCATGCTCGAAATTGCCGCGACCAAGTTTTCTGAACTGACGTGGAAGGAGATGACCAACCTCCCTTACCCTACATCGAAGGAAAAGGCTCAGGCGGTTGATGCGGTTAAGGCTAGTGTTATGTCACAACAACAGCCCGACCCCATGCTTATCCAGTTGTCACAGATGCCCTCATGGAAAGAAATCACCGATGTACTGACTGGCGATAAAAAGGGTTATCGGATAGATATCGAGACAAATTCAACACTCGACGTTGAAGCGACCGAAGATAAAGAACATGTTGCTGAATTTATGAATGCAATGGCCCAGTTTATGAATGGCATGATGCCCATGATTGAAAATGGGGTAATGCCTTTTCCAGTGGCTAAACAGATGATGCTGGGCGTTGTCAGGCGATACCGGTTTGGCCGTGACGTTGAAGATGAGCTTAAAAAGATGGAGGAGCCAAAGCCAAAACAAAGCCCTGAAATGGAGAAACAGGCGAAGGAGTTCCAGCAGGCCCAGCAGAAACTCATGAATGATCAGCAGCAATTCAAAGACGAACAGCAAAAAGCTGGAGATGCTTTAGATGACCAGTTCAGAAAACTGGAAGCTGAAAAGATGCAGCTTGATTTCGATAAGAAATTAGCAACCATGCAGTTAAAGCATATTGAAGCGATGAATAGCTCAAAACAAAATATGGACGAAATAGAAGCAAAATCAGCACTAAAAGAAATGTTAGTTAAGCATAAGAGCGAAATTCAATCTATGTTAGATAAGCATAAAACATCAATTGCGAAGGTGAACAATGCCGCTTTATGAATATTTGTGTGAAAATGGCCATAAATTTGATAGATACCTCAAATTGGCTAATTATAAGGATGAGCAGACCTGTGATTGCGGCGCATCGACGAGGAAATTAATATCAACACCCATGATTGCACCGATGTTTGAAGATTACGAGTCTCCTATTGATGGCCGGCCTATTACTTCAAAACAGAAGCGCCTCGACGATATGGCGAGGAACGATTGTGTGCCTTATGAGGTTGGGATAGTGGAGGAAAACACCAAGAAGCTAAAAACGGCTGAAGATAAACTGGAAAGGGATATTGATAGGACGGTAGATTATTCTATTGCCCAAATGCCCACCAAGCAGCGTGAGAAACTTGAGCAAGAGTTAAAACACACAAACATAGAGTTCGTCAGAAAATAACTGGAGATCAGCATGGAAAATGAAGCAATCGCAGACAGCGATATTAATATGGAATCAGCACAGGAAACCCTCTCTGATGAGTTATTTCCTGCGGATGAGGTCGCAAATGAAGATGTTCCAATTGAAGAGATTGAAACAGAAGATCAGCTATCCCCTGACGATCAGTTAGAAGCCGAGACTCCTGAGGAAGTCACTGAAGAGGCGATTGATCGCCCTGCCCCTCAGTCGTGGAAGAAAGAAAGCCATGATATATGGAATAACCTCCCACCAGAAGCGCAAGACTACATCGAGCAGCGTGAAACGCAAATGAAAGAGGGGCTTGAGAAAGATCGTGGCGATTCGAATCTAGGCCGTATTATGCGTGATACGATGGCCCCTTACTCTGATATGTTAAAAACCCAGGGTATCGATGAGCCTACGATGGTAAAGACGATGATGAATGCACACTATCGCCTTTCAACCGCGTCACCACAAGAGAAAGTACAATTATTCAATCAGCTTGCTCAGAACTACGGCGTTACTACCGATGGGACTGAGGCAACAGTTGACCCTGCCATTCAAAAACTACAAGATGAGCTGAATGGTGTGAAATCTACTTTGAGCAAGACCCAGGAAGCCACCCTACAGGCGGCAAGGGAGAAGGTTCAAAGTGAAGTAGAGGCGTTTGCCTCTGACCCCGAGCATTCTTATTTTGATGAGGTTGCCGACGATTTAATTCCTTTTTTAAACGCCGGTGTCTCATTAGAAGATGCTTATGAAAAAGCAGTTTGGGCTAATCACGTTACTCGCCAGAAAGAACAAGACAGAATCCTCAAGGTAAAAGAGGAATCCCTGCTTGAGGAAAGTAAGGTGCGCGCCAATACCGCCAAAAAAGCAAAGTCTACGAACGTCAGAAGCCGCGACACCAAAAGAACCCCTACAGGGCCAGTTGGAACGATGGAAGACACCATGCACGAAACTCTTCGTGATATTAAAACCCGTAACTAAGGAGTCATATAATGGCATCTCCAAATAGTACATTTACGGAACTGGTCTCTACCACTTTCCGTAAGCACCGTAAGGAAATTAAGGATAATCTCTCTAATCGTAACGCGCTGTTAAAGCGCATTATGAAGAAGGGGAATTACCGCAAAGAAGATGGCGGATTGACCATTGTCACACCGCTCGATTACGCGGAGAACTCGACCTATCAGCGTTATAGTGATTGGGATACGCTCAATATTCAGGCGTCCGATGTTATTTCGGCGGCGGAATATGAGTGGCGTCAAATTGCTTTGAATGTTGTGTCAAGTGGTCGTGAGCTTCGCATTAACTCAGGTGATAGTCGAATCGTCAACCTGGCCAAGTCAAAGATTAAAAACGCTCTGAGAACGTTTAACAATAACTTCTCCAGCGATATTTATTCAGATGGCACCACTACCGATCAGGTAAACGGCCTACAAGCCTTAGTGGCTGATGCTGGAACAGGTACGGTTGGTGGGATAAATTCATCCACTTTTTCATTCTGGCAGAATCAGATTTTTGATTGCACGGCAAACTCAGTTACATCGAGTGCATCGACCATTGAAAATTCAATGCTCTTGCCATTGTGGTTGAACCTCGACCGTGGACCAGATGATCAGCCTGATTTGATTGTGATGGATAATACTTATTACCAGTATTTTGAGGCGTCACAAACATCACTCAAGCGCTACATGGATTCAAGCTCTGCCGATGCAGGTCTTGCTACCCTGAAGTACAAAGGCGCTGATGTGTTATTTGATGGTAACTCAGGCATCCCTGCTAGTCATGCGTACATGCTCAATACTGAGTATCTGGGGCTTTGTGTTCATAAGGATGCAGATCTTGAGATTATGGGCGAGCAGCGACCTATCAACCAGGATGGCGCGGTTGTGCCTATTGTATGGATGGGTAATCTCACACTTTCAAACAGAAACCAGCAAGGAGTCGTGGTAGAGTAATTTACTACCATTTTGCTGTAATTCAGGAGAATAAATATGGCTTTTCATATTACAGATACGGTGGTTGGTAGTCAGGGAATCGCAGATACCTCGACGACTCAAAACCATCCATTAGGCACGATTGTTCGCGCTTATGACCCTACTTACGGAGAGGGCGAGTTTATCTATTGTTCAGGCGTTGCCTCGACAGTGGTGGGTTCGTTCGCATTAATCCATGAGGACGGGTTTACCACTACGCTACTTGCCGCTAATGATATTGGTCGTGTAGGGCTTGCAATGAGTATTAATGTTGCAAGTCAATACGGATGGTATCAGATCAGCGGTAAAGGTGTAGGTAAAGTTGCGGCAAGTTTTGCTGATAACGGGCTTGTTTATGCGACCGCTACAGCCGGAACAGCGGATGATGCTGTGGTTGCGGGGGATCGCGTGAAGAAGTGTATCGGTGCTTCCGCAATCGACACGCCATCAACAGGGCTTGCTGAAATGGAGCTAGACCGTCCTTTTATGGATGATGCGACGGCGGCATAACTAACCGGGGGCTTCGGCCCCCTTAATAAATCCAGACAGGAAATATTATGATCGATTTTGAAGAGAAGGAAAAAAGACCGGCTTACGTTAGATTTGAGCGTAGACCCATTGAGGACAAAGCCGCAAGTTTAGCTGCGGGGCGTGCAGTGTCGAAAGACGTTGATTTCGCTTTAGTAACGCCGCCTTTTTCAAAAGACTGCGTGGAGTACAAAGTTGACACATGGTTGATCAACATGGAAAAAAATCTCAGGGATGGCCGGATTAAGCCGGAATGGGCTGAAATATGGAAAAAAGGTCTTGAAAATTGGCGTAATGGCCAGGAAGCGCCGGTTAATGGTACGTCCGTTCGAGATTGGAGTTCTATCTCTCCAGCGCAGGTGAAAAACCTTTTGTCTGCGGGTTGTCATACGATAGAAGACCTTGCGGCGGTCAATGGCGAGGGGTTGAAGCGCATAGGAATGGGGGGTATGGAGTTAAGAAACAAGGCTAAAGCCTGGTTACAGGCGGCGGAATCTCACGGCCCCTTAGTGATGGAAGTTTCAGCATTGAAGGATGAAAACGCGCAGTTAAAAGGCACGATTGATTCACTTCAAAGACAGGTAAACGCCTTGGTGGATAAGAGCAATATTTATGGTGTTTCAGAAAATAACATTTCTGATGATATTTCGGTATCCGATATTATTGAGCCTGAAGAAAACTCAAAAACACTCGCTGATCAGTACCAGGAGAAGTTCGGGAAAAAGCCTCACCACTTGATGAAGGAAGAAAACATTATTAAGGCAATTGCACAATGACTATGCTTGCCCTGATCCAACGGTTTTGTAAAAGGACTGGATTAACAGTTCCTAATACGGTCTATGGGTCTACTGATGAGCAAGTCGCTCAAATTCTCTCACTGCTAGAAGAAGAGATTGAGGACTTGTCTGGTCGAGGGGATTGGCAAAGATTGACTTTTGAGGCGACTCATACCTCTGTTGCGACTGAGAGCCAAGGAGCAATTACGGCGATTGCCACCAATAATTTCAGGAACTTTAAGAATGATACTTTATGGGACAGAACAGAAAGCCTTCCTTTAGAAGTCATTGACGGGAGTGATTGGCAGGCAGAGAAAGGTTTTTCAAACACCTCCCCGCATTATCAGGTAAGGGTAAGGGGTGGAGAGTTATTAGCTACCCCAACCCCTGTGGCTGGCAATACGTGGGCGTTTGAGTATGTTTCATGGAATTGTATTTTAGACAATGACGGCACGACTTATAAGCAGTATTTCACTGAGGATACCGACACGCTTTTACTTCCAGAGCCTATTTTGCTTAAAGGCTTGAGATGGCGGTGGAAGAAGGAAAAAGGCTTCGAGTACGAAGAGGATTTTAATTCCTATGAGCTTATGGTTGCTGGTGAATTAGCACGCCAAGGTGTGAATAAAAGTTTAAACCTTGGCGACTCAAGGAATAATGACAGAGGGGTTGTTGTGAGTCAGGGAACGTGGCCACTATGAGAAAACCTGCTAAAAGAAAAGGCAGAAAAAGCCAAGTATCAACGGTGGAGAGTATTTCTGCCCCTATTGGCGGGTGGAATGCAAGGGACGCTGTGGCTAATATGTCGCCGGTTGATGCGATACAGCTTATTAACTGGTTCCCCACAACGTCAGATTGTCAGCTAAGAGGTGGCTATACTACTTACGGAACAGGCATTACCGGAGCAGTAGAGACGCTGGCGGTTTACAACAAAATGGACGGCGCGACCGAGATGTTCGCCGTTGATGATAATGATGTGTGGGACGTATCCACTTCTGGTGCCGCTTCCGCCCAGTCTGCCACTGTCACCGATGGAAAATTCCAGACGTTAAACTTTGGTGATGGCACGAATAATTACTTAATGATGTTTAATGGGGTTGATTCTCCCCTTTACTATAATGGTTCTACATGGCTTTCGGTAACGGGCGTGTCATCTCCGGCATTAACCGGGCTTACTTCATCCTCGATAGTAGATGCCAACGAGTATAAGGGAAGACTATATTTCATCGAGAAGGACACTTTATCCTTTTGGTACTTATCGGCTAAAGCTGCTGGAGGCGCCTTAACAGAGTTTGATTTATCCTCGTTTTGCGACAAGGGGGGGTATTTGATGTGGATGGCTACGTGGTCGTTTGATTCCGGTGACGGGCCAGATGATGCGGCAGTGTTTATGACCTCTCAGGGCCAGGTAGTTGTTTATAGGGGGACAGATCCAGCCAACGCCGCCGATTGGGTATTAGTAGGCGTTTATCAGCTTGGGAAGCCTATAGGCAGAAGAAGTCACATAAAATACGGCGGTGATTTATTAGCCATTACGCAAAATGGGGTATTTCCGCTTTCTAAAGCCCTTCAGTCTGCCGATATTGACAGTACCGTGGCCACAACCAACAAGATTGAAAACGCGTTTAATGAGTCAGCAAGAAATCACGGATCAAAATTTGGATGGGACTGTGTAAATCTTCCATTGAGGTCTGCTTTGATATTTAACATTCCAGAATCCGAAGGATCGATCAGCGTTCAATATGTGATGAACACCATCACAAAGGCATGGTGTAAGTTTGATTCGTGGAATGCTTCTTGTTTTCAGGTGTATAACGATGAGTTATATTTTGGTGGGGATACTGTTGTCCAGAATGCATGGTCGGGAACAAGCGATGACGGCTCTGATATTGTTGGGGTTGGAAAGACTGCTTTTAATTATTTCGGGCAAGTCTCCAGCGAGAAAAGGTTCACCCTGTTTAGACCTTTGCTTCAAGTGAACGGAAGTATTGAGTTTTTAACTGGGTTTGATATTGATTTTAGCGATAACGAAATCACAGGAACATCAACTTATTCCGTAACAGACAAGGCAAAATGGGACGTTGATAACTGGGATGAGGCTTACTGGGCGGCTGGGTTGTCTGTCACAAAACAGTGGCTATCCCCTGTTCCGAATGTTGGATATTGTGTTTCAGGGGGGTTAAAAGTGAACTCAAACGATTTGGAGGTTCACTGGATTGCCAATGATTATGTTTACGAGTCTGGCGGGGTGATTTGATGCAATTTGCCATTGAGAAGATTGACGATATATGGGGTGAATTGCAAGAAAATTACCAATTGCACTGGGATGAGACAGAAGGCTACCGCCATGGACAGGGGCTTAATATGGATAAAGCGCGGTATCTCCAGTATGAGGGGATGGGGCTTTATTTCATGTACACAGCCAGGATTGGCGGGGTATTAGCTGGGAACCTTGGGGCTTACGTTATGCACTCGATGCACACTGGCGCGCTGATAGCGACTGAGGACACGCTTTTCATGAAAAAGGAATACAGGAGAAGCGGGCACTCAAGAAACTTTCTTGATTTTGTGGAAAATGACCTCTTTAATGAGAAAAAAGTTGTAGAGATTAACGTCACTGTAAAAGCTGAGAATAAAGCAAGTTTATTTGTAGAAAGCGCAGGTTATGATAGAATTGGCTATCAGTATTCAAAAACGGTGCAGACAGCGCTTCCAGTAATTAAGGAGAATCGCGCCTAATGTGCTCACCCAGCCCCCCACCTCCACCAAATTACACCGGCGCAGCAGAAGCGACAGCCGCCGGTAATTTAGAAGCCGCAAGGTCTGCGACACAAGCCAACAGGCCCGATGAGTACACTCCCTATGGTTCAAGGACGTGGACAAACTTAGGCGAAGATGTCTTTGATCAGGCAGGTTATGACACGGCAATGGCTGAATTTGAATCTGCCACAGGAGGATATCAAAATTCAGCCATTCCGGGGGCGGGAACCCCAAATTCAGGCATCGTCGCGTCGATGCAGCCTGGAGGCGCTGGGCACCATGAAGCCATGCGGGACAGGCCGGAAATGCCTGACAGGTCAGACTTTACATCAAGGATAAATGCAGACCAGTGGCGCTCCGATATAAACTTTACGCCAGAAGGACAAAGGCTATTCGACCTTGATAATCAGACACGGCAGAAGATGGGTGAATTGGGCCTTCAGGGAATCGGTCAAATGTCCGACCTGTTTGCAAACAGATTTCAGGTCGAAGGCTCACCGGGACAGTATCAAGGGCCATCAGGCAAATTACCTACTTACGGTGAAAATCGTCAACGCGTCATGGACTCAATGTTGGCTAGAGTCGATACTGACATTGACCGTGACACGGAGCGAAAACGCGCACAATTGGTAGCACAAGGCATCCCAGTAGGGAGCGAGGCGTTTAATCGTGAAATGGAGCAGTTAGACCGTCAAAGAACAGACGCAAGACAGCAGGCCGAAATACAAGCCACCGACCAGGCAGGGAGAGAATACACCTCGTCAATGCTTGGAAGACAGCAGCAAGGCAGGGAGGGTATGGCTGATTTTACGTCTGGCCTCGACTCAAGGCGACAGGCAATACAAGAAGCCTTACTTGAGCGGCAATTGCCTTTGAACGAAGCAAACGCTTTTAGGTCAGGTTCTCAGATTGGCATGCCTACTTTCCAGCCCTACGGCAGTCAGCAGGCGGTGGCTGGCCCTGATTATATGGGCGCGGCCCAAGGTCAATCGCAATATAATATGGCAGGCCATAACGCTGATGTCGCACAGCGGAACGCGATGATGTCTGGGTTGTTTGGGCTTGGTGCGGGTGGGTTGGCTGGAGGGTACTTTTAATGCCTGGTATTGACGAACAGCAACTAGCAAGCCGTAGGAAGCTCTTAGAAGCCCTACAAGCTCAGTCATTACAAGGCACACCATCACAGATGGTAAGTGGCCGCGTTGTCCCTCAAGGCATGGGAGAAGGCATCACGCGTCTTTTACAGGCATACATGACTAGCAAGGGGCTTGGTGATGTTTCGCAGCAGGAAAAAGCCCTCGAAGATAAAAGCAAAGCAGGCCAATCTGCCGCGACTCAGAAGATCATTGAAGCCATGACCGGACGACCACAAACAGGCGGCCCGTTGCGCGGTCAGGACTATCAACCTGTTCAGCCTGCTATTCCCGGCGATCCGCAAAAAGCGGCAATTATGGCGGCCACAAACCCCCATACAAAAGACAATCAGGCATTGCAAGGGGTTACACAGGCGATGCTGAGAGGTCAAGGCGGTAGGCGGTCAAACCCATATTTCCAATTCTTACCAACGAAAGAAGGTTACGTCGTGGGCGATGCGAGAACCGGCGATATATCAAAGCCCGATGATTCATTTGTTAGAAGCCAGGATGACCCTGAATTACAAGGTGACATTACAGGTTCAAAAGAGACGGGGAAACTTGAAAGCCAGCTCAAGCTAAAGCCAAAGGTAGACGCTGCGATTGAGACGGCTAAATCGGTTGCGGCTCGACAACATAGCATGTCGGGTATTGGGGGTCTTATTTCAGAGGCGGATAATATTTTAGCCAATGAATCCCCAACGGGAAGTGGTGTAGGGGCGGCGGCTGATTACCTGGGCGGTATAGTTGGAGTATCTCCAGAGGGCGCCACACAGTCGGCGCAGTTAAAAGCCATTGGCGGTGCGTTGGTGTCTAAAATGCCAAGGATGGAAGGCCCACAATCTGATAGAGATGTGGTTATTTATAAAGAAATGGCAGGTAAGGTTGGTGATCCAACTATCCCGATCGATCAGCGACGTGCAGCTCTGGATACGGTTAAAGAAATCTGGGGTAAATATGACCATCTCAACGAAGGTGATTCTCCAGATGTGTCTACGGCCTATGACGCTGAGAAAGAAAAGCGCTACCAGGAATGGAAAGCAAGACAGTGAATGAAGAAGAGGAATTCGAGTTCAGGTTAAGGCTTGAGAAAGAAAAAGCTCAAGACCTGCCTGTCGTGGAAAAGCCATCAGACGAGCCTGCTGAGGTGTATTCGGGTTTCGTTCAGGGGTTAAGAGACCCGATTGACGGCCTTGCCCAGCTCTTATATGAAGCCATTCCAGAGGATGTCAGGAAGTCTGGGGATAAATTAAACAATTGGCTGGCTGAAAAAACAGGTTTGATTGAAGAAATCCCAGAAGAGGGGTTTAGCCATCTTTTAAGGGAAAAAGAGAAGAAATACCAGGCTGGCCGTGTGGCTGAGGGTGATGAGGGTTTTGATAAGGACAGAATTGCCGGAAATATAGCCTCAATGGCGATTCCCGGCAGCGCCGCCTCAAAAGCCGCCACTATTCCGGGCAAGATAGCGGGGAATGCTGCGATAGGCGCGGGATATGGTGTATCCATACCAGCTTACAATGAAGATTATTGGGCTGAGAAGGCCGACCAGGCCAAGACAGGCGCTTTATTTGGCGGAGGGTTGACGGCCCTTGGTATCCCGGTTGCTGCGGGTGCCGGGAAAATTGCCGAAGCTGTTAAACGACTTATTAGGCCGCTTACTCACGGCGGACGTGCTAAAGACGTTGCAGATACTTACCGCACGATTGCGGGCTCTGGTCGTGAAAAGATAGTGGATGCCTTGAATAAAGCCCAGAAAGGTCAAACATCAGGCCAGGCTATCGCAAAGGCAAATAGATCGGCCGATGATATGTTTGGCTCTCCAATTGTCAGGATGGAGAAAGATGTTGCTAAAAAATCCCCCATTGCCGACAAGATGGGTAGTATTTACAAGGGACAGGAAAACCAAAGAAAACGCATTATTGATGCTATTGCCGGTACTGACGATGATATGACCAGAGCAGTTTCCAGAAGAAGCGCTGAGACAAAACCACTCTATGATGCGGTTGACGCCTCTACAGCGAAGGTTAATGTTGCACCAGTTACTAGCAAGATCGATGATATTATTGCTAAAAACAAGAATGATGACGCCATCGTTAACCCTTTACTGGGGATAAAAGAAAAACTCCAAGACAACTCCCCTGTCGCCCTTCACTCGCTTTCAAAGCACATTAAGCGCTTAATGGGTAAGACAGTTGACGGTAAAAATGAGTTTGATGTAAAAGCGCTCAATAGTGTCAAACAAAGCATCGACGACCAAATAAACGCGGTTGAAAGAACTTATGGGCAGGCAAGACAAACATTTGCAGACCTGTCAAAGCCTGTAAATGAGATGAATGTTGGGCGGGAATTATCCAAATCGCTCACAAATCCAATGGGGGCAGAATCAGCATCAACGTTTAACAATGCTTTACGAAATGCACCAAGAACGATGAAAAGATCCACAGGGTTTAATCGGTATGAGAAGTTAGGTGACGTTCTTCCTGAAGAAAAACTCACGGCTGTCAACAAGGTAGCTGATGAATTATTAACAAACCAAGAAGCAAAGAAAATGGCTTCACGCGTTGATAGTGTTTTGTCTGATATTTCAACACAGTCAAAACCACAGCTCCCTAATGCCTTGGTCAGGGAGATCATGGTTGCTAACCATTTATTAAAACGCCTTGCTCATAAAAATTATGGTGATGACTATCAGAGGTTGATTCTTGACCTTCAGACTAACCCTAAAAAATTAGCTGAGGTTTTATCACAAGCACCTGATGACTCAATGAAAAAAGCCATTATGGGCATTATCGGTCAGTCATCCATTGCTGGGGCGGTTAGTGCGAATCAGGAGAGGCAGCGATAATGTTAAATATTAGAGGTATCAGTTATGGCATATAACGGTAGCGGCGTCTACACGCCACCAGCAGCTTCATTCCCAGCGGTCGCGTCGACGCTGATTGAAAGCGCTAAATATAACGCCGTCATCAACGATATTGCGACAGGGTTGACAACTGCGATAACGAAAGACGGTCAAACGGTCATTACCGCCAATCTTCCAATGGCCACTTATCGACACACCGGTGTCAGTAATGCCGCAGCGTTGACTGACTACGCCGCCGCCGATCAAGTCACAAAAAACACCTTAACCTATGGTGGGGCGAGTGCAGCTGGAACGGACACTTACGCGGTGAGCTTGCCTATTTCTCCGGCGGCTTATGCTGCTGGACAAAGGTTTCAATTCCTTGCTGATGTAGCCAATACAGGGGCTTGCACGGTTAATTTTAACGCCATTGGCGCTGCGAGCATAAAATTACTCGATGGCTCAGATCCCTATAATGGCGCGATTCAGATCGGCCCTGTTGATGTTCAATATGACGGGACTAATTTTGTACTACTTAACCCATATTCTGAGATAGATTCACTAGCCAAAACAGATGGGAATTTTATCGTAGGTGCTGGCTCTAATTTTGTGGTGGAGTCTGGGCCAACAGCACAGACCAGCCTTGGTTTTATTACTAAGCACAAGGAAGCAGATGAAGGAAGTGCAAC
The DNA here is from genome assembly GCA_945787155.1 of uncultured Gammaproteobacteria bacterium. GTDB lineage: Bacteria > Pseudomonadota > Gammaproteobacteria > SZUA-140 > SZUA-140 > SZUA-76. Next base: position 627 of record CALZHD010000059.1, on the reverse strand, counting down.
AACAACCCTCACTGATGATAGTGACTTAGCTGGATGGCCGCTGGATGCGTCATCTTTTTATAAGGTGACTGGGAACATCCCGGTAACTTGCGCGGATAGCGGCGTAGATTTTAAAGGACAATTCACGTATAGCGGCACAGTAGATAATTCTGGATTCGCCCTTAATGCGGCAAATGGTGTAGGGTCTAGCGATCATGAATCCGCTGTTATCAATGCTTCGTCAAATATAACTGTTTCAGCAGGGGTTTTAGCTGTTATCTCTATAAGTGGCTCGATAAGCACAAACTCAAGCGGCACCTTAGATTTTCAATGGGCGCAGGTTTCTAGCTCAGCCACAAACCTATTGACAAAATCAGGAGCATGGATCACAGTTACCAAGATGAATTAATGCTTGAGGTGATGTTATGAGATATCTTTTACTTATAGCTTTATTAATAACAAGCTCCGTCCACGCTAAAGAATGGACGCCATTAGAAAAGGGGTTAGAAATTAGCTATGCGGCGGCGGCGCTTATTGATCTTGGTCAGGCGCACGATATTATCAGGCGCAGAGACGAGGGATATAGTGAAAGTAACAAAGTTATCGGGAAGTACCCATCAATAAAAAGGGCTAATTGGATGATCGCCT